>NZ_JAVDVK010000001.1:315677-631354 GCF_031456835.1 Leifsonia shinshuensis
ATCGCGGCCAGCGACTCCACCACGGCGGCCAGCCGCTGCTGCTGCACGTGCACGTTGACGAACGCCGCCAGCGGGTACCCGGCGACGCGCGCCGAGATCCGTCGTTCGAACGACAGGAACGCGCCGTTCCGCTCCAGCTCGGCGACCCGCGCCTGCACGGTGTTCCGGCTGAGTCCGAGCCGGTCGGCGAGGGAGACGTTGGTCGATCGCGGGTCGTCCGCGAGCGCCAGGAGGATGCGGCGATCGGTGCCGTCGAAGCTGCGCATAGTGTGAAAGCTAGCAGTCGCCGCGCACGCTGCATAGAGCATCCTGCACGGTCGACACGCCGATGGTTGTGCGCGCTGACCGCACAGCGTAGCCTTCCCACTAATTCCGGCAAGGAGGCCGGAAGCCGGTCGTGCGCGCCACAAGCAGCGGCGGCCGGGCGCGAGAGTGAAGGTTGCGTGAACCGTGACGATCGACAATCAGCCGGCCACCCGTCGGGGTGGCTCCCACTCGGACCTCGAATCCCTCGGCGAGCTCGGGCTCGGCGGGATCGACGTGGTACGCCTGCTCGATGCCGGCGGTGTCCGCCACGCGGACGACCGGTACGACGCCTGGGTCTCCGACATCGGAACCGACCAGCTGCTCGCGCTGTACGAGGACATGCGCGTCATCCGGCGCATCGACGCCGAGGCCACCGCGCTGCAGCGTCAGGGCGAACTGGGACTGTGGCCGCCGCTGCTCGGCCAGGAGGCGGCGCAGATCGGCTCCGGCCGCGCTCTGCGCCACGACGACTTCGTGTTCTCCAGTTACCGCGAGCACGGCGTCGCCTACTGCCGCGGCGCCGGCCTCGTCGACCTGCTGCGCGTGTGGCGCGGCACGACCCAGAGCGGCTGGAACCCGTACGACATCAACATGGCGACGCCGCAGGTGATCATCGGCGCGCAGACGCTGCATGCGACCGGGTACGCGCTCGGCATCCAGGCCGACGGCACGGACGCCGTGGCTGTCGCCTACTTCGGCGACGGCGCGACCAGCGAGGGCGACGTGAACGAGGCGCTGATCTTCGCCGCGACCTACGCCGCCCCGGTCATCTTCTTCTGCCAGAACAACCAGTACGCGATCTCCGAGCCGGTGTCGCTGCAGGCGCAGCGTCCCATCGCCGACCGCGCGCCGGGCTTCGGGGTGCCGAGCGTCCGCGTCGACGGGAACGACGTGCTCGCCGTGCTGGCCGTCACCCGCGCCGCCCTCGACCGCGCGCGCAGCGGCGGCGGCCCCACCTTCATCGAGGCGGTCACCTACCGGATGGGCCCGCACACCACCGCCGACGACCCCACCCGCTACCGCGACGCCGCCGAGCTGGACGAGTGGCGCGGCAAGGACCCGGTGAGCCGGGTGGAGGCGTACCTGAACGCCCAGGGCGCCCTGACCGACGATCGCATGGCCGGCATCATCGCCAAGGCGGATGCCGTGGCGGCCGAGATGCGCGCCGGCATCACCGCGCTCACCGACCCGGAGCCGCTGGCTGTGTTCGACCACGTGTACGCGGAGCCGCACACCGGTCTCGCCCGCCAGCGGGACCACTACTCGCGCTACCTGCGCACGTTCGTGGGGAGCGACAGCCGATGACCGCACTCAGCATGGCCAAGGCGATCAACGCCGGCCTCCGCAAGGCCCTGGCCGCCGACGACCGGGTCGTCCTGATGGGCGAGGACATCGGCACGCTCGGGGGCGTCTTCCGCGTCACCGACGGCCTGCAGACCGAGTTCGGGCCGCGCCGGGTGATGGATTCGCCGCTCGCCGAGTCCGGCATCCTCGGCACCGCGGTCGGCATGGCATACCGCGGATACCGTCCGGTGGTCGAGATCCAGTTCGACGGATTCATCTACCCGGCCTTCGACCAGATCGTGAACCAGGTGGCGCGGATGCACTACCGCACCCAGGGCGCGGTGCGCATGCCGATGGTCATCCGCGTGCCGTTCGCGGGCGGAATCGGCTCGGCCGAGCACCACTCCGACTCGCCCGAGGCGTACTTCGCGCACACGGCAGGGCTGCGCGTCGTGAGCCCGTCCGACCCCCAGGACGCCTTCACGATGATCCAGCAGGCGATCGCGTCCGACGACCCGGTGCTCTTCTTCGAGCCCAAGCGCCGGTACCACGCCAAGGGCGAGGTGGATGAGGATGCTCCGCTCGCCGACGCGCGCCCGATGGGCACCGCCCGGGTGCTGACGCAGGGCACCGACGTGACGCTCGTCACGTACGGCGGCCTGGTTCAGCTGGCGCGGGACGCCGCGGTGGCTGCGGACGACGACGGCGTCTCCGTCGAGGTGATCGACCTCCGCTCGCTCTCGCCGCTCGACCTCGACACCGTGGTCGCGTCGGTCAAGCGCACGGGCCGGCTGGTCGTGACGCACGAGGCGGCGCTCTCGGGCGGCCTCGCGGCCGAGATCTCCGCATCCATCACCGAGCGCTGCTTCTACCACCTGGAGCACGCGCCGGTCCGCGTCACCGGGCACGACATCCCGTACCCGCCGGCGAAGCTGGAGGCGGCGCACCTGCCGGACCTCGACCGCATCCTCGACGGCATCGACCGCGCGATGGACCGGCCCAACTCGCTGACCGGGGTGGAGGACTGATGGCCGTCCGAGAGTTCGCGCTGCCCGACCTCGGTGAGGGACTCACCGAGTCGGAGCTGGTGACGTGGAAGGTCGCCGTCGGCGACACCGTGCACCTCAACCAGATCATCGCCGAGGTGGAGACCGCGAAGGCGCTGGTCGAGCTGCCCGCGCCGTACGACGGGACCGTGTCCCGGTTGTTCGTGGAGCCGGGCGTCACCGTCGCGGTGGGGGAGCCGCTGGTGGCGTTCGAGGTGGATGCGGGGGAGCGGGCCATGGATCCGGCGCCTGACGCGCCGAGCGTGCCCGAGAGACACGGGGACGCCGAGAAGCGCGAGCCGACGCTGGTCGGGTACGGGGCGCGCGCGGACGCGGGCGGTCGGCCGGCGCGTCGGGCGCGGCCCGGGCTGGCCGTGGCGGCGGGATCGCCGGTGCGGGCCGACGTTGCGTCAGCCGGTGCGGCGCTTGCCGGTGCGGTGTCCGTTGCGGCATCCGCCCCTGTGTCGTCATCGTCGCCGTCGCCCGTCGCCCTGGCGGAGCGGCCGCGGGCGACGCCGCCGGTCCGCAAGTACGCGCGGGAGCACGGGATCGACCTGGCGTCGGTCGTCGGGTCGGGCGACCGCGGGCTGATCACGCGGAGCGACGTGCAGTCCTACGTGGAGCGCGAGGAGTCCGCCGCCCCGCAGGATGCGCCGGCGTCCGCGGGGTCGCGCGAGACGCGCATCCCGATCCGCGGCGTCCGCAAGGCGACGGCCGAGGCGATGGTCCGCAGCGCGTTCGGCGCGCCGCAGGCGACCGTGTTCCTGACGATCGACGTCACGCCGACCACCGAGCTGGTCGGGCGTCTGCGCGCCCGGCCGGAGTTCGCGGAGGTACGGCCGGGGCTCCTCGCCGTCGTCGCCAAGGCGCTGTTGATCGCCGTCCGCCGCACCCCCGAGGTGAACGCCCGCTGGGACGACGCCGCGAACGAGATCGTGCAGACCGAGTACGTGCACCTGGGCATCGCGGCGGCGACGCCGCGCGGCCTGATGGTCCCGGTGATCCGCGACGCCGACGCCATGTCGCTCGTCGGCATCGCGGCCGCGATCCGCTCGCTCGCCGAGACCGCGCGCGCCGGGCGCACCGCGCCCGCCGACCTGAGCGGCGGGACGATCACGATCACCAACGTCGGAGTGTTCGGGGTGGATGCGGGCACGCCGATTCTGACGCCGGGCGAGGCCGCGATCCTCGCGGTCGGCGCCGTGCGGCGTCAGCCCTGGGAGCACGAGGGCGGCATCGCCCTCCGCGACGTGCTCACGCTCGCGCTGTCGTTCGACCACCGCATCGTCGACGGCGAGCAGGCCTCGCGCTTCCTCGCGGACATCGGCCGCATCCTCGCCGACCCCGCCTCGACCCTCGCCATGCTCTGACCCGACTCCCCTTCATCGGTTCCTCATCTAATCCGGCGACACGCCGCGCGAGAGCGGATTAACTGAGGAAGCGATGAAGGGGGCGGGTCAGGCGTGCAGGGCGGCGTTCAGCTCGACGCCGGTGCCGGCGCGGCGGAGCACCTCGACGGCGCCGGTGAGGGAGTTGCGGCGGAAGAGCAGGCCCGGCATCCCGGACAGTTCGGCGGCCTTCACGGTGCGCGGGCGGCCGTCGGCGGTGGGCGCCTCGCCGACGAGCACCACCTTGGTTCCGGCGGTCACGTAGAGGCCGGCCTCGACCACGGAATCGTCGCCGATGGAGATGCCGATGCCGGAGTTCGCGCCGAGGAGCGCGCGCTCGCCGATCGAGACGCGGTGCGTCCCGCCGCCGGACAGCGTCCCCATGATGGATGCGCCGCCGCCGATGTCGGAGCCGTCGCCGACCACGACGCCCTGCGAGATGCGGCCCTCGACCATCGACGTGCCGAGCGTGCCCGCGTTGAAGTTGACGAAGCCCTCGTGCATCACGGTGGTGCCGGGCGCAAGGTGCGCTCCGAGCCGGACGCGGGAGGCGTCCGCGATGCGCACGCGCTCAGGCGTGACGTAGTCGAGGAGCCGCGGGAACTTGTCGATGCCCGAGACCTGGATGCCCGCGCGCTGCAGCCGCGGACGCAGCCGGTCGAGGTCGGCCGGGTTGACCGGGCCGGCGTTCGTCCAGGCGACCGTGGGGAGGTGCGCGAAGATGCCGTCGAGGTTCAGTCCGTTGGGCTGCACCAGCAGGTGGGAGAGCAGGTGCAGGCGCAGGTAGGCGTCCGGGGTCGACGCGGGCGGCGCGTCCAGCTGGATGTCGACGGTCACGATGTCGATGCGGACGGCGCGGCGCGGGTCGTCGCCGGCCAGCTCCTCGAGGTCGGCCGGCGCGATCCAGCGGTCGCGGCCGGCGGGCAGCGTCCCCAGCCGCGGCTCCGGGAACCACGTGTCGAGCACGGTCCCGTCGGCGGCGACGGTGGCCAGGCCGTAGCCCCAGGCGGAGCGGGGAGCGGCGGGCGCGGCGGAACTGTCAGGCACGTCGGAAGGCATGCCCCTAGGTTAGTAGGGTGCAGAACAGCAGCGTGCCCCTGGACCTCAGCACCACCTCCATCGAGCTGACCCGTCAGCTGTGCGACATCGAGTCGGTCTCCGGCGACGAGAGGACGCTGGCCGACGCGATCGAAGCGGCGCTCAGCGGGCTCCCGCACCTCGAGGTGATCCGCGACGGCGACGCGATCGTCGCCCGCACGAACCTCGGCCGTGAGCGGCGGGCGCTGATCGCCGGTCACATCGACACCGTGCCGCTGAACAACAACCTGCCCACGCGTTTCGAGGAGCACGACGGCATCCGCTTTCTCTGGGGTCGTGGCACGGTCGACATGAAGGCCGGCGTCGCGGTGCAGCTCAAGCTGGCCGCCGAGCTCACCGACCCCGCCGTGGACGTGACGTGGATGTGGTACGACCACGAGGAGGTCAACGCCGAGCTCAACGGCCTCGGCCGCCTCGCGCGCAACCGCCCGGACCTGTTCGTCGGCGACTTCGGCATCCTCGGCGAGCCGAGCAACGGCGTCGTGGAGGGCGGCTGCAACGGCAACCTGCGCGTCGAGGTCCGCACCTACGGCCTGCGCGCGCACTCGGCGCGGGGCTGGGTGGGCGACAACGCCATCCACAAGGCCGCGCCGATCCTCGACATCCTCGCTTCGTACCAGGCGCGCGAGGTCGAGGTCGACGGCCTCGTGTACAAGGAGGGCCTCAACGCCGTGGGCATCTCCGGCGGGGTGGCCGGCAACATCATCCCGGACGAGTGCATGGTGCACATCAATTACCGATTCGCGCCGTCGCGCAGCTCGCAGGAGGCCATCGAGCACATGCACGAGCTCTTCGGCGACTACGAGATCACGGTCGTCGACCGCGCGGACGGCGCCCGGCCGGGCCTGGATGCGCCGCTCGCGCAGGAGTTCGTCGCCGCGGTCGGCGGCGTGGCCAAGCCGAAGTACGGGTGGACGGACGTGGCCCGGTTCAGCGCGCTGGGCATCCCGGCGGTGAACTACGGCCCGGGCGACCCGCTGAAGGCGCACGCCGACGACGAGCGCGTCGACGTGGAGCAGATCGTGGCGGTGGAGGAGGGGCTGCGTGCCTGGCTCACGGGTGCAGGCGCCCGCTGACGCCCCGGGCACGGAAGCCGTCGACCGGCAAGAGACCGGCCGCGGTGCGTGGTGGGCGTCGTGGTGGGTGCGCGTGCTCGCGGTGTACCTCGCCTCGCGCGTCGTCACCACCGTCATCCTGCTGATCTTCGCCGCGACCGAGGGCCCGAACGCCTGGACGTCCGCGTCGCCGGACTACTTCTCCTTCGCCAACATCTGGGACGGCCGCTGGTACGAGATCGTCGCGGTCTCCGGCTACCCGGCAGCCCTGCCGACGAGCGACGGCGTGCACGTGAGCGAGAACGCCTGGGCGTTCATGCCGGGGTACCCGGGCGTGGTGGATGCGGTCATGTTCCTCACGCGGGCGCCCTGGCCGGTGGCCGCCGTGCTCGTCTCGTTCCTCGCGGGCGCCGGCGCCGCGCTGGTGTTCCACCGGCTGATGCGGCGCGTCGGGCTGAGCCCGTCGCAGAGCCTGTTCGCCGTCGTCCTGTTCTGCGTGGCTCCCGTGGCGCCGCTGTTCCAGGTGGCCTACGCGGAGTCGCTGTACATCCTGCTGCTGGCCGTGGCGCTGCTCCTCCTCGTCGAACGCCGCTACGGCTGGCTGTTCCCCGTGGTGCTGGCGATGGCCGTCACCCGGCCGAGCGGGCTCGCCTTCGCCCTCGCGCTCGCCCTGCACGTCGGGTACCGGTGGTTCCGGCGGCGCGAGGATCCGTTCCCGGCGCGTGAGCGCATCCTGAGCGTGTCGCTGGCGATCTTCAGCGGGCTGGCCGGCCTGGCCTGGCCCGCCGTCGCCGCCATCGGCACCGGGTCGCACACGGCATACACCGACACCGAGCTTGCGTGGCGCGCCCCGTACATCGGGTACACGGACCTGCTGCCGTTCACCCCGTGGTTCCAGGGCGCCGACTGGTGGGCGAGCGCGATGCTCGGGCTGCCCGGCTGGGTCGGCGTGGTCGTGCTGATCGTCCTCGTCGCGCTGTTCGCGGTGCTGCTCTTCTCGCCCGCGGTGCGTCGTCTCGGCGTCGATCTGCGGTTCTGGATCGCCGCGTACTCCGTCTACCTGCTCGCCGTCTTCTTCCCGCAGTCGAGCACGTTCCGCCTCCTGATGCCGCTGTTCCCGCTGCTCGGCGCGATGGCGCTGCCGCGCAGCCGCGTGTACCGGGTCGGGATGGTGGCGCTCTTCCTGGCACTCCAGGTGGGCTGGGTGGCCGTCTGCTGGTCGATCGACGGATACGACTGGTCACCTCCGTGATGCCCACGATTTCCGCAGGCCCGCAAGGATGTCGGATAATAGGAGGACATCCACGAAAGGGGAGCTGCATGGCGGCCATGAAGCCGAGGACCGGGGACGGGCCAATGGAGGCTGTGAAGGAGGGACGGCTCATCATCGTGCGTGTGCCGCTCGAGGGTGGGGGACGACTGGTGGTCTCCGTCAACGACGCGGAAGCCAAAGAGCTCCACGACGCCCTTGCGAACGTCGTGACCTCCGCCTGACCAACGTCTGTACCGAGAAGGGCCCCGATCGAACCGATCGGGGCCCTTCTCGTCTGTGCGGCGTTACGGGGCCAGCTTGGTGATCTGCAGCAGCCCTTCGCCGGCCGGCGACAGCGCGCTGATGACGGCGCCGGAGGCGGAGGTTTCGGTGATCAGGGTGCGGAAGCCGGTGGCGACCTCGTCGCGGGCGGCGGGGTCGGCGACCCGGCCGCGCCACAGCGCGCGGGCGACGAGAACGGTGCCGCCCGGCCGCACCAGGCGCAGGCCGTGCTCGACGTACTCGATGACCGACTGCGGGTCCGCGTCGATGAAGACGATGTCGTAGGAGTTCTCGTTCATCCGGGGCAGCACCTCGAGCGCCCGGCCCGGGATGAGACGCACGCGGTTCGAGGGGATGCCCGCCTCGGTGAAGAAGGCGCGCGCGTGCTGCTGGTGCTCGACCTCCACGTCGATCGAGGTGAGCTGCGCCTCCGTGCCGCCGGTGAGCAGCCAGAGGCCGGAGACCCCGACACCCGTGCCGATCTCGACCACGTTCTCCGCGCGGGTCGCAGCGACCACCACGGCGGCCTGCGCGCCCGTCGCGGGCGAGATCGGCTCGACGCCCAGCTCCAGCGACTGCTGCCGGGCGCGGGCGATCACCTCGCTCTCCACGACGACGTCGTCGGCGAACCTCCAGTTCGAGTCCTTGTCTGACACAGTGCTCCCGTCGATCGACCGCGTTTCGTGGTCAACTCCGAGGATACGGTCGGCTCCCGCGCCATCCGTGCAGGCACCGCCGCGATACCCTGGAATGGTGTTCGGGCTCACTTTCGACAAGCTGCTGATCGTCGCGGTCATCGCCGCGTTCGTCATCGGCCCCGAACGCCTGCCCGCCTACGCCGCCAAGCTCGGTCAGCTGGTGCGCTCGCTGCGCGACTTCGCGAACGGCGCGAAGGACCGCATGCGCGACGAGATGGGCCCGGAGTTCGACGACGTCGACTGGAAGAAGCTCGACCCCCGGCAGTACGACCCCCGGCGCATCATCCGCGAGGCGCTGCTGGAGGACTCGGCGGAGCCCGCGAGCGCGATCAAGCCGGTGACGCAGTCGGCCTACGCGCAGCGGAGGATGCCGCTGGCGGCCGGGGCGACGCCGCCGTTCGACACCGAGTCCACCTGACGCGGCGGCCCGCGCCGCCGGGGCGGTCCGCGCGGGCGGGGCGCGCGTGGGCGGGGCGCGCATCCACTACGCTGCGGACATGATCGCAACGGAGCAGTCGCTGACCCGGGCGACCGTCGCGCGTTACGCCGTCGGCTCGCTGGGGACGGGCGGGTTCGCCACGCTTCCCGGCCTGGTGCTCGTCTACTACCTCACCGACTCGCTCGGGGTCGCCGCGATCGTCGCGGGCGTCGTCGTGACCGTCGCCAAGGTGTGGGATGTGCTCATCGACCCGGTGATCGGCGCCCGCAGCGACCGGATGCTCGCGGTGCACGGATCGCGGCGGCCGATGATGCTGCTCGGCGCGATCGCGCTGCCGGTGTTCTTCCTGCTCACGTTCGCCGTGCCGCCCGGGACCGCCGCCGGCGCGGCCGCCGTCTGGGTGCTGGTCGCCTTCGTGCTGACGGCGACCGCGTTCAGCCTGTTCCAGGTGCCGTACATCGCGCTGCCCGCCGAGCTCGCCTCCGGGTACGACCAGCGCACGCGTCTGCTCACCTGGCGCGTGGTGGTGCTGACCTTCGCGATCCTGCTGTTCGGCGCGGGCGGTCCGGCGCTGCGCACCCTCGGCGGCGGCAACTCGTTCGCCGGGTACCTGCTGATGGCGCTCGTCGCGGGCGTGGTGATCGGCGCCGGGATGCTGGTCTCCGCGTTCGTCGCACCGCGCGGCCTGCCCAGCGGTGATGTGCCGCCGCGGGCGAGCGTGTGGGCGACCGTGCGGTCGAACTACGCCGCGGGCGTGCGGGTGCTGCGCGAGAGCCAGCCGTTCCGCGCGCTGCTGCTGACGTTCCTCCTGCAGGGGCTCGCCACCGGTCTGATGCTCGCCGGGGCGAACTACGTGGCCACGTGGGTGCTGCACTCGGAGGACGCCGTCACGTTCCTGTTCGTCGCGCTGATCGCCCCCGCGCTCGTCGTCGCGCCGCTGTGGGGCGTGATCGCCCGGCGGATCGGCAAGGAGCGCGGGTTCGTCGCGGCGAGCATCCTCTTCGCCGTTGCGGCGCTCTCCATGGTGGGCCTGCTGTGGGCGCCCGGCGCGTGGGTGTACGCGCCCGTCGCCGTGGCCGGCGCCGCCTACGCGGGGATGCAGTCGCTCCCGATGGCCATGCTGCCCGACGTGATCTCGCACGACGCCCGCCGCAACGGCGAGGGCCGGGCGGGGACGTTCGGCGGCATGTGGACCGCGGGGGAGACCACGGGCATGGCGCTCGGCGCCACGGTGCTCAGCATCGTCCTCGCCGTCAGCGGCTACGTCTCGCGCAGTGCGGCCGTCGCGGACGCCGCCGGCCAGCCCGCGAGCGCGGTCGCGGGGATCGCGCTCAGCTTCAGCCTGGTGCCCGCCGCGATCATCGCGATCAGTCTGGTGCCGCTCGCGCGCTACCGGCTGCGGAAGGGAGACATCGATGACGTCCTTTGACGCCGGGGCGATCCTGGCTCGCCTTTCCGCGCTTCGCGAGGCCGACGCCCCGACCCACGGCGGGCGCGTGCTCAGCTACGTGTACGACTCCGGGATGCCGGAGCTCGACCGGCTCGCGGCAGACGCGATGCGCTTGGTCCAGCCGGTGAACGGGCTCGACCCCACCACGTTCACGTCGGTCGCGGTGATGGAGCGCGAGGTCGTCGCCTTCGCCCGGGAGCTGCTGCACGGCGACGACGACGTCGTCGGGTCGGTGACGTCCGGAGGGACCGAGTCGTGCCTCCTCGCGGTCAAGACAGCGCGCGACGTCTGGCGCGCCGCGGGCGGGACGGGGACGCCGAGGCTGCTGGCGCCGGTAACGGTGCACGCGGCGTTCCAGAAGGCGGCGGCGCTGTTCGACCTCGCGTTGGACCTCGTGCCGGTGGATGCGGTGAGCGGCACCGTCGACGCCGACGCCCTCATCGGGCGGATCGGCCCGGACGTCGCGCTCGTCGTCGTCTCGGCCCCGTCGTACCCGTACGCGACCCTCGACCCGGTCGAGGCGGTCGCCGCGGCGTGTGAGGAGGCGGGCGTCGCGTGCCACGTCGACGCGTGCATCGGCGGCTGGATCCTGCCCTTCTGGCGCGCGGCGGACGGCTCGGCGCTGCCCGCCTGGGACTTCCGCGTCGCGGGCGTCACCAGCGTCTCCGCGGACCTGCACAAGTACGGCTACGCCCCGAAGGGCGCGAGCGTGCTGCTCCAGCGCGGACGCGACCGCCAGCGCCGGCAGTACTTCGCGACGACCGGCTGGCCCGGGTACCCGGTCGTCAACGCGACCCTCCTCGGCTCCAAGTCGGCCGCGGCGATGGCGGCCTCGTGGGCGATCGTGCAGGCGCTCGGCGCCCGCGGCTTCGCCGAGCTGGCGGAGTCGTGCCGCCGTGCCACCCGCGGACTCCTGGACATCGTGGGCGACATCGAGGGCCTGCGCGTCGTCGGCGAGCCGACCGGACCGCTGCTCGCCGTCGCCGCCGACGACACCGTGCCCGTCGAGCGGCGCGTCGACCCGCACCGCTGGGCCGACCGGGTGCGCCGCCGCGGCTGGATCCTGCAACTGCAGCCGGGCCTCGCGCAGCCCGACGGCACGCGGCTGCCGCACACCACGCACCTGACGATCACTCCGGTGACGGAGAGCCGCCTGGACGAGCTGGAGGCCGCGCTGCGCGGCGCCGCGGACGAGGCGCGCGGGGTGCCCGCCGTGGACCGCGAGGCGGTCGTAGCGGCGCTGCCGCCGCTGCCCACGGGAGCGGTGCCCGACTCGGCGACCGCTGCGCACATCCTGAGCGGCCTCGGTCTGACGGGATCGGCGACGCCCGGCCTTCCCGACGACCAAGCGCCGCTGCTCGCCCTGGTCGAGGCGCTGCCGCGTCCCGTCGCCGAGCGCCTCCTGGTCGAGCTCCTCGCCCGCGCCGTCGAGCCGCCCGACGCCTGACGCGCGCGTTGCGCCCCGCGAGTCGTGAGTAATCGCGCGAATCCGCCGCGAATTGCGACCAGATGTCACCACTCGCTGCGCTGCTCGCGAGCCGCCTAGGGGGCCGGCGCAGTGGCGCGCGGCGCGTCAGCGCACGGAGAGGCCGAGCTTGCGGCCGGCAAGGCCGCGCGAGCGGGTCGCGAGCCGGTCCGCGACCGCGCGGATCGCGGCGGCCGCCGGGTCCGCGGGGTCGGTCACCACGATCGGCGCACCGGTGTCGCCGCCGGCGCGCAAAGGGATGCTGAGCGGCACGCTCGCGAGCAGCGGCACCTCCTCGTCCTGCCCGGCCGACAGGCGGCGGGCGACCTCCGCGCCGCCGCCGGTGCCGAACAGGTCGAGGATGCTGCCGTCCGGCTGCACCAGCCCCGCCATGTTCTCGATCACGCCGATGACGCGCTGGCCGGTCTGGCGGGCGACGACGCCGCTGCGCTCCGCCACGTCGGCCGCGGCGGGCTGCGGCGTCGTGACGACGAGCACCTCCGCCGTCGGCAGCAGCTGGCCGACGGAGATGGCCACGTCGCCGGTGCCGGGCGGCAGGTCGAGGAGCAGCACATCCAGGTCGCCGAAGAACACGTCGGAGAGGAACTGCTGGATGGTCCGGTGCAGCATCGGTCCACGCCAGGCGACCGCCGCCGAGGCCGAGTCCACGAACATCCCGATGGACACGACCTTCACCCCGTAGGCGACCGGCGGCAGGATCATGTCGTCGACCCGGGTGGGGCGCGGCGCGACGCCGTTCTCGTCGGTCAGGCCCAGGATGCCGGGGATCGAGAACCCGTGCACGTCCGCATCCACGATGCCCACCCGCAGGCCGCGCTCCGCCAGGGCGACCGCGAGGTTCGCGGTGAGCGTCGACTTGCCGACGCCTCCCTTGCCGCTGGTCACGGCGTATACGCGGGTGAGCGAGTCCGGTCCGAACTGCGCCCCGCGCGCAGGCCGTCCGGCCCGCAGCTTCTCGGTCAGCGCTCGCCGCTCCGCCGGCGTCATCACCGTGACGTCGACCTCGGTGGCGGTGACGCCCGGCACGGCCGAGGTCGCCGCGCGCACGTCGCGCTCGATGGCGTCGGCGGCCGGGCAGCCGACGATCGTCAGCTTGATGCCGACCGCGGCGCGGCCGTCCGCATCCACCGTCACGTCGCCCACCATGTCGAGCTCGGTGATCGGCTTGCGGATCTCCGGATCGAGCACCGCCGCGAGCGCGCTCCGCACGGCGCCCGCGAGGTCGCCGCCCCGCTCAGGCACGTGCTTGCTCGCCCTCGCCCGCCTCGCTCCGCTCCAGGTCTTCGAGCAGGGATCTCAGCTCGGCCCGGATGAAGTCCTTCGTCGCCATGTCCTTCACGGCGAGCCGCAGCGCGACGACCTCGCGCGCCAGGTACTCCGTGTCGGCCAGGTTGCGCTCGGCGCGCTGCCGGTCCTGCTCGATCTGCACCCGGTCGCGGTCGTCCTGACGGTTCTGCGCCAACAGGATGAGCGGTGCGGCGTACGACGCCTGCAGCGACAGCACCAGGGTGAGGGCGATGAAGCCCAGATCGGCGGAGTCGAACCGCCACGTCTTCGGGGTCAGCGTGTTCCACGCCATCCAGGCGATGACGAAGATCGTCAGCCCGAGCACGAACCACGGCGTGCCCATGGCGCGGGCGATCCACTCGGTGAACCGCCCGAAGCGGTCGCTCGACTCCATCGGGTCGCGCCGGAGCACCGGCGTCCGCAGCCCCTTGGGGGCGTCGAGCCCCGTGTCCTGCCTACCTCGTGCCACTTCCGCCCCTCCTTCCGTTCACGATGCGGATGCTGCCGGTCTCGTCGGACGGCGCCGCATGTTTCACGGGCTCGTCCTCGTCTTGACTTCGCCAGTCGTCGGGGAGCAGGTAGTCGAGGATGTCGTCGATGGTCACCACCCCGACGAGTCGGTGCTTGTCGTCCACGACCGGCACGGAGACCAGGTTGTACGAGGCGAGGATGCGCGACACCTCGGCCGCGGAGGTGTCCGCCGTGACCGGCTCCAGGCCCGGGTCGAGCAGGGTGCCGAGGCGCACGTGCGGCGGGTAGCGCAGCATCCGCTGGAAGTGCACGACGCCCAGGAAGCGGCCGGTCGGCGCCTCGTAGGGCGGGAGCGTCACGCACACCGCGGCCCCGAGGGCCGGTGCGAGCTCGTGACGGCGGATGAGGGCGAGACCCTCCGCGACGGTCGCGTCGGCGGAGACGATGATCGGCTCCGTGGTCATCAGGCCGCCCGCGGTGTCCGGGTTGTAGCTGAGGAGCATGCGGACGTCCTCCGCCTCCTCCGGCTCCATCAGCTCGAGCAGGTGCTCACCGCGCTCGTCCGACAGCTGGGCGATCAGGTCGGCGGCGTCGTCCGGCTGCATCTGGTCGAGCACGTCCGCGGCGCGGTCGTCGTTCAGCTTGGCGAGGATCTGCACCTGCTCGCTCTCGGGCATCTCCTCCAGCACGTCCGCCAGGCGGTCGTCGGGCAGCTCCTCGGCCACCTCGAGCATCCGCTGCTGGGGGAGGTCGAGCAGCGTGTTGGCCAGGTCGGCCGGCTTCAGCTCGGAATAGGTGGCGATCAGCTGCTCGGCGGACTGCGCCTCGCCGCGGTTCTGCTTCTCGCGCACCTCGTTCCAGGTGACGAACGTCGTCGCGCCCTTTCCGAACGGCGAGGGGCCGGTCTTCGGCTTGCGGACGAACAGCTGGCTGACGGCCCAGTCGCCGGTGTCGGTCTCCTCGATCGCGACGTCCTCGATGGTCGCCTCGCCGCTGCCGTCGGCGAACACGACGCGGCGGCCCAGCAGCTCGGCGATGACGCGCACCTCTCCGCCGCGCTGCTCGAAGCGGCGCACGTTGATGATGCCGTTCGTGATGATCTGGCCGCTGCCGATGCTCGTGACCCGCCCGATCGAGAGGAAGACGCGGCGCTTGCCGGGGATCTCGACGATCAGCCCGACCACCCGCGGAGGATCGTTCTTCCGGTACACGACCAGGACATCACGGACCTTGCCGACCCGGTCTCCCACGGGGTCGAACACGGTCGTCCCGGCGAGACGGGCGACGAAGACTCTGGCGGCACTCACCCTCATAACCTAGTCCTCGAGGGTGAACGACGGCTGGTCGCTGGGCCCCGCACGGTCCCGGATGGAACAATGGGGCGCATGAGCACACCTGGGTCCCTGAACGGGCGCAACCGCATCCTCTTCCCGACGCTGCCGCGCGGCGAGGTCGTGGCCACCTTCGAGAGCTACCCCGAGGCGCAGGAGGCGGTGGATGTGCTGGCCCGGGCCGACTTCCCGGTCGACAAGGTCTCTATCGTCGGCAGCGACCTGAAGAGCGTCGAGCGCGTCACCGGCAAGCTGACCTGGGGGCGCGTCGCGCTCGCCGGAGCCGCCTCGGGCGCCTGGCTGGGCATCTTCTTCGGGCTGCTGCTCGTCATCTTCTCGCCGACGGTCAGCCTGGCCTTCGTGCTCGCCGCCCTGCTGCTCGGCGCCGGCTTCGGGATGCTGTGGGGCATCGTCTCGTACGCCGTCAACCGCCGGCGCCGCGACTTCACCTCCGTGCAGCAGGTGATCGCGACGAGCTACTCGGTGCTCGTGGACTCGGAGCTCGGCAACCGCGCCCGCAACCTGCTCGCGAGCGGGGGAGCGGAGCAGCAGCAGCCCGCAGCCCCAGCCGGCTGGACGCCGCCCGCGCAGCCGCAGCACCCGTCCGACCCGCCGCCCGCGCCCCCGGCGGCCGCGCCGCCCGTCGCGCCGCCGGTCGCTCCGCCCGCGGGCAACGACAACCCGCCCGCGCCCTCCGCTTAACCCGTCTCCGCCGAGGTGCACGTCGTTGCGGTCGACACGCCGTACGACCGCGCAACAACGTGCACCTCGGCGAAAGGAAGAGCCCCGGGTCAGTGCGCGAGGCGGCGCACCCACGCCTCGACGTCGTCGGGCGTGCGCGGGATCGCCGCAGAGAGGTTCTCGGCGCCGTCGGCCGTCACGAGGATGTTGTCCTCGATCCGCACGCCGATGCCGCGGAACCGCTCCGGCACGGTGAGGTCGTCGGGCTGGAAGTACAGTCCCGGCTCGATGGTGAACACCATCCCGGGCTCCAGGACGCCGTCGAGGTAGAGCTCGCGCCGCGCCTGCGCGCAGTCGTGCACGTCGAGGCCCAGGTGGTGGCTGGTGCCGTGCACCATGTAGCGGCGGTGCTGCTGGTTGTCCGCCTCCAATGCCTCCTCCGCCGTCACTGGCAGCAGCCCCCACTCGGCGGTCTTGCGCGCGATGACCGCCATCGCGGTCGCGTGGATCTCGCGGAAGCGGATGCCCGGGCGCACGACCGCGAAGGCTGCGTCCGCCGCCTCCAGGACGGCCTCGTAGATCAGGCGCTGAGTCTCGCTGAACGTCCCGTCGACCGGGAAGGTGCGCGTGATGTCCGCGGTGTAGTAGCTGTCCAGCTCCACACCGGCGTCCATGAGGATGAGGTCGCCGGGCACCACGGGCCCGTCGTTCCTGGTCCAGTGCAGGATGCACGCGTGCGGTCCGCTCGCCGCGATCGTGTCGTAGCCGACCGCGTTGCCGTCGGCGCGCGCCCGGCCGTTGAAGACGCCCTCCACCAGCCGCTCGCCGCGGGGATGCGCCGTGATCCGGGGCAGGTCCGCGATGACGTCCTCGAACCCGCGCGCCGTCGCGGCGACCGCCGCGCGCAGCTCGCCGATCTCGAACTCGTCCTTGATCAGCCGCAGTTCGGAGAGGTCGCGGGCGAGCTTGTCGTCGTCGCCGTGGTCCTCCGCGTCGAGCTCGTCGTCCGTGTCGTCGGCGCCCGTTCCCAGCAGCAGCCGGGCCGCATCCACCTCGTCGGTGATCGCCGGGTCGGCCTCGCGCAGCACGATCGTGTCGCCGTCGACCGCGTCGAGCACCGTCTGCAGTTCGGCGATGCCCCGGGTGGGCAGGTTCAGGTCGCCGGCGACCTGCGCGAGCGAGGGGCGCGGTCCGATCCAGAACTCGCCGATCTCCGGGTTCGCGTAGAACTCGTCCGAGTCGCGGCCCGCGCGCTCGCGGAAGTAGAGGGTCGCGTCGTGACCGGAGGCGGTCGGCTCCAGCACGAGCACGCTGCCCGGCTCGGAGTCGGAGCCCCAGCCGGTGAGGTGCGCGAAGGCGGAGTGCGCGCGGAACGGGAAGTCGGTGTCGTTCGACCGCTGCTTCAGCCGGCCGGCCGGGATGATGAGCCGCTTGCCGGGGAACTGCTCCGAGATCCGTGCACGGCGGGCGGCGGCGTACGCGGCCTGCCTGCGGGCGTCCGGGACGACCTCCGGGCGGTCCGCCCATCCGCTCCCGATGTACTCGCGGAACGCATCCGACCCGGGGGTCGTGGAGCGGTTCTGGGTTGCGCGGGGCGCGTGGTCGGCCGTGGCGTTCGTGGACTGCGACATGCCGACCATTCTTCCACTCCTAGGATGTTGACCATGGCTGATGCGCGACGGTTCCGTGGTCCCGTCGACCTGCACACGCACTCGAGCGTCTCGGACGGGACCGAGACCCCGGCCGAGCTGGTCCGCGCCGCCGCGGCAGCCGGTCTCGGGACGGTCGCGCTCACCGACCACGACTCGACCGCCGGATGGGCGGACGCAGCCGCCGAGTCGGCCCGCGTCGGCGTCACCGTCATCCCGGGCATGGAGCTCTCCACGCGCATCGAGTTCGCCAGCGTCCACATGCTCGGTTATTTGTTCGACCCGACGAACGAGGCGCTCACGGCCGAGACGCTCCGCATCCGGGACGGGCGGATGCGCCGCGCCGAGGACATGGTCCGGCGCATCTCCGAGGACTACGACATCACCTGGGACGACGTCCTGGCGCAGGCGACGGAGGGCGCGACCGTCGGGCGGCCGCACATCGCCGACGCGCTCGTCGCCCGCGGGCTCGCGTCCGACCGCAGTGCCGCCTTCGCGGGCATCCTGCACTGGCGCAGCGGGTACTTCCAGCCGCACTACGCACCCGAGCCGTTGACGGGCGTCCGCCTGATCCGCGGCGCGGGCGGCCTGCCGGTGCTCGCGCATCCCGCGACCGGAGGCCGGAGCCGCGTCATCCCCGAGGACCGGCTCCGCCGCCTGGTCGACGCCGGGCTGTTCGGCCTGGAGCTCGACCACCGCGAGAACACCGCCGACGGCGTCGCCCGGCTGCGCGAGCTCGCGGACCGCTACGGCCTCCGGATCACCGGGTCGAGCGACTACCACGGTGCGGGCAAGCCCAACCGGCTGGGCGAGAACACCACCGACCCCGAGGTGGTCGACGCGATGATCGAAGAAGCGACAGGCGCGGCGCCTTTCTACGCTCCGTGACGATCCGCCCGTAGCCTGGACCCCGGCGGGGGAGAAGCGAGGTGCACGGGTGAGACGGTTCTGGCGAGGATCGGCGGTGGCTGCCGCCCTGACCGCTGCGCTGGTCATCGCGGGAGGCGCGGCCCCGGCCAGCGCGGACTCCTACCCGTCATGGGATGACGTGCAGGCCGCCAAGAACAACGCCGCGGCCGCCCAGGCGGAGGTGGATCGGATCAACGGCCTGTTGCAGAGCCTCCAGACCGCGGCCAACGCGGCGGGCGACCTCGCGGTCAAGCGACTCGGGGAGTACGGCGCGGCCGAGGCGGCGCTGCAGGCGGCGACCGCGAAAGCGCAGGACCTCGCTGAGCGTGCGCAGGAGGCGGGCGCGAAGGCCGACCAGCTCAAGGCGCAGAGCGGCACGCTCGCCGAGCAGCTCACGCGCGCGGGCACATCCTCGGTGTCCCTCCGGCTCTTCCTCAGCCCGAGCGCCTCCCGGTCCGACTCGCTGCTCTACCAGCTGGGCGCCGTGTCGAAGCTGGCCGACCGCTCCAGCGCCCTGTTCGCACAGGCCACCGCCCAGAAGAACCTCGCCACGTCGTTGAGCGCCCAGGCGTCCGCGGCGCAGACCATCCGCGACCAGCTCGCGACGGCCGCCAAGAAGGCGCTCGACGCGGCCACGGCGGCGAAGCAGGCGGCGGATGCGCAGCTCGCCGACCAGAAGCAGCACGCGAACACGCTCTACGCGCAGCTGGCGACCCTCAAGAACACGGAGGCGTCCGTCGAGCAGAAGTACGCCGAAGGCGTCGCGGCGGCCGAGGCCGCCCAGCAGGCCGCGAACTCGGGCGGCGGGTCCGACGGCTTCGCGCCTCCGCCCGGCATGGTGGTCGACCCGGCGGGAGCGCAGGCGTACGCGTCCAGCCGCCTCGCGGCCTTCGGCTGGGGGCAGGACCAGATGGGGTGCCTGATCAAGCTGTGGAACCACGAGTCGGGCTGGCGCGCCGACGCCTACAACACGTCGAGTGGCGCGTACGGCATCCCGCAGTCGCTGCCCGCCAGCAAGATGGCGAGTGCGGGCCCGGACTGGATGACGAACCAGAACACCCAGGTGAACTGGGGGCTCGACTACATCAA
This sequence comes from Leifsonia shinshuensis, assembly GCF_031456835.1. Classification (NCBI taxonomy): domain Bacteria; kingdom Bacillati; phylum Actinomycetota; class Actinomycetes; order Micrococcales; family Microbacteriaceae; genus Leifsonia; species Leifsonia shinshuensis. Next base: position 334,879 of record NZ_JAVDVK010000001.1, read on the forward strand.
CCGCGCGTACGGATCACCCTGTGCGGCGTGGAACTTCGAGATGAGCCACGACCCGAACTGGTACTGAGCGCAGACCTTTCGCCGAAGTGCACGTTGCTGTGCAGTCGCACGGCGTGTCGACCGCAACGACGTGCACTTCGGCGGGAGAACGGATCCGGTCAGCTGGCGGGCGTCGCGGGGGAGCCGCCACGCGAGCGGCGGCGACGCCGGCGCGGCGCGCTGTTGCCGTCGCGGTGCTGCGATCCACCGCCGTCGTGCGTGCCGGCCGCGGCCTTCTGCTCGCCGCCCTCGGACGCCGGAGCGCCCTCGGTCGACGCGGCCGGAGCGCCGCCCTGGGACTCGCCCGCTCCGCGGGTGCGGCGGCGACGGCGGCTGCCGGAGCGCTCGGAGGCCTCCGGCCCGGTCGAGTCGGTGCGCCCGCCGCGCGGGGTCTCCGGAGCCTTGACCGCCGGCGTCGACTTCAGCCGGCCCTTGGCGCCCGCCGGGATGTCGAGGTCGCTGAACAGGTGCGGTGACGACGAGTAGGTCTCGGTCGGCTCGGGCTGGCCGAACTCCAGCGCCCGGTTGATGAGGGCCCACTTGTGCAGGTCCTCCCAGTCGACGAAGGTCACCGCGATGCCGGTCTTGCCGGCGCGGCCGGTGCGGCCCGCGCGGTGCAGGTAGGTCTTCTCGTCGTCCGGGATGGTGTGGTTGATGACGTGCGTGACGTCATCCACGTCGATGCCGCGGGCCGCGACATCCGTGGCGATGAGGATGTCCTTCTTGCCGGCCTTGAACGCGGCCATCGCGCGCTCGCGCTGCTCCTGGTTCAGGTCGCCGTGCACGGCCGCCGCGTTGAAGCCGCGGTCGTTCAGCTCCTCGACCAGTTTGGCGGCGGCGCGCTTGGTGCGCGTGAAGATGACGGTCTTCCCACGGCCCTCGGCCTGCAGGATGCGCGCGATCACCTCGTCCTTGTCGAGCGAGTGGGCCCGGTAGATGAGGTGCTTGATGTTGGCCTGGATCTGGCCCTCGTCCGGGTCGGTCGCGCGGATGTGCACCGGGCGCGTCATGAACCGGCGCGCCAGGGCGACGATCGGGCCCGGCATCGTGGCCGAGAACAGCATGGTGTGGCGGGTCGGCGAGGTCTGCGCGAACAGCTTCTCGATGTCGGCCAGGAAGCCGAGGTCGAGCATCTTGTCGGCCTCGTCGAGCACCATCTCCTGCACGTTCGCCAGGCTCAGCAGGCGCTGGCCGGCGAGGTCGAGGAGACGGCCCGGGGTGCCGACGACGATCTGCGCGCCGCCCTTGAGCTGCGCGATCTGGCCCTCGTAGGCCTTGCCGCCGTAGATGGCGGCGATGGAGGTCGGGCGGCCGGCGGCGGCGGTCTCGAGGTCTTCGTAGACCTGGATGGCCAGCTCGCGGGTCGGCACGACGACGAGGGCCTTCACGCCGGGCGCGGGGTCCAGGCCGAGACGCTGGATCAGCGGGAGGCCGAAGCCGAGCGTCTTGCCGGTGCCGGTCTTGGCCTGGCCGATGATGTCCTGCCCGGTGAGGGCGAGGGGGATGGTCTGCGCCTGGATGGGGAACGGCTCGATGATGCCCTTGGCCGCGAGCGCGTCCACCATGTCCTGGTCGATGTTGAGTTCGGAGAAAGTCACTGGTGCGATGCCTGTCGATTCGATGGGAGGGTCCACGCCCTGTTCTCTGTCGCAGGCGTGAGGCCGTCGATCCTGCGCCGACGGCGTGACCAGCCTACTGGACCGTCCCGATACACTGCTGAGCGTGTCGACTTGGTTCACCCGTCGCCGGCCCTCCGGCGAGCTCCCGCGCCTGACCCCTCGGTCGCGCCCGGTCGCGACGGTGCGGGTCGACCTGCACGAGGTCATGCCGGACCTGCTGCCGTATCTCGGTCAGGCCGCGTACCTCCAGCTGGAGCAGTTCGAGACGCTGTCGCGTGTCGCGGCCGAAGCCGACGACCTCCGCGCCAAGGGGCTGGTCTCGGCGGCCGCGGGCCACGCACTGTCGAAGCACCAGGGGATCGTGGCGGAGATCCGCCGCCGCGGCGACGACCCGGCGGCGGCGATGGAGCCGTTCGCCGTGGAGATCGAAGGCTTCAGCGCGCTCATCGTCGGGGCGGACTGGCGCGAGACGCTGCTCTCGGCGCTGGTGACCGGCGGCCTCCTCGACGACTTCTTCATCCGGCTCGCAGCCGGTCTGCCGGGCGACGTGGGCCCGCGCATCGCGCACCTGCTCGGCTCGGAGTCCGGCCAGGAGGGCGTGCTGGAGGTTCTCCGCACCGAGATCGGCGCGGACCCGCTGCTGGCCTCGCGCCTGGCGATGTGGGGAAGGCGGCTGGTCGGCGACACGCTGCTCGTGGCGCGGTCGGCCCTGCACCTCTCGGGCAACCGTGCGACCGACGAGGAGCGGATCGAGCCGATCTTCACCGAGCTGATCGCCGCCCACACGCGCCGGATGGACGCCCTCGGCCTGACCGCCTGACGGACCCGCCCCGAAACATTCGTCACGAATGCGCCCTCGCTGGGCACGAAAGGCGACATTCGGCACGAATGTTCCCGGGTGCCGCAGCCGCACATTCGTCACGAATGCGCGCTCAGCGGGGGCGAGAGGCGACATTCGGCACGAATGTGCGCCAGGGGCGCGTCAGCGCGCGACGGCGCCCTTCGCGAGCGCGTGCAGCATGCGGTCGTCGCTCTCGGTGCGCAGGCGGCCGATCAGGAGGTCGGCGACCGCCACGATGAGGGCTGTGCCGAGCAGCGTGATCCACCAGATCCAGCCGCCGTCCCACTTCAGTCCGGCCCAGGTGAGGGCGACCCAGAGCACGGACGCCGACGCGACGCCGATCGCGGGCATCAGCACGGAGCCGTGCGTGTGCCGGTTCGGCAGGAGGTAGCGGCCGGCGAGCCCGATGATGGCGCCGCCGAGGACGACGAAGAGCAGTTCCACGAGAGGGAGGCTAGCCGACGAAGCCGATCCGGCGCGATTCCTCGGTGCCGAGCTCGACGTAGGCGATGCCCGCGGTCGGCACGACGTAGAGGCGGCCCTTGTCGTCGGTGAGCTTGAGCACACCGCCGCCGTTCGTCAGCGCCGTCTCCACCTGCTCGGTGAGCTGCTCGGCCGGCTGCGACGTCTCGAAGCTGAGCTCGCGGGGGGCGTTGACGATTCCGATACGGATCTCCACGTTTGGTGCCTTTCGAGTCTGACCGGCGGGTGTGAGTTCAGACTACGGCACACGGCTCGCGGCCCCCGCTCGCGTTCTCTGTCGGCGGACGCCGATAGCGTGAAAGCCATGACGACGCAGGGCTTCCGGATGCGCGCAGCACGGGCTGACGGCGCGAGCGTCCCGACGCTCGACGCCGCGCAGGCCGAGGTGCTGACGCTGCCCGACGAGGCCTCCGCCGCGGTCCTCGGCGCCCCCGGAACCGGCAAGACGACGACGCTCGTCGAGGCGCTCGCCGAGCGGGTGCTGGGCCGGGGGTACGGCACGGACGAGGTGCTCGCGCTGAGCGCATCCCGCACCGCCGCGACGGCGCTCCGCGACCGGATCGCGCTGCGCCTCGCCGTCCCGACGCAGGGTCCGCTGGCACGCACGGCGACGTCCCTCGCGTTCCAGCTCGTCGGCGAACGTGCCCGCCGCCTCGGCGCCGAGCCGCCACGGCTGCTCACCGGCGGCGAGCAGGACCAGATCATCGCCGAACTGCTCAGCGGCCACATCGAGGACGGCACCGGCCCGCACTGGCCGGAACCGCTGGTGGAGGAGGTGCGCACGCTCCGCGGGTTCCGCACCGAGCTGCGCGAGCTGATGGCGCGTTGCGCCGAGCGCGGCGTCACCCCGTCCCGCCTGTCCGAGCTGGGTGCCATCACGGGCCGCGACGAATGGCGGGCGGGCGCTCGGTTCATCGCCGAGTACCAGCTCGTCGTCGACAGCTACCGCGGCGGTTTCGTCGACTCGGCCGAGCTGATCGCCTCCGCAGTGACGGTCGTCCGCGAGGGAAGCTCGCTCGACCGCCTGCGCGCGGTGTTCGTCGACGACCTGCAGGAGGCGACGGTCGCCACGGTCGCGCTGCTCCGCGCCTTCGCCGACCGCGGCGTCGCCGTGGTGGCGTTCGGCGACCCGGACGTGGCATCCACCACCTTCCGCGGCGCCGAGACGACGGCTCTGGGCCAGCTGGAGTCGCGGCTCGGCGTCCCGGTGACCCGGTTCGTGCTCACCACCGCCCACCGGCAGACGCCCGCACTGCGCGAGCTCACCGCGCGCGTCACCGAGCGGATCGGCACGGCGGCGGCCGGCGTCCAGCGCATGGCGTCCGCCGGCCGCCCCGAGCCCGAGGCCGAGCCGACGACGGAGCGGGATGTGCAGACCCCATCTGCCGACGTCCCCCGCCCCGAGATCGTCCGCCTGGTCGCCGCCTCGGCGCCGGCGGAGGCGTCCCGCCTCGCCCGGAAGCTGCGCGAGCGGCACCTGCTCGACGGTGTGCCGTGGAGCGAGATGGCCGTCATCGTCCGCTCCGGAGCGCACGTCCCCGCGCTGTCGCGCGCGCTCGCCGTCGCCGAGGTGCCGACCACGACGAGCATCGCCGGGCGTCCGCTGCGCGACGACGTCGCCGCCCGCCAGCTGGTCACGGTCGCGGGCGTGCAGCTGGGGGCGATCGAGCTCACGCCGATCGTCGCGACCGAGCTGCTGCTCGGGCCGTTCGGCGGCCTCGACAGCGTGAGCCTGCGGCGGCTGCGGCTGGCGCTCCGCCAGGAGGAGCTGGCCGGCGAGGGCAACCGGCCGGGAGACGAGCTGCTGGTGGAGGCGCTGGAGCACCCCGCCCACCTGGCCACGATCGACGCCGCCCCCGCCCGCCGTGCCGGACGGCTCGCCGAGACGCTGCGTTCCGGGCGCGAGAAGGCCGCGCAGGGCGCCTCCGTGGAGGAGCTGCTCTGGCACGTCTGGGAGCGCAGCGGCCTCGCGGCGCGCTGGCTGGAGCAGTCCGGGCGCAGCGGGATCGTCGCCGACGAGGCCAACCGCCACCTCGACGGCGTCGTCGCCCTGTTCACCGCCGCGCGGCGCTTCGTCGAGCGGTACCCCGAACGCCCCGCGTCCGACTTCGTGGTCGAGCTGCTCGGCGCCGAGGTCCCGGAGGACACCCTGGCCGCCCGCACCTCCGGCGAGGCCGTGCTGGTGTGCACCCCGAGCGCGGCCATCGGCCGGGAGTTCGAGGTCGTGGCGGTCGCGGGGCTGCAGGAGAGCGTCTGGCCCAATCTGCGCCTGCGCGGATCGCTGCTGCACCCGCAGGAGCTGGCGGATGCGCTGGAGGGCCGCCCGACCGCGACCGAGGACGAGCGCGCGGAGGTGCTCGGCGACGAGCTGCGGATGTTCGCGCTCGCCGTGTCGCGCTCCCGCGGGCAGGTGCTGCTCACCGCGACGGCGAACGACGACGAGCAGCCGTCGCCGTTCCTCCGGCTGGCCGGTGAGCTGGCCGTGGACGACCTGGACGACCAGCTGCATCCGCTCTCGCTGCGCGGCATGGTCGGCCGTCTGCGCCGCCGCCTGGTGGCGACGGGCGCGCCCGATGCCGCCGAGGCGCTCGCCCGGCTCGCGGACGCCGAGGTCGAGGGCGCCGATCCGGCCTCCTGGTACGGGCTCATCGAACCCTCGACCACGGAGCCGCTGGTCGACCTCGCCGACGCGGAGGCCGTCGTCCGCGTGTCGCCGTCCCGGCTCGAGACCTTCGAGAAGTCGCCGCTGGCCTGGTTCGTGGACACCATGGCCGCCTCGCCGAGCGGGCTCGCGGCCGGGATCGGCACGGTGGTGCACGCGGTGATGGAGGAGGCGAGCACCAGCGACGACCGCGACCTCAGCGTCGAACGGCTCTGGCGCGGCATCGAGCGGCGCTGGGGAGAGCTGGAGTTCGAGTCGCCCTGGCTCGAGGAGCGCGAGCGGCGGCGCACGCGCACGCTGACCGCGGGCGTCTCCGAGTACCTGCGCGACTTCGAGCGCGCCGGCGGCGTGCTGCTGGGCTCCGAGGGCGCCTTCGAGCTGCGCGTGGGACGCGCTCTGGTGCGCGGGACGATCGACCGCGTGGAGCGCACCCCGGACGGCACCGTGGTGATCGTCGACCTCAAGACCGGCAACCGCACGCCGTCGGCGGCGGAGGCGGCCGAGCACGCGCAGCTCGGCGCGTACCAGCTGGCGATGGAGCACGGCGCCGTCGAGCAGGCGGGCGGTCTGCCGTCCGGCGGGGCGAAGCTCCTGTTCGTCGCCAAGGGCGTGCGGGGGAAGGGCTACCGCGAGGTCGCGCAGGACCGGGTGGACGAGGAACGGCTGGACCGGCTCCGCGACCGCGTGGCGGGGGCGGCCGAGGGGATGGCGGGGTCGACCTTCGCCGGAGTGGTCGACCTCGGCGAACGCGATCCGCACGGGAAGTACGAGTACCGCATCCACCTGGTGCCTGCGGTCAGCGCGGGAGGAGCAGCATGACCGACGAAGCCACCCGCATCGACGAGGACGGCCTGCTCGAGTGGGCGGCGGAGGAGGCGGGCCGCGACCTCGTCGAGCAGGCGTTCTCGCTGGCGGAGGCCCAGGAGGCCCAGGAGACCCAGGAGGCCGAGGCGGCCGACCACGCCCAGGGGGATGCGGGCGTCGCGTCTGACGGCCGCCCCCGGCCGCGCACCGCACTGAGCGCCGCCGCGATCGCGGAGGCGCTCGGGCTGCCCATCCCGACCCCGCAGCAGCAGGCAGTCATCGAGGCGCCGCTGCGGCCGGCGATCGTGGTCGCGGGAGCAGGCAGCGGCAAGACCGAGACCATGGCCAACCGCGTCGTGTGGCTGCTCGCCAACGGGCACGTCCGCGTGCCCGAAATCCTCGGGCTGACCTTCACCCGCAAGGCGGCGGGCGAGCTGGCCGGCCGCATCCGGACGCGCATCGAGCAGCTCGTCGCCTCGGGCGTGACCGACGTCGAGTTCGACCCGTTCGACGCCCCCGAGGTCGCGACCTACAACGCCTTCGCGAACGCGATCTTCCGTGAGAACGCGCTCCTGATCGGGCGCGAGCCCGAATCCGCCGTGCTCAGCGAGGCGTCCGCCTGGCAGCTCGCCCGCCGCCTGGTCGTGACCAGCACGGACGACCGGCTGGTGGAGCTCGACCGCGGCGTGGAGGCGGTGACGAGCGCCGTCGTCGGCCTCAGCCGCGCACTGAGCGAGAACGTCGCCGATGCGGGCGAGGTGGAGCGGATGGTGGAGCAGTTCGCGCGCACCGCCGAGCTCCCGACGGGCAACGGCCGGGTGAAGGACCTGTACGCGTCGGTGCGCTCGGCGGTCGACGCGGTCGGTGCGCTGCCGCCGCTGCTCGATCTCGCCCGCGCGTTCGCCGACGAGAAGCGGCGGCGCGGATTCGTCGAGTACTCCGACCAGGTGGCGCTCGCGCTCGACGTCTGCGAGCGCCTGCCCGCCGTCGTCGCCGACTACCGGCGGCGCTACCGGGTGGTGCTCCTCGACGAGTACCAGGACACCTCGGTCGTGCAGACGCGCCTCCTCTCGCGGCTCTTCGCCGGGCAGCCGGTCATGGCGGTCGGTGACCCGCACCAGTCGATCTACGGGTGGCGCGGGGCGAGCGCCGCCAACCTGGGCCGGTTCTCGGCCGACTTCACCGGTCAGCGGCCCGGCACGCCGGAGGCCGCGGACGAGTACGCGCTGAGCACCAGCTGGCGCAATCCCACCCGGGTGCTCGACGCCGCCAACGTGCTGGTCGCTCCGCTGACCGCGGCCTCGCCCGTGCACGTCGAGCAGCTGCAGCCGCGTCTCGGTGCCGTCCCCGGCGAGCTGACCGCCGTCTTCGAGCAGACGGTGGCCGACGAGGCGGACACGGTCGCGCGCTGGCTGGCCGCCCGCCTGCGCGACCGGGACGCCGACGGCTCGCCGCCGAGCGCTGCGATGCTCTGCCGGTCGCTCAAGAAGATCGACGTGTTCACCAGCGCCCTGGCGCGCCACGGCGTCCCGTATCACGTGCTCGGGCTCGGCGGGCTGCTCGAGCAGCCGGTCATCGCCGACCTGGTGAGCGCGCTCCGCGTCATGCACGACCCGACGGCGGGCTCGGAACTGATCCGGCTGCTCACCGGCGCCAAGTGGCGCATCGGGCCGAAGGACATCGCGGTGCTGCGGGATGTCGCCTCCTGGCTCGCCGAGCGCGACCACCGCCACCAGCGTCTCGACCCGGAGCTGCGCGAGCGCCTCCGCCGGTCGGTCGCGGGGGAGGAGGGCGCCTCCCTCGTCGACGCGCTCGACTTCGTGCTCGACGCACCGGACGGCCACTCCCTGCTCGCCGGCTTCAGCCCGGCCGGGCTCGAGCGGATGCGCGACGCGGGCCGTCGGCTCGACCACCTCCGCTCGCGGGTCGGCCTCGACCTCCTCGACCTGGTCACCCTGGTGCAGCAGGAGCTGCTGCTCGACATCGAGGTGGCCGCCAACGAGACGGCCCAGCTCGGGCAGGCCAGCCTCGACGCCTTCGCCGAGCAGGTCGCGTCGTACCTCGCCGCCGACGACCAGGCGACGCTCGGCTCCTTCCTCTCCTGGCTCGCGGAGGCGGAACAGCGCGACAACCTTGCGCCGCGCAGCGAGGAGCCGGAGCCGGGCACGGTCCAGATCCTCACCATCCACGGCGCCAAGGGGCTCGAGTGGGACGTCGTGGCGGTCCCGCGCCTGGTCGACGGCGAGCTGCCCGGGCCGCCGCAGAGCCGCAAGGGCTGGCTCGCGTTCGGGCAGCTCCCGAACGAGTTCCGCGGCGACTCCGCCGAACTCCCGGTAATCGCGTGGCGCACGGCCGAGACCCAGAAGGACGTGCACGAGTCCATCGCCGCGTTCGAGGAGGAGAACGTCGCCCGGCACCTCGACGAGCAGCGCCGCCTGATCTACGTCGCGGTGACCCGCGCGCGGCAGCGGCTGCTGCTGAGCGGCTCCTACTGGTCGACGCAGACGAAGCCGCGCGGCCCGGGCGCGTACCTGCTCGAGCTCCAGGAGGCCGGACTGCTGCCGGAGGACGCCTTCCCCGACTGCGACGAGCCGGACGAGAACCCGCTCGCCCTCGCCTCCTCGACCGTCACCTGGCCGCTCGAGCCGCTCGGCGGCCGCCGCACCCGCGTGGAGCAGGCGGCCGAGGCGGTGCGCCGCGCGCGCGAGCAGGGCACCGGCGACGGCGGCGTCTACGCCCGCGACCTCGACCTGCTGCTCGCCGAGCGCGCGCGCCGCGCAGAGGACGCCGCGCTCGTGGAGCTGCCCGCCCGCATCCCCGCCTCGCGGTTCAAGGACTACGTCACCGACCCGGCCTCTGTCGCCGCCGCTCTGCGGCGTCCCATGCCCGAACGGCCCTATCGCCAGACCCGGCTCGGAACGCTGTTCCACGGCTGGGTCGAGGAGCGCTTCGGCACCCTGGCGGGGGCTGCGGACGAATTGGATGCGTACAGCGCCGAACTCGACGACCCGGCGGGCGACATCCTCGAGGCCGAGCGGTTCGCCGAGCTGAAGGCGACCTTCGAGCGCAGCGAGTGGTCGGGCCGGCGTCCGGAGGAGGTCGAGCTCGAGATCCACATCACGCTCGCCGGCCAGGTGGTGGTGTGCAAGCTCGATGCGGTCTACCGGGCCGGCGACGGCATCCACGACTACCAGATCGTGGACTGGAAGACCGGGAAGGCGCCGCGCGACGCGGAGGACCTCGAGCGCAAGCAGCTGCAGCTCGCGCTCTACCGGCTGGCATTCGCCCGCTACGCCGGGGTGGACCCGGAGCGGATCGACGCCGTCTTCTACTTCGTCGCCGACGACCGCGTGGTGCGGCCGGAGCGGCTCTACGCGGAGGAGGAGCTGACGTCGCTCTGGTCGTCGGCGACGGGCTTCATCCCGCCCGAGCGGCGGTAGCCCTCGGGCCGGTCGCCCGGTGTCCGGTCGAGCATCGCCTCCACGTCGCCGACGGCCATGATCGGGCCGGTCGCGGTCGACAGCGGGTTCATCGAGTTGGTGTGCACCCGCTCGACCAGGCCGTCGAGCATCTCGACCGCGTCGTCCACGATGGACTGGTCGCGCACCTCGCGGCCGTGCAGCAGCCAGCGCGCCACCTCCAGCTCCGCGTACAGCATGGCGCGCTGCGTGAACTGGCGGTCGGTGGCGACCTGCCGCGTGGAGGCGTAGGCGCCCAGGGCGCCGTCCGTCGCGTCCGGGTTCATGGCGAGCAGCCAGTGCAGGTCGCGGGCCGGGTCGCCGACCCGGAGCGCCGACCAGCCGATCACCGCGCTCACCACGTCGTCCTGCACGAGGAACGAGTCGGCCGTCAACGATCCGTTGATGACGGTCGGCTGGAACTGCCAGATGGAGTGGTCCGCCGCGGCGTCGCGCCAGCGGTCGCGCAGCGCGGTCGGCAGCAGCCCGGTGGATGCGGCCGACTCGATGACCGCGTTGGCGGCGGTCAGGCACTCGGCGGCGGACATCACGGGGAGCCCGGCCTCGCCGACGAAGGCGGTCGGGAGGGCGTGGATGGCGGCGATGGCGTGCCCGATCGAGCCGGCGAGCCCGTCGCCCGGGGGCACATCCCCGACGGCGATGTGGTGACCGGGCAGGAAGTCGTAGACGACCGCGCGGGTGCCGCCGATCGGCGCCTGACCCAGGTACCGCGGCACGTCGAACGGCAGGCGGCTGCGGATGCCCGTGGTGAGCGCGCGCAGCGCGACCAGGTCGGCGCTCTGTTCCGTCTCGGCCACCTGCGAGGTGGGGACGCGCACGATGACGGTGGAGCCGTCCCTCGTCGAGAGCAGCGCGGAGTCGAAGTCGCCGGACCCGCCGGCGCTGTGGGTGCGAGCGCCGGAGACGTCGAGGTCGGGGACGGCCGAGGTGGCCAGCGCGGCTAGAGTGAGATGGGATCTGGCCATGCACCCAGGCTAATCGGGCCTCCCTGCGACGGCCGTCCGCCACGCCCCGAAAGGACCTCGATGTCGTCCGCCCCGACCTCCGCTCTGCCGCTCGCGGCGCTCCCGCTGTCCCGCCACGCGACCGACCGCGATCACTCCGCCCGCTCGCGTCCCGCTCTGTTCGACGAGCTGTGGCAGGAACCGGGCACGCGGGTGCTCGCGCTGTGGAAGGGGCGCGCCCTGCTCACTGCGGAGAGCGTGGCCGCCGCGACTCCCGCCGCCGACGGCTGGTCCGCCCCGGATGCCGGTCCGGCCGCCCTGGAGCTGCTTCCCGTCGATCGGGTGACCTCCGCCCTGATCCGCGTCTACCTCGGGCGCACCACCGTGGCGAGCGCGACGGAGCCGTCCGGCACCGCTGTGGTGCTGGAGGTGCTGACGGACGCCGCCGCGCAGGAGCTTGAGCCGGACGAGGCGCGCTGGGGCAACCTGCGGACGGTGGCGACGGCGCTCAGCGACCGCGATGCGGGCCTGTTCACCGAGGCGCTGGCGATGGCGAACTGGCACGCGTCCCACACGCACTGCCCGCGCTGCGGCACGCCCACGGTCGTCGAGCAGGCGGGCTGGGTGCGCCGCTGTCTCGAGGACGGCTCCGAGGTCTTCCCGCGCACCGACCCCGCCGTGATCGTCACCGTGCTCGACGACGACGACCGGCTGCTCCTCGGCTCCAACGCCATGTGGGAGAACTCGCGCTACTCGCTGCTCGCCGGATTCGTCGAGCCGGGGGAGTCGTTCGAGGCCGCGGTCGAGCGCGAGATGTTCGAGGAGGCGGGCATCCGCGTCGTGGATGCGCAGTACAAGGGGTCGCAGCCGTGGCCGTTCCCGGCGTCCGTGATGGTCGGCATGACCGCCCGGCTGGCCCACGACCAGGCCGCCGGGGCGCTCGACCCGGACGGTGAGGAGATCCTCGACGTGCGGTGGTTCAGCCGCGACGAGCTGTGGGCGGCCCGCGAGCAGATCATCCTTCCGGGGCGCTCGTCGATCGCGCGCGCCCTCATCGAGGACTGGTACGGCGGCCCGCTCGACGAGCCGCCCGCGCCGTGACCGCGTCGCCCGCCGGGCCGGAGGCGCTGCTGGCCGGTCTCGACGCGCAGCAGCGGGTGGCGGCCGAGGCGCTGTTCGGGCCGGTATGCATCCTCGCCGGTGCGGGCACCGGCAAGACCCGCGCGATCACGCACCGTATCGCGTACGGGGTCGCGTCGGGCGCCTACGCGCCCAACCGCGTGATGGCGCTGACGTTCACCGCCCGCGCCGCGGCGGAGCTGCGGGGGAGGCTCCGGCAGCTCGGGGCCGGCGGCGTGTCGGCGCGGACGTTCCACTCGGCCGCGCTCGCCCAGCTCAACTACTTCTGGCCGCAGGTCGTCGGGGGTCAGCTGCCCTCCGTGCTCGACGGGAAGGGCCGCATCCTCGGCCACGCCGCCGAGACGCTCAAACTCAAGGTCGACACGGCGACGCTGCGGGATGTGGCGGCCGAGATCGAGTGGCGCAAGGTCTCCGGCCTCGGAATCGACCAGTACACCGCGGCCGGCCGGCCCACTCCGGGGTCGCTGTCGGCGGAGCAGGTGGCCGCCCTGCTGCAGCGCTACGAGGACCTCAAAGACGAGCGCAAGCAGATCGACTTCGAGGATGTGCTGCTCGCCTGCGCCGGCATGATCGAGAGCGAGCCGGCGGTGGCGATGCAGGTGCGGGAGCAGTACCGCTTCTTCGTCGTGGACGAGTACCAGGACGTCTCCCCGCTGCAGCACCAGCTGCTGCAGCTCTGGCTGGGCACCCGAAAGGACCTCTGCGTGGTCGGCGACGCCAGCCAGACCATCTACTCGTTCGCGGGAGCCCGCAGCGAGTACCTGCTCGGCTTCGAGCGCGAGCATCCCGGGTCGACCGTGGTGCGGCTGGAGCAGAACTACCGTTCGACGCCTGCCGTGATCGAGACCGCCAACCGGCTGATGCGCGGCCGCTCCGGGGCCCTCACGCTGCGGCCCGCGGAGGTGGCGTCGCACGGTGGCGGGGACTCGCCCGAGGTGGCGGTGCCGGAGCCCGCGGCCTTCGAGGACGATCGGGCGGAGGCGCGAGCTGTGGCCGAGCAGATCGCGGCGGAACTCGCGGCCGGCGCGCGTCCGGAGCACATCGCGGTCCTGTACCGCGTGAACGTCCAGGCCGCCGCGCTCGAGCAGGCGCTCGGCGACCGCGGGATCAGCTACCAGATCCGCGGGTCGAAGCGGTTCTTCGACCTGCCCGAGGTGCGCCAGGCGCTCATGTCGCTCCGCGCCGCGAGCCTGGTGGCGTCGGACGAGCCGCTGTTCCGCACGGTCAGCGACGTGCTGCGCTCGCTGGGCTGGTCGGTGCAGCCGCCGGAGGGGCGCGGAGCTGTCCGGGAGCGCTGGGAGTCGCTGAACGCCATCATGGGTCTGGTCGACGAGCAGCCGCCGGGGCAGACGCTGCGCGGCTTCACCGACGAGCTGCTCGCACGCCAGGCCGGCCAGCACGAGCCGACCATGTCGGCGGTCACCCTGGCGACCCTGCACGCGGCGAAGGGCCTGGAGTGGCCGTCCGTCTACCTGATCGGCCTCAGCGAGGGGCTCGTGCCCATCAGCTACGCCGGGACGTTCGAGCAGATCGACGAGGAGCGCCGCCTGCTGTACGTCGGCATCACCCGGGCACGGCAGCGCCTGCGCCTGAGCTGGTCGGCACGGGGCAACCAGCCCGGGCGTCCCTCTCTGCGGCAGCCGTCGCGCTTCCTGGCGGAGCTGCGACCGCCCGCCGCGCGCGCGAACGGCGCTGCGGCAGCAGGCCCGCCGGCCGCCTCGGCCGGCGTCACGGGGGCAGCCCGAGGCAGCCGCACGCGGGGTGCGGCGACCACGTCCGGCTGACCCAGTCCGCGGAACCCGGCGCCAGCCGCGCCGCCTCCCCGCACGCGGGACCGCCGCCGTCGCGCAGGAGTGCGAGCAGCACCGCGGCCGCGCGTGCGGCGGTCGCCGCCGCGACGATCGGCGTCTCGCCCGGCGCCGGACGGGTGTGCAGCTGCGCCGCCATCGCAGGCCAGGCCGCGTCGGCCTCCGTGCGGTGCAGGTCGAGGCAGCGCAGGCACGGGCCGTCGCCGGGCCGCACCAGCGGCCCGACCACCACCCCGCCATCGCCGAACACGAGCGGCAGGTGCGGCACGTCCCGGCGGAGCCAGCGGGCATGCCGCTGGGGCTCGATCGCGTACGAGGCGACGATCACCGCGACGTCGGCGCGTTCCACGGCCGGATCCGTCCACGCCAGCCCGCTGCGCACCTCCACACCGGCGTCGGTCAGCATCCGCTGGAGCTGCACGGCCGTCGGTCCGGCCCCGTCGACCACAACCAGTGGGTCGCGAGCCGTCGGCGGCGCCGCAGAGGTCGGCGCCAGCACCGGCGCGAGCCGCCGCACCAGGTCCTCCGCCGCCCCTTCCGCCGCTCGCGCCCGGGACGCGATCACCCGGAGCCCCTCCTCGGTGACCCCGGCGGCCAGCCCGGCCAGCATGCGCTCCTCGGCATGACTCACCCGGTCGAGGACGAGCACGGGTTCGTCGACGCCGAACTGGAGGCTGTCGGGGGTGCGCCAGACGCGGGGGATGCGGGAGTCGAGAACGAGGACCATGTCCGAAATGCTGCCCGACCGACCGGGCAGATCCGGGGTTGTCCACAGGCCGGATTTCTCCGGCCAGTCTCTCCACAGGATCGGTGCCGACGTCAGCGGCGACCGCTCCGAAAAGAGGCCACCGAAGCGGACATCAGCCCTCGGTCGGACGGTCCCGGTCGTCGCGCAGCAGGTCCTCGATCGCCTGGTCGAGCGCGTCCTGCTCCGGCTCCTGGCCGGTCGCGGCCGCGGTCAGCCGGGCGACGAGCGCCGACGGGTCGTCGAGGTCCGAGGACTGGGGGAGCAGGTCGGGGTGCGACCACAGGTCGTCGCGCGCGTCCATCCCGACCGCGTCCGTGACCGCCTGCCACATCGCGGCCGCGTCGCGCAGCCGCCGGGGTCGCAGCTCGAGCCCCACCAGAGTGGCGAAGGCGGACTCCGCCGGACCCCCCGACGCGCGGCGGCGCCGCACGGTCTCGGCGATCGCGTCGGCGCGCGGCAGCAGCCGCGTGGCGTTCGCGGTCACGACGTCCACCCATCCCTCGACCAGCGCGAGCACCGTCTCGAGACGGGCGAGCGCCTCCTGCTGCTCCTCGGTGCGCGGCGGGATGAGCCGCCCGCTGACCATGGCCTCGCGCAGCTCTTCCGGGTTGGACGGGTCGAAGTTCTCGGCCAGCGACTCCAGAGCGTCCGTGTCGATCGTGATGCCCTTGGCGAACGCCGTGATCTGCGTGATCAGCTGGAGGCGCAGCCACTTGGCGTGACGGAACAGCCGCGCGTGCGCCAGCTCGCGCACCGCGAGGTAGAGCTGGATCTGGTCGGCGGGGATGTCGAGACCCTCGCCGAACGCCTCGATGTTCTGCGGGATCAGCGCCGCCTGTCCGTCCGGAAGCAGGGGGATGCCGATGTCGCCGCCCGAGACGACCTCCTTGGAGAGCTGCCCGACCACCTGGCCGAGCTGCATCGCGAAGAGGGCGCCGCCGATCGAGCGCATCACCTGGCCGGCGTTCTGCAGCATCGCCTGCATCTCCTCCGGCGCCTGCTCGGAGAGCACCCGGGTCAGAGCGTCCGAGATGCTGAGCGCGACCGGCTCGGCGAGCTGGCTCCAGAGCGGCATCGTCTGCCGCGCCCACTCGGCGCGACCGATGAGCTCGGGGGTGGCGCTGAGCGACGCGACGCCGGTCGCCTGGTCGAGCCACAGCGAGGCCACGTGGAAGGCCTGGTCGAGGGATGCGCGCTCGGCCGGCGTCACGGAGTGCGCGCCGTCCGCGGCGAGCTGTCGAGCCTGCTGGTCGGCGATGTCCCAGTTGATGCCGCCGCCGGGGTTCATCAGGGCGTTCTGCAGCTGGCCGAGGAGCGCCTGGATGCTGGCCGGATCGTTGGGGAGGCCCGCGGCGCCGGCCAGCCGGCTCGGGTCGATCGAGGCCCCGTTCCCGGACAGGAATTGGCTCAGCATGTCGCGGAACTCGTCGTCCTCGCGGTCCGGATCCCGGTCGTCGTTCCGATCGTCGGCCATGGTCAGCGTCCTCTTCTCGAATGAGCCGGCCGTCGGCGATTCGGCGCCGTCGGCGCGACTTCAGGCTCGTGATCTACGCTAGCCGCTGGCGCCGGAGTGGCGGATGGGAATTGCCCTATGCTCGCCTTCGGGCCGTGCGCCCGTGGCGAACACTGACCGAGAGGACGGGCCCGTGACCCTGTTCAGCGACGACCGCCCGGAACGGGACGGCTCCGCGCCGGACGGCTTCGCCGGCGACGAGCCGGTCCGGGTCGCGCCGCCGCGCCGCGTCATCGCCGGGTGGGTGGCCATCGGCGTCGCCGTGGTGCTCGCCCTCGTGCTCGCGCTCGTCCCCGCCCCGTTCGTGATCGAGCAGCCGGGACCGGTCTTCAACACCCTCGGCACCGACCAGCAGGTCGGCGCGGAGCCCAGTGGCGACGCCAAGGAGCTCATCACCATCCCCGGCCAGAAGACCTACCCGACCTCCGGATCGCTCGATCTGCTCACGGTCTCGGTCGTCGGCAACCCGGAGCAGCGGCCCAGCTGGCTCGAGATCGCGGGGGCGTGGTTCCAGCCCAGCAAGGCCGTCCTGCCGCTGGAGACCGTCTTCCCGCCCGGCACCACCACCGAGCAGTCGAACGCCGAGAACGCCGCGCTGATGGTCGACTCCCAGCAGGATGCGATCGCCGCCGCGCTGAACCAGCTCGGCTACACCTTCCCCGAGAACGTCGCCGTCAAGCAGCTGATCACCGGAACCCCGGCGTCGAAGGAGCTGAAGGTCGGCGACGAGATCACCGCTGTCAACGGAACGACGATCACGAGCATCCAGGGGCTGCGCGACGCGGTGAAGGCCAACGGCACGGGCAAGGCGGCCGAGCTCGCCATCGTGCGCGACGGCGTGGCGTCGACCGTCGCGATCACCCCGATCGAGTCGCAGGGCCAGGTCGTGCTCGGCATCGGCGCCGGGATGGACTACACCTTCCCGTTCGACGTGAAGATCCAGCTGAACAACGTGGGCGGCCCGAGCGCGGGTCAGATGTTCGCGCTCGGGATCATGGACAAGCTCACCCCGGAGTCCCTCAACGGCGGCAAGCGCGTCGCCGGCACGGGCACCATCGACAACGCCGGCGAGATCGGCCCGATCGGCGGCATCCGGCAGAAGATGTACGCCGCGCGCGACACCGGCAAGGCGTCCTACTTCCTCGCGCCCGCCTCGAACTGCGACGAGGTCACCGGCCACATCCCGTCCGGGCTGCACGTGTTCGCCGTGAAGACGCTCGCCGATTCGCTGAAGGTCCTCCAGGCCGTCCGCGATGGAGGAAGCACGGCGGGGCTTCCCACCTGCCCCGCAGGCTGATCACCGCTCGACCGCAGCGTTCTCCAAGCGTTCGCTGCCTAGGATGGTTCTCACCCCCGCCACGAGACCAAGAAGGCCATACGTGAGTTCAACTGCTGCAGTCCGTCCCGCAGGCCGCCGGCGCGCGGCGATCTGGATCACTCTCGGGGTGATCGTCGCGGTGGTCATCCTGTTCTTCGTCTTCGCGGGGCTCTACGCCGACATCCTCTGGTACGACCAGCTCGGCTACCTGAAGGTGCTGACCACGCAGTGGTTCGCCGGCATCAGCATGTTCTTCATCGGCTTCCTCGGGATGGCCGTGCCGCTGTGGCTGTCCATCCAGCTCGCGTACCGGCTCCGTCCGGTCTACGCCAAGCTGAACTCCCAGCTCGACCGCTACCAGCAGGTCATCGAGCCGCTGCGCCGCCTCGCGATGTACGGCATCCCGATCGTGTTCGGCATCTTCGCCGGCGTCTCGACGGCGAGCCGCTGGCAGACCGCCGCGCTTTGGCTGAACGGCACGTCGTACGGCAAGACCGACCCGCTGTTCCACCTCGACATCGGCTTCTACCTCTTCGCGCTGCCGTTCTACCGCAGCGCGGTCGGCTTCGCCTCGGCCGTCGTCCTGATCTCGCTGCTGGCCACCCTCGCCACCTGCTACCTCTACGGATCGATCCGGGTGAGCGGCCGCGAGGTGCGCATCTCGCGCGCAGCGCGAGTGCAGATCTCGGTCATCGCGGCGCTGTACCTGCTGCTGCAGGGCGTCAGCATCTGGCTCGACCGCTACGCGACCGTCACCGACTCGAACGTCAACGACATGATCAACGGCGCCGCGTACACCGACGTCAACGCGACCATCCCCGGCCGGGCGATCCTCGCGGGCGCCGCCGTGTTCGTGGCCATCCTGTTCGTCCTGACCGCCTTCATCGGCCGCTGGCGCTTCCCGATCGTCGGCACGGCGCTCCTCATCGTCGCCGCGCTCGTCGTCGGGGCCATCGTCCCCTGGGTCGTGCAGCGCTTCCAGGTCGACCCCAGCCAGAAGACGCTGGAGTCGCCCTACGTGCAGAAGGGCATCGACTACACGCGCGAGGCCTACGGGCTCAGCGACATCGAGACGATCCCGTACAACGCCAAGACCACGGCCGAGCAGGGCGCCCTGCGGCAGGATGCGCAGACCACCGCGCAGATCCGCATCCTCGACCCCGCGGTCGTGAGCCCCTCGTTCCGGCAGCTGCAGCAGTTCCGCCAGTACTACGCCTTCCCCGAGAAGCTCAATGTCGACCGCTACGAGGTCAACGGCACGCAGCAGGATGCGGTCGTCGCCGTCCGCGAGCTGCAGCAGTCCGGCCTCGGCGGCACGCGCAACTGGTTCAACGACACCATCGTCTACACCCACGGCTACGGCCTGGTCGCCGCGTACGGAAACCAGCGCTCGCCCGACGGGCAGCCGGTCTTCATGGAGTCCGGCATCCCCACCACCGGGACGCTCGGCGAGTACCAGCCGCGCATCTACTTCGGCGAGCAGTCGCCGACCTACTCGATCGTCGGCGGCCCGAAGGACGGCAAGCAGGTCGAGCTCGACTACCCGGGCGGCGCCGACGGCGCCCAGCAGACGTACACGACGTTCAGCGGCAACGGCGGTCCGAAGCTCGACAACATCTTCAAGCGCCTCGTCTACGCGCTGAAGTTCCAGGACGAGCAGATCGTGCTGTCCGACGCCGTCAACAGCAACTCGCAGATCCTGTACGACCGCGACCCGATCAAGCGCGTGCAGAAGGTCGCGCCCTACCTGACCCTCGACTCGCAGGCGTACCCCGCGGTCGTGGACGGGCGGGTCAAGTGGATCATCGACGGCTACACGACGAGCGACCAGTTCCCGTACTCGCACGTGGGCAGCCTCAGCGACGCGACGGCGGACAAGGACACCCCGAAGCCCGCCTACGCCTTCGACGACATCAACTACATCCGGAACTCCGTGAAGGCGACGGTCGACGCGTATGACGGCTCGGTGACCCTGTACGCGTGGGACACCACCGACCCGGTGCTGAAGACGTGGGAGAAGGTCTTCCCCGCGACGGTGAAGCCGGTGAGCGACATGAGCGCCCAGCTGATGAGCCACGTGCGCTACCCGTCCGACCTGTTCAAGGTGCAGCGCTCGGTGCTGGGCCAGTACCACGTCGACGACGCCGGCTCGTTCTACTCGCGCGAGGACGCCTGGACCACGCCGAACGACCCGACCTCGCCGTCGAGCAACCCGGCACTCCAGCCGCCGTACTACCTCACGATGAAGATGCCCGGACAGGAGTCGCCCGCGTTCTCGCTGTACTCGACGTTCATCCCGGCCGGTACGAGCGAGTCGAGCAGGTCGGTCCTGAAGGGCTATCTGGCGGTGGATGCGGACGCCGGCGACACCAAGGGGACGGTCGCGTCCGGCTACGGCAAGCTCAGGCTGCTGCAGCTGCCGTCGAGCGACACCATCCCCGGTCCCGGCCAGATGCAGAACCAGTTCGACTCGGATCCGACCGTGTCGCAGCAGCTCAACCTGCTGCGTCAGGGTAAATCGGAGGTCATCAACGGCAACCTGCTGACGCTGCCGGTGGGCGGTGGCCTGCTGTACGTGCAGCCGGTCTACGTCCGCTCGTCGGGGGAGACCAGCTACCCGCTGCTTCAGAAGGTGCTGGTGGCCTTCGGCGACAAGATCGAGTTCGAGGACACCCTGGACCAGGCGCTCGACGCCCTGTTCGGCGGCGACTCCGGCGCGTCCGCCGGCGACAACAACGTGCCGACCGAAGGCTCCGGGACCACGCAGCCCGGCACGGGCCAGTCCACCGGCGGATCGACGGGCAGCGGCTCCACCGCGGGGAACACCGCCCTGCAGGAGGCGCTGCAGCGCGCGAACCAGGCCCTCAGCGACAGCCAGGCCGCGCTGAAGTCGGGCGACTGGCAGGCCTACGGCGAGGCGCAGAAGCGCCTGCAGCAGGCGATCTCGGACGCCGTGGCGGCCGAGGGGCAGCCCGCCGCGAAGTAACGCGACCACCCGGAACGGCTCGCACGGACATCCCGTGCGGGCCGTTCCGCTATGTTCGGGCACTGTCGGAAGTGCGAGGAGCACATCCCGTCGGCCGCCCGGCCTTGTTGGTCTACCGCAGAAAAGGGGGCGCGAACAGTTGCCAGGACTTTGATTGTCAGCTTTACTAACAAACATGGCGATCGACCAGGGAACGCGCTCCACCCACTCGGAGCGGGCAGCAGCGCCCGACCGCGGCCTCGTCCCGGGCCGCGCCCTCCGGCCCCGCACGAAGGTGCTGCCGGAACACGCCCGCGGGCACAACCGCTCCCTGGTGCTGCAGTCGCTGTACCGCTCCGGCCGGGTCAGCCGCGCCGACCTCGCACGCACCACCGGCCTCACCCGGGTGACCATCTCCGACCTGGTGGGGGAGCTGATCGCCGAGGGTCTCGTGGTCGAGCTCGGTCAGCGCGACGACGCCCGCCCCGGCAAGCCGGCGGTGCTCCTCGACGTGAACCGCGGCGCCACGCAGATCATCGGCGTCGACCTCAGCGAGCACGCGGTGTTCCGCGGGGCCGTCCTCGACATGGACGGCCGCATCCTGGCCGCTGTCGAGGTGGAGCTCGCGGGCAGCCGCGGCGAGGAGGCTACCGAGAAGGTCCTCGCGCTGGTCGACCGTCTCGTCGAGGCGACGACCGCGCCCGTGCTCGGCGTCGGCATCGGCTCGCCCGGCATCGTGGATGCGGAGGGCACGGTCGCCGCCGCACCGAACCTCGGCTGGGTCGACGAGCCGCTGCAGCAGCGGGTCGCCGCGCGCACCGGCCTGCCCGTGTTCGTCGCGAACGACGCGAACGTCGCCGTGCTCGCCGAGCACGGCTTCGCCGACGCGCAGGGCGACATGATGCTGGTGAAGGTCGGCCACGGCGTCGGCTCGGGCCTGCTCGTCGCCGGAGCCCTCGTCTTCGGCAGCCGGTTCGCCGCGGGCGAGATCGGCCAGGTGATGGTGGGAACCGACGGCGGTCCCGAGGCGCCCTACGACCGCGAGCGCTGCCTGGAGGCCTGGCTGGCCGTCCCGCGGCTGGAGTCGCGCGTCGCGGCGGCCGCCGCGAAGGGCGAGCCCGCGGGTCCGGTGCTCCGCGAGGCGGGCCAGCGCCTGGGCGTGGCGCTCGCGCCGATCGTCGGTGCCCTCAACCTGTCCGAGGTCGTGCTCAGCGGCCCGGAGGAGCTCATCGACGGCGTCCTGCTGGAGGCGGTCGGTGAGACGCTCCGCAACCGCACCATGGCCGGTTTCCACTCGGGCGTCACGCTGCGGATGACGAGCCTCGGCCGCGACATCGTGCTCCGCGGGTGCGTGGTGATGGTGCTCTCCGCCCAGCTGGGGGTGTCCTGATGACCCTGGTCGCGGAGCCCGAGCTGCGGTCCGCGTCGCCCGTGACCTTCGGGTTCGCGAACGGCGTGCGGGATGCGCTGCCGCGGTTCCGCGGCCGCTGCACCGTCGTGCGGCTGGCCACGCTCGACAACGACGTGCTGGGCGTGCCGCGCTGGTACACGCTGCAGGACGCGTGGGCCGAGGAGGGCAGCGCGCTCGCCTCACGGTGGGCCGGCAATCCGGTCGTCCAGGTGGGACCGTCGGACGACCCGGAGCTCGTCCTGGCGACCGCGACCCCGGTCGTCGTGGTCGGCGCGGACAATGCGGCCACCCGCTGGGCCCGCCAGGTGGTGGATGCGGTGCGCGCCACGTGCCGCTCGGTGCTCGTGGTGGACATGGGCGCGCATCCGGAGCCCTCGTATGCGGACATCGCCACCTTCGGCCACGACCGGCGGCACGGCGCGGCCCTGCTGGCGCTGCTCACCGCATCCTGAGCCGCCCCTGCGGCCGCCTGGCCCGGTCAGCCCGCCCAACTGATGCCGAGGGTCGAGCGGAGCGCGTACTGCGCGGCGCCGCGATAGGGCTGCTCCTGCGCGACGCGCGCGTACCGGAAGCCGAGCGGCATCGCCGCCTTGACCGGATGCCGGGCCGCCTCGGCCCGCAGGTGGCCGATGAACTCAGGGCCGAGCCGCGGCGCGGCGCCGCCGATGACGATGTTGGGCACGTCGAGCGCCGCTCCTACCAGCAGCAGGGCGCGCGCCAGCACCCGCGCGCCGTCCGCGATGCGATGCCGCGACTCGGGCGCTGCGGCGAGGGCGGCGAGGTCGAGTGCCTCCAGGTCGGTGCCATGGGGGAGCCCGAGCAGGCTCGTGACCGAGACGACCTCTTCGAGGCAGCCCCGGTTGCCGCAGGCGCACACCGGCGCCTCCGGCCCGAACAGCACCGGGACGTGACCGATCTCTCCCGCCCGGTGTGACGCGCCCGCGACCACCTCGCCGTCCAGGATGACCGCGGCCCCGACGCCCGTGCTCAGCGAGACGAAGAGCTGACTGGCGCCGAAGTCGTCGGCGCCGGGTTCGTCCGCGGCCGTGGAGTCGGCGATGGCCTCCGCGTCGGCGTCGTTGATGAGGTGGATGGGCGCCTCCACGATCCCGGCCAGCTCGCGGGCCAGGTCGACGTCCGTCCACCCGAGCTGCACGGACTCGCGGATGAGCGGGCCATCGGCGATGCCGGGCACCTGCACGCCCACGGCGACGATGCGGGCGGTCGTGGCGGCCACCAGCTTGCGGACGACGGTGCGCACATCCTCGAGCGATCCCGGCGTGGCCGGCCGCTGGGACGCGGTGGCGACCTCGGCGCCGAGCAGATCGATCACGGCGCCGCGGACGAGGCCGGGCTGCACGATCAGGGCGAGGAGCACGTGGTCCTCGGCGGCGATCCGCAGCGTCGTGGCGCGCTTGCCGCCCGTCGACTCGGCCAGCTGTCCCTCGATGACGAGCCCGTCGGCGATGAGCCCGGCGAGCAGGGACGACACGGTCGCGCTGGTGAGGCCGGTGCGCCGGGCGATGCCGGCCCGGGTCGCGGTCCCGTTGCCGGAGAGCACGAGCTGCAGCGCGGTCGTCAGGTTGCGCTCGCGGACGGCGGCCTGCGTCGCCTTCCCGTGCTCCTCTGCCACTGCTGCTCCCGACGTGTCGTTGCGACACGACCCTAGCGAATCCGGGGGAGAGCCGCGTCGATTCGCCGCGAGCAAAAACAAAGACCCCCTGACCGGAGAATCCCCGGTCAGGGGGTCTTACTGGTTGCGGGGGCAGGATTTGAACCTACGACCTCTGGGTTATGAGCCCAGCGAGCTACCGAGCTGCTCCACCCCGCGGCACAAGAGACAACGTTAGCACGGGATTTCGCGGAGGTGAAATCGCGAACACCCTCCCGGGCGCGTCCCGTCGTGTGGACCGGTCGTCCTACTAGAGTCGTTCCGAGATAGGGGATGCGATGGCGAGTGCCGTGACGAAGTTCCGGGTGGTGGTGGTCGAGGACGACCCGGATGTGGCCTTCTTCATGAAGACCGTGCTGGAGAAGAGGGCGGACGCCGTGGCGATCGCGGTCACCGACCCGTCGGTCGCGCTGGACCGCATCGCGGAGTTCGAGCCCGACCTCGTCATCACGGACATAGAGATGCCGGGCATCTCGGGCCTCGACCTGCTCAAGGAGCTCCGCAGCCAGTACCCGGGGATGCCGGTGGTCGTCATGACCGCGCACGTCTCCGTCGACTACGCCGTGTCGGCGCTACGTGCCCAGGCCGACGAGTTCCTGACGAAGCCCGTCGCGTCCGCCGAGCTCGTCGCGATCGTGAACCGCCTGGCCGCCGAGGGCCGGGTCAAGCGGGCCGCGTCGCGCCAGCAGGTGGTGCTCGCGATCGGCGCGCACCCGGACGACGTCGAGATCGGCGTCGGCGGCATCCTCGCCGCCCACCGCGATGCGGGCAACCAGGTGGTCATCCTGACGCTGTCACGGGGCGCCCGGGGCGGCGACGCCGACAACCGTCAGCACGAGTCGCTCGCGTCCGCCGAGCTGCTCGGCGCCCGGCTGTTCCTCGAAGACCTCGAGGACACGCAGATCTCCGCCGCCGACCCGACCGTCGGCATCATCGAGCGCGTGGTGGCCGAGGTGCAGCCCGACATCGTCTACACGCACTCGTCGCACGACCGCCACCAGGACCACCGCGCAGTCCACGCCGCGACCAACGTGGCCACCCGCACGGTGCGCACGGTCTGCTGCTACCAGAGCCCGTCCGCCACCATCGACTTCCGGCCGACCCGGTTCGTGCCGATCGACGGCTTCACCGACACCAAGCTGCGGCTCATCGACTGCTTCCGGTCGCAGACGGAGCTGCGGGCCTACCTGGAACCGGACTTCGTGCTCGCGACCGCCCGCTACTGGTCGCGTTTCGGCGGCGGCAAGAACTGCGAACCGCTGGAGGTGATGCGCGACACCGCGGACATCTCCATCCCCGCCTCGACGCTCTCCGCCGAGGCCCGCTACCCCGGAACCCGACAGTAGAGGACCGCGAATGACCGACTCCACACGAACCCGCGTCCTGGTCACGGGCGCCGGCGGCCCCGCGGGCGTCGCCGTCATCCGGTCCCTCCTGGCGCGGGACGATGTGGACGTGTTCGCGGCCGACATGGACGGCTGGGCGAGCGGACTGTACCTGGTCCCCGCCGAGCAGCGCCGCATCGTGCCGCCCGGACGCTCCGACGGGTTCGTGGATGCGCTCATCGCCATGAGCCGCGAGGACCGCATCGACGTGCTGTTCTCGACCGTGGACGTCGAACTGTCCGGCCTCGCCGCCCGCCGCGACGAACTCAAGGCCGTCGGGACGGAGCTGGCGGCCCCGTCGCACGACACGCTCGTCACCTGCCTCGACAAGTTCGCGCTCGTGCAGCGCGTCGCCGGGAAGGCGCGCGTGCCGGAGACACGGCTGCTGAACAGCGACGGCGTGGCGGCCGACTGGACCTTCCCGGTCATCATCAAGCCGCGGTCCGGCGCCGGCTCGCGCGGCGTCCGCCTGATCGCGGACCGCGAAGCGCTCGAGGCGATCGGCACCGACGAGAGCATCATCATCCAGGAGAACCTGCCGGGCGAGGAGTTCTCGGTGGATGTGCTCGCGAGCCTCGACGGCGACGTCATCGCAGCCGTGCCGCGCTCGCGCGAGCGCGTCGATTCGGGCGTCTCGATCGCCGGCCGCACCGTCCGCCGCCCCGAGCTCTCCGACACCGCTGCGGCCGTAGCCCGTGCCATCGGGCTCACCGGCGTGGCCAACGTCCAGCTGCGCTACAGCGCCGACGGCGTTCCCGCCCTGCTCGAGGTGAACCCCCGCTTCCCGGGTGCCATGCCGCTCACCATCGCGTCGGGCGTCGACATGCCGTCGCTGCTGCTCGACCTGGTGCTGGGGCGCCCGGTTCCGTCTGCCGTCGACTTCGAGGAGCTGGCGAACGTCCGGTTCCTCGAGGATGTGTTCCTGCGACCGGCCGACGTGCTGGTCTCCGAGAACGCCGCACACGCGGAGGGCTTCGAGGAGTGAGCGTCACCGAAGCCGAGCGGCTCCCCGCCCTGCTCCGCGGCGACTTCCACGTGCACTCCACGTTCTCCGACGACGCCCGCAGCACGCTCGCCGAGAACATCGCCGCCGCCTCTGCCGCCGGTCTGCGCACGGTTCGCTTGACGGATCACGTGCGCGCATCCACCACGTGGGTGCCGGAGTTCGTCGCGGCGGTGGCGGCCGAGAGCGTCCCGGACGGCCTGACGGTCGTCACCGGTGTCGAGGCGAAGCTGCTCGACGCCTCCGGCGCCGTCGACACACCCGCCGACCTGGTCGTCGGCCCCGGGGGAGTCGACGCCGTCGTCATCGGCGACCACCAGTTCCCGGGGACGGACGGCCCGTGGTCGCCCACCGCGACGCGCGAGCGGCTGGACGCCGGCCTGTCCGACGACGACGCCCTCGACCTGCTGATCGAGGCGAGCATCCGGGCGATGGAGCGGACGCGGCACGCGCAGCTGGCGCACTGGTTCTCGATCCTGCCGAAGGTCGGCCTGGACGAGGCGCAGCTGGGGCCCGAGCGCCTGCTCGCCTGGGCCGAGGCCGCAGCGGCGACCGCGACGATCGTCGAGGTCAACGAGAAGTGGGCCTGCCCGGGCCCGGCGGCGATCGCCGCTCTGCTGGACGCGGGTGCGCGTATCGTTGCGTCCACCGACAGCCATGTCGCAAGCGATGTGGGGCGCTACTCGCGCGTCCCGCAGCTGCTCGATGCCGCCGCGGCATCCAGCCGCGCCGAACGGGAGGGAGGGCGATGAGCCCCGTCGAGCCACCGGCCGAGCTGCGCGAGCGCATCCAGGACGAACTGGAGCGCAACCGCCGCTGGGAGTACCGGCTGCCGCTGTACGGCGCCATCGCGCTGCTGGTCTGCGCCGCCATCGTCGTCGTGCGGGTGGTGTTCCTGCATGTCTGACGAGGGACGCCTGAGGCGGGTCGTCATCGCCGATGACGACGACGACATCCGGGGCCTGATGACCATCGCCGCCAAGCGCGCGGGCGTCGAGATCGTGGCCGCCGTCGACAACGGCCGCGCGGCCCTCGACGCCGTGCGCGGCGGGGATGTCGACCTCGCGGTGCTCGACATCTCCATGCCCGGCCTGAACGGCGTGGAGGTGGCCGAAGCGATCCGCGCGGACGACCTGACCCGCTCGACGCTGATCCTCATGGTCTCCGCCTCGGTGCAGCTGCTCACCGACCACGGCGTCGTCGCCGACCGCTCGGACAGCTTCATCGTGAAGCCGTTCAGCCCGCGTGTCCTGTCCACCCGCATCCGCGAGATGCTCGAGCTGGGGGAGCCCGCATGACCCTCGACCGGTGGCTCAGCCGCATCCCGATCGACTCGCCGTCGGCGTTCATGAAGCAGGTGCCGACGATCATCGGCTTCGCCATCGCCGCGGTGATCGCCGCCGTGCCGAACGGTGTGCCCGTCACCAACGGTCCGCTGTTCATCGCCGGGATCGCGCTGGTGGCCGTCGCCACCGTCCTCGCGCTGGTCGTGCCGTGGGGGCGCCTGCATCCGGAGTGGGCGGTCGTCATCCCCGTCCTGTCGCTCTTCGCGGTCGGGCTGCTGCGGCTCGGAACCGGTTCGGCGGCGTCGCCGTTCGCCGTGCTGACCCTGCTGCCCTTCGTGTGGATCGCCACGGAAGCGGGGCGGATCAACATCCTGATCGCGGCGCTCGGCACCTTCGTCGTGCTCATCGCCCCGATCGTGGTCGACGGTGTGGGTCACACCGCCGGCGATGTCGTCCGGGCCTTCTTCTCGCCCGTGATCTACCTCATCGTCGCCATCGTCATCAACGAGATCGCCCACCGGATGCGCATCCAGCTCGCCGCTGCCCGGGAGGCGAGCGAGCAGCAGCAGCAGCTGCTGGCGCAGGCGGTGCAGGCGCAGGACGAGCTGGTGCTGAACGAGGCCCGGCTCAAGACAGCGAACCGCCTGATCCAGAGCATCTGGAACGCGGTGACCGAGCAGTCCGTGATCGGCACCGATCTCGACGGCCTCATCGACGTGTGGAACCCGGGCGCGGAGAAGATGTTCGGGATTACAGAGAAGGAGGTGCTCGACGCGAAGCACCGCATCGTGGACTTCCACCTCGACTCCGAGCTCTCCGACCGGCTGCAGGACATGGATGCGCGCTTCACGACCGTCGCGAGCACCGACGAGTTCTCGGCGCTGGTCGACACCGTGCGCGCCGGCTCCGCCGACGTGCGCGACTGGACGTACGTGCGACCGGACGGCAAGCGCGTCTCGGTGCAGGTCGCGGCGACGCCGCGCCTCGACGAGAACGGGCATCGGGTCGGCTTCATCTTCGTGGCGACCGACATGACGCAGGCGCGGGAGTTCGCCCGGCTGAAGGACGAGTTCGTCGGCCTGATCTCGCACGAGCTGCGCACGCCGCTCAGCTCGATCCTCGGCTACCTGGAGCTGATGCGCGACGACGAGGAGTCGCCGCTCTCGGAGGAGCAGCAGCAGTACCTGAGCGTCGCCGAGCGCAACGCGCACCGCCTGCTGCGGCTGGTGGGCGACCTGCTCTTCACGGCTCAGGTCGAGTCCGGCCGCTTCCCGCTCGACCTGAAGGACGTGGAGCTCGGCGGCGTCGTCTCCGCATCGGTGGAGTCGGCGCGTCCCGTCGCCGCAAACTCGGGAGTGACCCTCGTGGGCGACGTCCCCGAGTCGCCGGTCGAACTCCGGGCGGACCCTCTCCGGCTCGGGCAGGCCGTCGACAACCTCATCTCCAACGCCGTCAAGTTCACGCCGTCCGGCGGCACGGTCACGGTCTCGCTGCGCTGCGAAGGCGAGCAGGCGGTGATCGCCGTCACCGACACGGGGATCGGCATCCCGGCTGTCGAGCTGAGCCAGCTGTCGCAGCGGTTCTTCCGCGCGTCCACCGCGACGCGCAACGCCGTTCCCGGCGTCGGGCTGGGTCTCAGCATCACGAAGGCCATCGTCACCGCGCACGGCGGCCGCCTCGACATCGCGAGCGAGGAGGGCGTCGGCACCTCGATCAGCATCGTGCTCCCCGTGGAGACGCCCCGGCCGGTCGTCGATGCGATCCCGCGCGCGGAGGTGGCGCCGTGACGGACCGTCCGGCAGAACTGACCGTGGACGACCGATCCATCGCCGTTGCGGTGGCCCAGTTCGCGCCGGGCGAGGACCGCGTGCACAACCGCGATGTCGTCGCGGGGCTGGTGGCGGTGGCCGTGTCCCGGGGCGCCCGCCTGGTCGTCCTGCCCGAGTACTCCTCCTACTTCACCGACCCGCTCGGTCCGTCGTTCGCCCGGAACGCGGAGCCGCTGGATGGCGACTTCGTCCGCGGCCTCACCGCGACGGCGCGCGAACAGGGCGTCTTCATCGTCGCCGGACTGGTGGAGCGGACGGACGTGCACCACAAGTTCTCGAACACCCTCGTCGCGGTCGACCCGGGCGGCGACGTGGTCGCGACCTACCGCAAGCAGCACCTCTACGACGCCTTCGGGGCGCAGGAGTCCGACTGGGTCGTGCCCGGCGACCTGGATGAGCCGCAGACGTTCGAGGTGGACGGCATCACGGTCGGCCTCCAGACCTGCTACGACCTGCGGTTCCCCGAGGTCACCCGGCGCCTCGCGGACGCCGGCGCCGATCTCGTCGCTGTCCCTGCCGAGTGGGTGCGCGGGCCGCTCAAGGAGCACCACTGGAACACCCTGCTGGCCGCCCGCGCGATCGAGAACACGCTCTACGTGGCCGCCGCCGACCATCCGCCGTCGATCGGCGTCGGTGCGAGCGCCGTTGTGGACCCGATGGGTGTCACGCTCGCCGGCCTCGGCGAGACGACCGGGGTGGCCGTCGCCGAGGTGTCGTCCGCGCGCATCCGCGAGGTGCGCGAGCGCAACCCGGCTCTGCAGCTCCGGCGGTACCGCGTCAGCCCGCTGTGATCGCGGCGAGCCGCCTCGCCGCCTCCTCCAGCACCTCGATCCGCTTGCAGAAGGCGAAGCGGACGAGGGATGCGGTGCGCCCGGCGTAGTCGTCGCGCGCGAACGCCGACAGCGGCACGGCGACGACCCCGGCGAGCTCGGGCAGCTCGCGGCAGAGCCGGACCGCATCCGGATAGCCCAGCGGTGCCGCGTCGGCGACGACGAAGTACGTGCCGTCGGAGGGGAACACCCCGAACCCGGCGGCGCGCAGCCCGTCGGAGAGCACGTCCCGCTTGTGCGCGAGCGTGTCCGCGATCCCTGTGAAGAACGAGTCGGGCAGCCGGAGGCCGGCCGCGATGGCGGGCTGGAACGGTGCACCGTTGACGTAGGTGAGGAACTGCTTCACGGCGAGCACCGCCGTCACGAGCTCCGTGGGAGCGGTCAGCCAGCCGATCTTCCAGCCGGTCGTGCTGAACGTCTTGCCGCCGGACGAGATCGCCACGGTACGGTTGCGGGCTCCGGGCAGCGACTCGATCGGGATGTGCTCCGGAACGAAGGAGAGGTGCTCGTAGACCGAGTCGGTGACGATGATCGCGTCGTGACGCTCCGCCAGCTCCACGACGAGGGAGAGCGTCTCCCGGTCGAGGACGGCGCCGGTGGGGTTGTGCGGCGTGTTCACGAGGATGACGCGCGTGCGGTCCGTCACCGTCGCGCGGAGCCGGTCCAGGTCGGGCCGGAAGGCGGGCGGTTCGAGCGGAACGGTGCGGTGGATGCCACCCGCGAGCGCGATGACCGCACCGTACTCGTCGTAGTACGGCTCGAAGGTGACGACCTCGTCGCCGGGTTCGAGCAGGGCGAGCAGCGTGGCGGCGATGGCCTCGGTCGCCCCGGCGGTGATCAGGACCTCGCGATCGGGGTCGACCTCCAGCCCGTAGAACCGGCGCTGGTGCTCGGCCACGGCCAGCCGCAGGTCCGGGATGCCGGGCCCCGGCGGGTACTGGTTGTGCCCGTCGCGGATCGCTGCGACCGCCGCCTCCAGCACCTCGGCCGGTCCGTCCTCGTCGGGGAAGCCCTGGCCCAGGTTGATAGCGCCGGTGCGGGTGGCCAGCGCGCTCATCTCCGCGAAGATCGTCGGGCGCACCGTCCCGTCCGCGCCGAGGAGTCCCGCGCCGCCTGCGGCTCGCCGCCACGCTCCAGGAATCGTCATGGGACAACGCTACGGCCTTACTCGCATCGAACCCATCGGATACGTTGTGGAGAGTCATCGACATGCAGAAGGTCGCCCACAGCATCGGCAAATAGAACGCTCAGGTTGGCATCCCAAGCTGTCTGTGCTTGGAAGGAGCAACACCATGACCGACACCCCGAACACCCCGGAGCCCGCGAAGCCCGAGCACGACGCCGACACCGCAGCGGTCGTGGACGCTTCCACCGGTTCCGAGCACACCCCGGCCGCGCCGACTCCGGCCGCCGAGACCCCCGCCGCCCCGCAGCCCACCGCCGAGCAGCCGGCCGCCGGATGGACCGCCCCGGCCGCCGAGGGCGCCGCACCGCAGCCCGCCGCCCAGCAGCCTGCCGCCGAGCAGCCGACGGCGCAGCAGCCGACGGTCCCGGTGCAGCCCGCCGCCCACCAGACGCAGCCCACCCAGCCCGTCCCGCCGCAGCCGTATGGCCAGCCCTACGGCCAGCAGCAGCCGCACTACGGCAACGGCGCCTTCGGCCAGCCCGCCGGCTACGGCCAGCCCTACGCTCCGAACGCCCACCAGCAGCCGTACGCGACCGCACCCGGCGCCCCGGGTGCCCCGACCGCGACAGCTCCGAAGCCGGCCAAGCGCGGCAACACCGGCCTGATCATCGCGACGCTCGCGATCGGCGCCCTGATCGGCGGCGTCGCCGGCGCAGGCGCCGGCGTCGGCATCTTCGCCGCGACCGATGGCGGCAACGCGACCATCAAGACCGTCTCCGGTCCGCAGAACATCACCGTCAACGACGCGAACGACGCCAGCACCGTCACGGCCGTCGCCGCGAAGGCGTCGCCGAGCGTCGTCACCATCTCGGTGACCGCGTCCAGCTCCGGCGGAACCGGTTCCGGCGTCGTCCTCAGCTCCGACGGCTACGTGCTCACCAACACGCACGTCGTGACCCTCGACGGCCAGGCGTCCAACGTGAGCATCACCGTGACCGACAACGACGGCAAGATCTACACCGCCAAGCTGATCGGCACCGACCCGACCACCGACCTCGCCGTCATCAAGCTGGACAACGCGTCCGGCATGACCCCGATCACCTGGGGCGACTCGAGCAAGTTGAACGTCGGCAGCACCACCGTCGCCATCGGTGCACCGCTCGGTCTCTCCGGCACGGTCACCGACGGCATCGTGAGCGCGCTGAACCGCAGCATCAGCATCGCCTCCTCGGCGGCCCCGAAGGACGACTCGAACAGCGGCGGCAACAGCCAGAACCCGTTCAACTTCGACTTCCCCGACCAGGGCGGCTCCGGCTCGCAGCAGCAGCAGTCCGGCGCGCAGGGCACGATCTCGCTGCCGGTCATCCAGACCGACGCGTCGATCAACCCCGGCAACTCGGGCGGCGCCCTGCTCAACAGCAAGGGCGAGCTGATCGGCGTCAACGTCGCGATCGCGAGCGCCGGCGGCTCGAGCTCCGAGGGATCCCAGTCGGGCAGCATCGGCGTCGGCTTCGCCATCCCGTCCGACCTGGCCAAGCGGATCTCCGGCGAGATCATCAAGAACGGCTCCGCAACGCACGGCCTCCTGGGCGCGTCGGTGGCCGACGCGAGCAGCGACAGCAAGGCGACCACGGTCGGCGCGCTGATCAAGAGCGTCACCGGCGGCGGCGCCGCGGCGAACGCGGGGCTCAAGGCGGGCGACGTGGTCGTCAACCTCGACGACACCCCGATCACCGACGCCACCGACCTCACCGCGCAGGTGCGCGCACAGGCGGCGGGCGCGAAGGTCGACGTCACGTACATCCGCGACGGTCAGACCAAGACCGCTTCGGTCACCCTGGGGTCGCTTCCGGCCGAGTGACGCATCCCGCCACCCGGAAGGCCGTCCCGCGATGCGCGGGGCGGCCTTCCGCCGTCAGGGCGTCCCCGGTTTCGTGCAGGGCCCGGCTGATAGGCTCGACGCCGACCCGCTACACCGAAGGATCAGATGCCGGACCACACCGTGAACACCCTTCCGGGTGTCTCGTACGTGATGCCCGTGCTCAACGAGGTCACCCACGTGCGGGCGGCCGTCGACAGCCTGCTGGCGCAGGACTACACGGGCCCCTTCGAGGTGACCATCGCCCTCGGCCCGAGCATGGACGGCACCACCGAGCTGGTCGAGGAACTGGCGGCCGTCGACGGCCGCATCCGCGTCGTCGACAACGCCATCGGGTCCACGCCCGCCGGGCTGAACCTGGCGATCCGCGAGTCGCGGTACCCGATCGTGATCCGCGTCGACGCGCACAGCGTCCTCCCGCCCGACTACGCCCGCATCGCGGTGGAGACCATCCTCGAGACCGGCGCCGACAACGTCGGTGGCCTGATGGATGCGCAGGGCACGACCGACTTCGAGCGCGCCGTCGCGCGCGCCTACGGCAGCCGCGTCGGCCTCGGCGGAACCAAGCTGCACGTCGGCGGCGAAGCCGGCCCGGCGGAGACGGTGTACCTCGGAGTGTTCCGCCGCGATCGCCTGATCGAGGTTGGCCTGTTCGACGAGGAGATCAAGCGCGGGCAGGACTGGGAGCTCAACCGCCGGCTCCGCACCTCGGGCGGCACGGTCTGGTTCACCCCGCGGCTCAAGGTCACGTACCGTCCGCGTCCCAACCTCTACCGCCTCGCCCGGCAGTTCTTCTCGACCGGCATCTGGCGCGGCGAGCTGGCCCGGCGGTTCCCCGCCTCCAACGGCCTCCGCTACTTCGCGCCGCCGGTGATGGTGCTCGGCGTCGCGATCGGCACGCTGCTGGGCCTCGGCGGGATCGTGCAGGCGATCCTCGGCGCCGCGCCGTGGCTGCTGTGGGGCTTCGCGATCCCGGCGCTCTACATCGTCATCGTCATCGTCTCGGCGGTGCTGTGGGGGCGCAAGGACGGCTTTCGCCCGTTCCTGTGGTTTCTCGTAGTCTTGCCGTGCATCCACTTCAGCTGGGGGGTCGGGTTCATCCTCGGATACCTGTCGCTCACCCGCAACATCACAGCCCACACCGGAAGGTAGGCATGACCGCACCCGGACCTTCGGCGCACGGCGCCCGTCCCACGTCGATCGCCGAGCTGCGCGCGGTGGCGCAGCCGCCCGAGGTCCGTGGGCGCCGCAACGCCGAGCACTGGACCGCGTCGCTGTACCTCCGCAACCTGTCGCCGTACCTCACCTGGGTGCTGCTCAAGACGTCGATCTCGGCCAACGGCGTCACCGGGCTGATGATCCTGACGGGATGGGCGACCGCCGCCTCCCTTCTCATCCCGGGCATCGGGGGCGCCGCTCTCGCGCTCGTCCTCGGCCAGCTGCAGATGCTCGTCGACTGCTGCGACGGCGAGGTCGCGCGGTGGCGCGGCACTTCGTCGCCCGCGGGCATCTTCCTGGACAACGTCGGCCACTACTCGACCGAGACGCTGATCGCCATCGCGCTCGGCATCCGGGCGGCCGGCTACCCGTTCGAGGCGCCGCAGGACTTCCTCTGGACCAATCTGGGCACGCTGCTCGCCCTCGTCATCGTGCTGAACAAGGCGCTCAACGACATGGTCCGCGTGGCCCGCGCGAACGCCGGCCTGCCGAAGCTGGCCGACACCCAGTCGGAGTACGCGCCGACCCACGGCCTGGTCGCGACACTGCGTCGTGCCGCGCGGTTCCTGCCGTTCCACCGGCTGTACCACTCGGTCGAGCTGACCATCCTGATCTTCGTGTTCTCGATCGTCGGGCTGTTCATCGGTGCGACCTTCGCCGACCGCATCCTGCTGGTGGCGCTGGTTCCGCTGTCGATCCTGGCGCTGATCGGGCACTTCGTGACGATCATGGCTTCGCGGCGGGTCCGTGGCTGAGCAGCGGGCGTCCTCCGGCGAGCAGCCGCGGGTGGCCGTCGTGGTGCTCACGCAGGGCACCCGCCCGGTCGAGCTGCGCCGGGGGCTCGAGTCGGTGCTCGCCCAGCAGGGGGTCGAGACGGACATCGTGGTCGTCGGCAACGGCTGGGACCCGACGACAGCGGATCCCGCCCTCCCCGAGGGCGTGCGCGCGCTGGCGCTGCCGGAGAACGTCGGCATCCCGGCTGGCCGCAACGCGGGAGTCCCGCTGGTGACCGGCGAGTGGCTGTTCTTCCTCGACGACGACGCGGACATCCCGTCGGCGACGTTCCTCGCGGACGCCATCGCTCTGCTGCGGCGCGACCCCTCGATCGGGATGCTGCAGCCGCGGCTGCGCGTGCCCGACGGGACGGCCCCGCCGCGGCGCTGGATCCCGCGCATCCGCAAGGGCGATCCGGCCCGGTCGAGCAACGTGTTCGCCGTGCTGGAGGCGGCGATCGTGCTCCCGCGCGACGTCTTCGAGCGCGCGGGCGGATGGGCGGCCCCGTTCTTCTACGCGCACGAGGGCATCGACCTCGCCTGGAAGGTCTGGGACCAGGGCAAGCGTGTCTGGTACGCCGGGGACCTGGTGGCCGAGCATCCGTCGGTCTCTCCGACCCGGCACTCGTATTACTACCGGCTCAACGCCCGCAACCGCGTCTGGCTGGCGCGCCGCAACCTGCCGGCCGTGCTCGTCCCGCTGTACGTGGGGTCGTGGACCGGCATCCAGCTGCTCCGCTGGTTCCGCAAGCCCGCCGTGCTGCGCGCGTGGTTCGGCGGCTGGGCGGAGGGCTGGCGCACCGACCCGGGGGAGCGGCGTCCGCTGCGCTGGCGCACGGTCGCGCGCATGACGGCTGCGGGCCGACCACCCATCGTCTGACGTCCGGAGCCCGGAACGTCTTCGCTCAGCCGGCGACGCGGGCCCGATCGTCTCCGTCGTCGTCGCCGGACCCGGCATTCGTGCCCGGTCGTTCGACAGGCGGTTCGAGCGCCAGGGGCTCGTCCGGTGCGTCCAGGGCCGGCTCCTCATCCGTCGGACGTCTGCGCGGCAGGGCGCCGCGCAACGCCTTTCCGAGGCGCGCCGCACGCTCGCCGGTCGCCCGGCCCATCCGGGCGGCGCCCTCGCCGGTGGCGCGGGTGACCCGGACCGCGCGGTCGCCGGTGGCCGAGCCGAGACGGCGCACCGCGCCCGGTCCCTCGATGGGAGCGAGCGCGGCGGGGATCACCAGCGGCGCCGGCCCGAAGGCGAGCCGGGCGTTCTGCACCACGCGGCGTCCGAGGATGTTGTTCCCGGTGCCGCCGATGACCGCGCCGATACCGAACGGGATCGCGCGGGCCACGATGCTGGCGCCGCCGCGGATCGCGAACTGCCGGATGAACGCGCTCTTCAGCCGGTCGACGAGCGGTCCGACCACCATGCTCGGGAGGCTGGACGTCACGAGCTCACCCCAGTAGGCGGTGCGCGTGACGCCTCCGCCGAACTGGCCGGCGAGCTGGCGGACGAGGTCGGAGCCTTCGCGCCCCAGCATCATCGTCAGCACGAGCGCCCGGGCACGCTCGGGATCGTCGACCGCGATCCCGTGCAGCTCGCTCATCGACTGGGCGTACAGCGCCGTGGCCTCCAGGAACCCCGCCGTCTCGAGCCCGGAGAGCGCCAGGGTGACACCGGTCCCGATCGCGGGGATCACGGCCGTCGCGCCGACGGCGGCGCCGCCGCTCGTGACCGCCGCCAGGTAGCGGCGTTCCAGGATGCGCGCGAGCTCGTCCGCGGACGCCTGCGGGTTGCGGCGGCGGATGCTGCGCAGGTGTGCGAGCACCACCGGCCGCTGGATGCCGAGGAACCGGTCCAGGGTCGTGTTGAGTGCGCGCGGCGTATCGCCGCCTCGCTGCGGGCCGCCCGTGACGGAGATGATCGGTTTCTGCTTGGCTGCCATCTCGGTAGAGTGTAGGCCGCCCAGCCGGAAGCGCCATCCATGTCGTGCCGGCGACCGGGCTGCCGGGATCAGCGACCGCGAGTGCGCCGACGGGAGCGCTCGTCGAGGTACTCGTGCGCCGACAGCACCCCGAGGTCGTCGGGAACCGAGTCGCGCGTGATGTCCTGAGTGAGCGTCGCCACGTCGGTGCCGAGGGCGACGGCGATGCGCAGCATGGTCAGGAGGCTGGGATTCGCGCGCCCGCGCTCGATCTTGCCGAAGTTCGTGACGTGCATGCCGGCGAGACCGGCGATGGCTTCCTGGCTGAGCCCGAGACCGATGCGGGCCTGGCGGATGCGTTCGCCGAGCAGTGCGGCGGCGGGTGCGACGGAGTGGTGCATGATGCATCCACTACAGAGCCAAGTGCGCGCCGACTCCAGAGCGCCTGCACCCGAATGCGCGGACCTCACGATTCGGTGTCCGGAAATGACGTCGATGCATGCGTTTTCTGCGCGCCCCGAGGTGTCCCGACGGGACGTGTCGGGACACCGCACTGGCGCACGCGCCGCCGGAGGCGGTGCGCCCGCCTCAGAGGCTGATCTGCCAGAGGTACTCGCGGCCGTCCGGTGGGAACCACCGCACGACCAGCACGGTGTCGCGCGACGGGTGCGGACCGGTCACGCTGGCCCGGACCGACCCGCCCGGTGGAACGGTGGCGGGGATGCTCACCCGCAGCCGGGACTCGCCGGCGATGCTCACGGTGACGCCGCGCAGGGTCTCGCGGCCGGTGTTCACGATCCGGTAGTGCGGTGCGGTTGTGCGGTCGACGCTCCACGGGACGGGGTAGGCGAGACGGCGGGGACGGACGGCGGGGGAGGGGGCGCGGAGGAGCCGGAGAGGATTCATGGCTCGAAAGTAACGACCCCCTCCGACGCTCGAGGCCCGGAATCGGGCACGAATGCCCCTTCTGGGGAGAACTCGCCGAACTATTTTCTGTGGACGATTTCTCGTCGCGTCACCGGCCGCAGAACGGGTGGGGTCAGGTGCCGTAGTCGGCGTTGTACAGAGCGAGGACCTCGTCGATCGGACCGTCGAGAACGAGGGCGCCCTTGTCGAGGTACAGCCCGCGCTCGCAGAAGCGTCGCAGGTCCTTCTCGTTGTGCGAGACGAAGAACAGGGTCCGGCCTCCGGCCAGCAGCTCCTCGATGCGGCGGTAGCACTTCTCGCGGAACCCGCGGTCGCCGACCGCGAGCACCTCGTCCACCAGCAACACGGGCTCCTCGAGCTGCGCGATGACGGAGAAGGCGATGCGCACCTTCATCCCGCTCGAGAGGTGCTTGTAGGGGGTGTCGACGAAGTCCTCGATCTCGGCGAAGCCGATGATCTCGTCGAAGCGCTCGTCGATCTGCGACCGCGACATCCCGTGCAGTCCCGCCGTCAGATACACGTTGTCGCGCACGGTGAGGTCGTCGACGAAACCGCCGGTGATCTCGATCAGCGGCGCGACGCCGTCCGTCACGCGCACCGTGCCCTCATCGGGCAGCATGACGCCGGCGACGAGCTTCAGCAGCGTCGACTTTCCCTGGCCGTTGCGGCCGACGACGCCGATGGCCTCACCGGGCTGGACATGGAAGCTGACGTTGCGGAGCGCCCAGAAGTCGTCGGGACGCGCGCGCCGCTGCTTCGACGAGAAGAGGTCCTTGAATGTGCGCCGGGCGCCCCGGTTGCGGCGGAACCGGACGCCGAGGCGGTCGACCGCGATGACGGGTGCCACTCAGATCTCCTTCAGGATGTCGCGCTCGAAGCGCTTGAACACGCCCCAGCCGATCGCCAGCAGCACGAGCGACATCGCCGCGCTGACCCCGACGAGGAACCAGTCCAGCTCCTCGGGGAAGAATGCGGCGCGATACAGGCTGAAGATGCCGGTCAGCGGGTTGAACGCCGACCAGAAGTGCAGCGAGAAGAGCACGTCGGTCTGCGCTCCGGGATGCGTGGCGAGGTACGCGGCGCAGTGCTTGGCCGCCACGCCCGCGCCGCAGCCGCCGGGCAGGTCGCGCGCGCTGTAGATGATCGGGGACGCGTAGAAGAGGAAGCGCAGCGCGAGCTTCACCGCGCGCTCCAGGTCGCGGTAGAAGACCACGAGGGGCGCGACGATGAGGCCGACGCCGACGGTGAGCACCGTCTGGATGAGGATGGCCAGCGGGAACAGCAGCGCCTCGACGTTCAGCCGCGCTCCGGTGAAGATCGCGAAGACGGCGAGCACCGGCAGCGACAGCAGGAACTCGATCCCCTTGGAGGCGGCGATCCGGTTCACCCAGATCGTGCGCGGGATCATCGTCGAGCGGATGAGCTTCGCCTCGCGGATGAAGGCACGCGTGCTGTCCGAGACCGCCCCGTTGAACCACATCCACGGCAGCAGGGCCGCCAGCAGGAAGACGATGTACGGGTTCTCACCGACCGTGCGGTGGAAGATCACCGTGAAGACGAACCAGTAGATCAGGCTCATCACCAGCGGGTCGAGGATTGACCACAGATATCCGAGGGCGCTGGTGGAGTAGCGGACGCTGAGGTCCCGCTTGGTCAGCAGCCAGAGGGAGTGCCGGTAGCGCGTGAAGCGCGAGCGCTGCGCAGGGCGCACTTCAGTCGGGGTACTGGTCACGAGAACCCATCGTATTGATCGAAGCTGCGTGAGGGCTCACGCAGCGTCGACTACACGAAAAGATTCGCGCGCTCCAGGTCCTCCTGGAAGTCGAC
The DNA here is from genome assembly GCF_031456835.1 of Leifsonia shinshuensis. Classification (NCBI taxonomy): domain Bacteria; kingdom Bacillati; phylum Actinomycetota; class Actinomycetes; order Micrococcales; family Microbacteriaceae; genus Leifsonia; species Leifsonia shinshuensis. Next base: position 374,321 of record NZ_JAVDVK010000001.1, read on the forward strand.
CTCGACGGCGTACAGGTCGGAGATGTCGACCGGCTCGGCCAGCAGGTGGTCCTGCTCGATCGCGAGCTCGATGCCGCGCTCGAAGTAGTCCTGGTCGCCGACGCGCTGCAGCTGACGCAGCAGCGTGGCCTTGTCGGCCGACGAGATGTAGTTGATGCCGACCGCCTCGCCGAGACCGTTCTTGACGGTCTTGGACAGCTCCTGGATGTAGCCCTCGGGACCGGTCGTGTACTTGACCTCCTCGTCGGCGACGGAGGAGGTGTTGACCGTGACGAAGGTCTGGTCGCGGGCCACCATGGCCGCGCCGCGCACGAGGACGGCCGGGTCGAAGACTACGTCGCCGTTCATCCAGAGCACGCCGCCGGGGCCGGACGCCTGGAGGGCGCGCATGAGGCTCTTGGAGGTGTTGGTCTGGTCGTACTGCTCGTTGTAGACGAACTGGGCGTCGGGGAACGCCTCGATGATGTGCTCCAGCTTGTAGCCGACGACGATGGTCACCTGCACGTCTTTGCCGAAGGCGGCGTGGATGTTGTCGAACTGCTGCTGCATGATCGTGCGGCCGTCGCTCAGCTCGGTCAGCGGCTTGGGAAGGCTCCGTCCGAGCCGGCTTCCCATGCCGGCCGCCAGAATCACTACCTGGGTCGTCACAATCATCTCCTTGGGTCTGCGGGCCCGGGAATGGTTCACCCAGGATTAATCCGCGTGTGGGGCGATCGACACGCGTCGTACCGATTTCCCCCGAATGCTGCCCCAGACTACCGGGGGCCCCTGTCGGGGGGCAGGGGTTGACGGATGTCGTTGTTGTGTCGTTATGTTCCTCACAGGACATTCGGAGGCGCCGCCGCGCGCCGCGGATGACGCCGGGGGGTTCGCGCCGATCCAGGTCTTGGTACGTTAGCGGGGTGAGTTCCGAGCACGCCCGTCCCCAGATCACCGAGCCCGCCGAGGATCGGGAGCAGGGAGCGGAGCCGGACCCGCAGAGGGGGGAGACCATGGCGGAGGCTGCCGAGCCGACGGCCGCGCAGATCGAGGCGGAGGCGGCGCCGCCGCCGCGCCCTGCGCAGAAGCGAGCGCCCGCGAAGACGGCTGCGGCCGCCGCGGGCACCAGTACTCGCGCGCCGCGCAAGCGGACGACGACGGCCAAGCCGCGGCAGACCACGCGGGCCACTTCCGAGCCCCGGGCGACCGAAGCGCCGGCTCCCGTGGTCGACACCCGCCCGACCGTGCTGTCGCTGGGCGGCCTGCACAAGCGCTACGGCGACACGGTCGCGGTCGACGGAGTGAGCCTGGAGATCAAGGAAGGCTCCTTCTACGGGATCGTCGGCCCCAACGGCGCCGGAAAGACCACGACGCTGTCGATCGTCACGGGCCTGCTCCGACCGGACGCGGGCCGCGTGATCGTGCACGGCGTCGACGTGTGGGCCGAGCCGGTGCGCGCCAAGCACATCATCGGCGTTCTCCCGGACAAGCTGCGGCTCTTCGACCGCCTCACCGGCGCGCAGTTCCTGCGGTACGCCGGCACGCTGCGCGGCCTGAGCGCGAAGACGGTTCGCGCGCGCACCGCCGACCTCGCCGCCGCCTTCGGCATCGAGGACGCCCTCGACCGCCTCGTGGCCGACTACTCCGCCGGCATGACGAAGAAGATCGCGCTCGCCGCGGCCATGATCCACTCGCCGCGCCTGCTGGTGCTCGACGAGCCGTTCGAGTCGGTCGACCCGGTCTCCGCCGCGAACATCATCGACATCCTGCAGCGCTACACCGCCGCGGGCGGCACGGTCGTCGTGTCCAGCCACGGCATGGACATGATCCAGCGCGTCTGCGACAGCGTCGCGATCATCGTGCGCGGACAGGTTCTCGCCTCCGGCACGATCGACGAGGTGCGCGGCGAGCAGACGCTCGAGGAGCGGTTCGTGGAGCTGGCCGGCGGCCGGAAGGCAGCGGAAGGCATGGAGTGGTTGCACAGTTTCTCGGACTGAAGCTCCGGATCATGGGCAACGCCTTCCGGCGCTCGCCCTGGCAGGTGTTCGGCCTGGTCATCGGGCTGCTCTACGGAGGCTTCATCACGGTCATCGTGGTGGGCTCGCTCGTCGCCGCCCGGGTGGTGGACGACGCGTCCGCGACGCACAGCGTGATCGTCGTCATCGGGTCGGTCGTCGTCGCCGGCTTCGCGCTGCTCCCTCTGCTCTTCGGTGTCGACGACACGCTCGATCCGCGGGAGTTCTCGCTGTTCGGCATCCCGAACCGGACGCTCGCGACCGGACTCCTGCTCGCGGGCCTGATCGGCATCCCGTCGCTCGTGCTCATCGTGTGCAGTGCGGCGACCGTCGTGACCTGGTCGCAGAATCCCGGGACCGTCCTGGTCGCCCTCGTCTCCGCGGTCGTGGTCGTGCTGACCTGCGTGCTGGCCTCCCGGGTGACGACCGCCATCGCTCACTCGCTCCTGAACACCCGCCGGTCGCGTGAAGCGGGCGGGGTCATCGGCATCCTGCTGCTCGTGCTCATCGCCCCCGTTCTGCTGCTCCTGGTGACCGTCGACTGGGGCCGTGACGGCCTCGGCGCCCTCGGCGGCTTCGCCCGCTGGCTGGCGTGGACGCCGCTCGGCGCCGCCTGGTCGGCGCCCGGCGCCGCGGCGCAGGGGGCCTGGGGCACCGCGATGCTGCAGCTGCTCATCGCGCTGGCGACCCTCGCCCTGCTCTGGCTGGCGTGGACGGCCCTGGTCGCCCGCGTCGTCGCCTCGCCGGAACGCGAGGCCCGGTCGAAGGCGTACCACGGCCTCGGCTGGTTCGACCGCCTGCCGGGCGGGCCGACCGCCGCGATCGCCGCGCGCTCGATGACCTACTGGGGCCGGGATGCGCGCTACTGGGTGTCGATCGTGCTCATCCCGGTGATCCCCGTCCTGGTGATCGTCGCCCTCGCCGTCGCCGGGCTGCCGTCGCACTTCGTGGCGCTGGTACCGCTGCCGCTGGTCTGCCTGTTCCTCGGGTGGAGCATCCACAACGATCTCGCGTTCGACAGCACCGCGATCTGGCTGCACCTCGTCTCCGGCACGCGGGGCATCTCGGACCGCGCGGGCCGCATGTTCCCGCCCGTGGTCGTCGGCATCCCGGTGCTCATCGTCGGGTCGATCGCCACCACGATCGTCTTCGGCGACTGGGCCGTGCTGCCCGCCGTCGCAGCTCTCAGCGGCGCGATCCTGGTGATCGGCCTCGGGCTCTCCAGCATCTCGTCGGCGCTGTTCCCCTATCCCGCGACGAAGCCGGGGGACAGCGCGTTCACGCAGCCGCAGACCTCCGGCGCCTCCGCCGCGGTGGTCCAGTCGCTGAGCTTCTTCGCCATCCTGATCCTCGCCTCGCCGGTGCTGGTGTTCCTCGTGCTGGGGCTGACGGTGAACCCTTTCTGGCTCGGCATCGCCCCTGTGGTCGCGGTGCTGATCGGGTTCGGGACGCTGTTCTTCGGGCTGTGGCTCGGCGGCCGCGTGTTCGACCGCCGCGGGCCGGAGCTCATGGCGTTCGCCAACCGCAACGACTGAGGCGGGTCCGCAGGGTTTCGGGTCCCGTCACCCCGGAGCGTTCGGACCTCGGGCGTCTACACTGGAGACATGAACGAAGCCAGCATCTCCGATCCCTTCGGCGAGCCCGGCGGCGGCGGTGCGACCACGCTCGATCGCGAGCTCGAGGAACTCCTGCAGAACCAGGAGCCGGGCGATCACGAGCGCTTCTCGCACTACGTGAAGAAGGAGCAGATCCTGGAGTCCGCGATGACCGGCAAGCCGGTCAAGGCGCTCTGCGGCAAGATGTGGACGCCGAACCGCGACCCCGAGAAGTTCCCGGTCTGCCCGACCTGCCGCGAGATCTACGAGGGCCTGCAGGGCGACTGAGCGCCGATCGCGGGCGGCCCCCGCTCGTCACTCGAAGATCGTCGGCAACACCGGGTCGCCGCGGCCCAGGCGGAACGCCTCATCCGGGAGCTCGCTCATGGCGAGTTCGCGGTGCTCGCGGGCGCGGCGCGTCCCCTCGACGCCGAGGTGCTCCAGATGCACCTCGCCGCGGGTGATCAGCGGCACGAGCAGGTCGCGACCGGTGTCGTCCGGGATGTCGCCCTTCTCGACGATGTGCACGACCTCCGCCACGGCGGTGCCGGCGGCGTCGTGGCGGCGCACCGGATGCTTCCTGCCCCCGACGCTCGCCTTGCCGTCCGACTTCTTCGCCACCGGGATCCACTCGCCCGAGCTGCCGTGACTGCGGTGCGCCACCAGCTTGTAGACCATGCCGGACGCCGGATTGCCCGAGCCGGTCACGACCGACGTCCCCACACCGTAGGAGTCGACGGGGGAGGCCGCGAGGGCCGCGATCGTGTACTCGTCGAGGTCGTTGGTGACGGTGATGCGCGTCTTCGTCGCCCCCAGGGAGTCGAGCTGCTCGCGCACCTGCTTCACCAGCTTCGGCAGGTCGCCCGAGTCGAGCCGCACGGCGCCGAGCTCGGGGCCGGCCACGCGCACGGCGGTCTCGATGGCCTTGGCGACGTCGAAGGTGTCGACCAGCAGCGTCGTGCCCGGGCCCAGCGCATCCACCTGCGCCCGGAACGCGGCCTCTTCGGAGTCGTGGAGCAGCGTGAAGGCGTGCGCGGCGGTGCCCATGGTGGGCACGCCCCAGGTGCGTCCGGCCTCGAGGTTGGAGGTGGCGGAGAACCCGGCGATGAAGGCGGCGCGCGCAGCAGCCACCGCGGAGCGCTCGTTCGCGCGGCGTGAGCCCATCTCGGCCAGCGGGCGCCCGCCCGCGGCCGCGACCATGCGCGCGGCCGCCGAGGCGACGGCGGAGTCGTAGTTGAACACGCTGAGCAGCAGGGTCTCGAGGATGACGCCCTCGGCGAAGGGCGCATCCACGATGAAGAACGGGGAGCCCGGGAAGAACAGCTCGCCCTCGCGGTACCCGCGGATGGTGCCCGAGAAGCGGTAGTCGGCCAGCCAGTCGATGGTCTCGTCCCGCACGATCCGGTTGTCCCGCAGGAACTGCAGCTCGGCATCCCCGAAGCGGAACTGGTCGATCAGCTCCAGCAGCCGCCCGGTTCCGGCGAGCACGCCGTAGCGGCGCCCAGCCGGCAAGCGGCGGGTGAACGCCTCGAACACGCACTCGCGATCGTGCGTGCCGGCGAGGAGGGCGGCGTCGAGCATCGTCAGCTCGTAGCGGTCGGTGAGGAAGGCGGAGGACGTCGGTCTCTCGGTCACGCCGCCCAGCCTACTCACGACCGCCGCAGCGGAGGCGGCGAGCGGACGGCGGGTAGGCTGGACTGCTGTGACGGATGCGCCGATTGGGATCTTCGACTCGGGTGTGGGCGGGTTGACCGTCGCCCGCGCCATCCGCGATCAGCTCCCCAACGAGTCGCTGCTCTACGTCGGCGACACGGCGCACTCGCCCTACGGGCCGAAGTCCATCGCGGACGTGCGCCGCTACTCGCTCGAGGTCATGGACTTCCTGGTCGAGCAGGGCGTCAAGCTCCTGGTGATCGCCTGCAACACCGCCTCGTCGGCCATGCTCCGGGATGCGCGCGAGCGCTACGACGTGCCCGTCATCGAGGTCATCCAGCCCGCCGTCCGCCGCGCCGTCGCCGCGACCCGCACCGGCCGCGTCGGCGTGATCGGCACGGTCGGCACCATCGCCTCCCGTGCCTACGAGGACGCCTTCGCGGCAGCACCGACGCTGCAGCTCTTCACGCAGGCGTGCCCCCGGTTCGTCGAGTTCGTGGAGGCCGGCATCACCTCCGGCGAGGAGGTGCTGCGCGTGACCGCCGAGTACCTGCGCCCGCTGCGCGACGCGGACGTCGACACGCTCGTGCTCGGCTGCACCCACTACCCGTTCCTGAAGGGCGCCATCTCCTACGTCATGGGCGAGGGCGTCTCGCTGGTCTCCAGCGACACGGAGACCGCGAAGGACGTCTACCGCACGCTCGTGGGCCAGGGACTCGAGCGGCGCTCGCCGCTGCCCCCCACCATCCGGTACGAGGCCACCGGCTCCGACGCCGACACCTTCCTGCGCCTGGCGCACCGCTTCATCGGCCCCGAGGTCTCGCGGGTCGACCTGGTGCAGACCGGCGTCATCGACCTGCCCCTGTAGAGCAACCGTCCCCCGATCCGAGGAGATCCCCGTGACCGACATCACCCGCGCCGACGGGCGCACCCCCGACCAGCTCCGGCCGGTCACCATCGAGCGGGGCTGGAGCCGTCAGGCCGAGGGCTCCGCGCTGATCTCGTTCGGCAACACGCGGGTGCTGTGCACGGCATCCTTCACGAACGGCGTCCCGCGCTGGATGGCCGGAAAGGGCCGCGGCTGGGTCACCGCCGAGTACGCCATGCTTCCCCGGTCGACCAACGAGCGGATGGACCGCGAGTCCGTGAAGGGACGCGTCGGCGGCCGCACGCACGAGATCAGCCGACTGGTCGGCCGGAGCCTCCGCGCCGTCGTCGACATGAAGGCGCTGGGCGAGAACACGATCGTGCTCGACTGCGACGTGCTGCAGGCCGACGGCGGGACGCGCACCGCCGCGATCACCGGCGCCTACGTGGCGCTCGCCGAGGCCCTGGAGTGGGGTCGCGAGCACCGCTTCATCGGTCAGAAGGCGACGCCGCTCATCGACTCCGTCTCGGCCGTCTCGGTCGGCATCATCGACGGCACGCCGATGCTCGACCTCGCCTACGTGGAGGACGTGCGCGCCGAGACCGACATGAACGTCGTCGTCACCGGCCGCGGGCTGTTCGTGGAGGTGCAGGGCACCGCCGAGGGCGCGCCCTTCGACCGTCGTGAACTCAACGACCTGCTCGACCTCGCCCTCGCCGGGACCACCGAGCTCGCGGGCATCCAGTCGGCCGCACTGACGCCGGCCGTCGCGGAGGCGTGACCGCCGTGCGCGTGGTCCTCGCCACCCACAACGCTCACAAGGCCCGCGAGTTCCAGGGGATCCTCGGCAGCGAGCTGCCGGGGCTCGAGATCGTCGCCTACGACGGGCCCGTCCCGGTCGAGGACGGCACGAGCTTCGAGGAGAACGCGCTGATCAAGGCGCGCGCGGCGGCCGAGCACACCGGCCTGCCGGCGCTCGCCGACGACTCCGGCATCTGCGTGGATGTCATGGGCGGCGCGCCCGGCATCTTCTCCGCCATCTGGTCCGGCACGCACGGCGACGCGGCCGCCAACCTGCGGCTGCTGCTCGACCAGCTCGCCGACATCCCGGACACCGCCCGAGCCGCGCACTTCACGGCGACGCTCGCTCTGGTGGTGCCCGGCGAAGAGCCGACCATCGTCCAGGGCATCTGGCCGGGACGCATCGCGCGGGAGCCCCGCGGCGACGGGGGACACGGCTACGACCCGATCTTCGTGCCGGACGGCCACGACGTGACGGCGGCGGAGCTCGCTCCCGAGCAGAAGAACGCGGAGAGCCACCGGGCGCGGGCGTTCGCGGCCATCGTGCCCGCGCTGCGCGAGCTCTCGGCGGCCGAGCACGCCGGCAGCTGAGAACGCCACTCATTCCCATCTAGTCGCCGCCCCTGGCGGACACCGCGAGTTCTATCTACCGTAGAAGTCGAGATGAGTCACGACCACGGCCACACCGCCAACCGAAACCGCCTCCTGATCGCCATCGGGATCGTGGCGGCGGTGCTCGTCGTCGAGGTCTTCGGAGCCTGGCTGAGCGGTTCGCTCGCTCTGCTCGCCGACGCCGGGCACATGCTCAGCGACCTGGCCGGACTGGTCATCGCGCTCATGGCGACCATCGTCGCGGCGCGCCCGGCGACCGACCGCCAGACGTTCGGATACCGCCGCGCCGAGGTGTTCGGCGCGCTCATCAACGGGCTCATCCTCGTCGTGGTGGCGGTCGCGGTGACGATCGGCGCCATCGGCCGGCTGGTCGGCGGTGAGACGGAGGTGCACAGCATCCCGATGCTGATCGTCGCCGTCATCGGCCTGGTCGCGAACCTCGGCGCGCTGCTGCTGCTCCGGCCGGCGGCCGGCCGGTCGATCAACATGCGCGGCGCCTACCTCGAGGTGCTGGGCGACCTGATCGGGTCCGCGCTCGTCATCGTGGCGGCGGTCGTCATCCTGACCACCGGTTTCGCCCCGGCCGACGCGATCGCGTCACTGCTCATCGCCGTGATGATCGTGCCGCGCGCGTTCTCGCTGCTGCGGGATGTGGTGCGCGTGCTCAGCGAGGCCGCCCCGGCCGACACCGACGTCGCGGAGATCCGGGACCACATCCTGGGCACGCCGGGCGTGGTCGCCGTCCACGACGTGCACGTCTGGGCGATCACCTCCGGGGCGCCGGTGTTCAGCGCCCACGTGGTGTGCGAGCAGTCGGTGTTCCGCTCCGGCCGCACCGGCGCGCTGCTCGACGAGCTGTCCGGCTGCCTCTCGAAGCACTTCGACGTCGAGCACTCCACGTTCCAGCTCGAACCGGCCGAGCACGCCGCCCACGAGGACGAGTTCCACCGCTGACCCGCGTCGGGCTCTGGTCCGTCAGTCCGCCGAGGTGCACCTTGTTGCGCCCGACACGCCGTGCGCCTGCGCAACTACGTGCACCTCAGCGAATGAGACGGCGCCGACCTACGGTCGGAGATCTGTGCGCGAAGGTCGGAGATCCGACGGCTTCGCCGCGCAATCTCCGTCGCCCGAGCGTTGCGTCGGAGATTCGGGACCCGTTCTCCGACGTTAAGCCAAGGGTCAGCTCGGTGAGGTGCACCCTGTTGTGGGCGACACGCCGTGCCGCGGCGCAACAACGTGCACCTCAGCGAGAGGGGACGGGCGCTCCGCGACGGGAGGGACGCGGACGCTTACGCCTCGGGGTGGGTGGGCGCCGGCTGCGCGGGCTGCGCCGCGCGCGGGGCGGGGGCCGCGTCGCCGGCGGCAGGCTGGGTCGGCTGCGCGCCCGGCTGCGCCGCAGCGGCCTGCGCCTCCGCGGCCTTGCGCTTGGCCTTGCGGGAGGACTGGAAGTAGTGGATCAGCGTGGGCACCAGGGTGATCAGCACGGCGCCGATCAGGATGACGTCGATGTAGCTGGAGACGAAGTCCGCGACCGGCGGGATGTAGCCGATCAGGTAGCCGAAGTACGTCACGCCGGCGCCCCAGAGCAGCGCGCCGAGGGCGTTGTAGAGCGAGTACTTGCGGTAGCTCATGTGACCCACGCCGGCAGCGACGGGTGCGAAGGTGCGGACGATGGGCACGAACCGGGCGACGATGATCGCGAGCGCTCCGAAGCGTTCGAAGAACGCGTTGGTCCGGCGGACGTTCTCCATCGAGAACAGCCCGGACTCCTTGCGTTCGAACACCTTCGGCCCGGCCTTGTGGCCGATCAGATAGCCGACCTCACCGCCGATGAAGGCCGCGAACGCGATGGCCAGGGCCACCCACCAGATGTCGAGCCCGAAGACGTGCGAGGTGTGCGTGAGCAGGCCGGAGATGATCAGCAGTGTGTCGCCGGGGAACAGGAAGCCGATCAGCAGGCCGGTCTCGGCGAACACGATGCCGCACACGACCAGGAGCGCCCACGGCCCGGCGGAGTCGATGATCGTGTGGGGGTCGAGCCACGGGATGAGGCCGGCGTGATGGATCACTGTTCTCCAGGAGGGATCGGTGGGAAAGCTGTGGCCGAGTTTAGCGGCGGCTGGTGGCCGGAAGCTGCACGAAGCGTGCGAATTCGGCGCCGCGGGGAAAGATCATCCCGTGGTCGTACGAGGTGCGGGAGAAGGGACTCGAACCCTCACGCCGAAGCACAGGAACCTAAATCCTGCGTGTCTGCCAGTTTCACCACTCCCGCGGTCGCTGTGCGCGGCTACGACATTAGCTCATGGACGCGCGGCGCGACCTCCGTGCCGTACAGCTCGATCGAGCGCATCAGGTCAGAATGCGGCAGCGTCCCGTTGCCCATCTTGATGTCGACGCGCGAGGCGCCGAGGCCGCGGGCGGCGTACACGATCTTCTGCGCGACGGTCTCCGGCGAGCCGACGACGAGCGCGCCGTCCGGCCCCGCCTCGTGCTCGAACCGGGCACGGGAGGCGGGCGGCCAGCCGCGCTCGCGGCCGATCCGGTTCGTCATCACCTCGTAGTGCGGCCACAGCGTGTCCTTCGCCTCCTCGTCGGTCTCGGCGACGAAACCGGGGGAGTGGATGCCGATGGGCAGCGTCGTGTCCTGGCCGAACTGCTCCAGCGCGTTGCGGTAGAGCTCGGCGAGCGGCTGGAAGCGCATGGGGCCGCCGCCGATGATCGCCAGCATCAGCGGGAGCCCGTAGTGCGCGGCGCGGACGACCGACTCCGGGCTGCCGCCGACGCCGATCCACGTCTTCAGCGGCGCGTTCTCGACGTGCGGGTAGACCGACTGCTCGGTGAGCGGTGCGCGCAGCTGCCCGGTCCAGGTGACCGGCTCCTGCGCGCGCAGAGCGGCGAACAGTCCCAGCTTCTCCTCGAACAGCTCCTCGTACTGGGTGAGGTCGAGGCCGAAGAGGGGGAAGGACTCGATGAACGACCCGCGCCCGAGGATGACCTCGGCGCGGCCTCCCGAGACGCCGTCGAGAGTGGCGAAGCGCTGGAAGACGCGCACCGGGTCGTCCGAGCTCAGCACGGTTACGGCCGAGCCGAGGTGGATGCGCTCGGTGCGGCCGGCGATGGCGGCCAGCACGACCTCGGGCGCGGAGACGGCGAAGTCGGCGCGGTGGTGCTCGCCGACGCCGAAGAAGTCGAGGCCGACGCGGTCGGCCAGCACGCCCTCCTCGACGACGTTGCGCAGCACCTGTGCCTGCGGCAGCGGGGTGCCGTCGGCGTCCAGCGTCACGTCCCCGAAGGTGTCGATCCCGAGTTCCAGTCGTGCGGCCATGTCATCCTCGTCTCATGCGTATGCATGGAAGCTAGCACCGTCGGGGCCGAGCGTATTCCCTGTCAGGCCGTGCGCGCCTTCCTCGGCACATAGCGGGGGATGTAGCGGGCCAGCATCCCGGCGCCGACGAGTCCGAGCACGCCCATCACACCGCTGGCGAAGGAGATCGAGACGAGCGCGGTCAGCAGCGACACGAAGAGGGGAGCGGCGGCCTGCCCGGCGTCCGCCGAGAAACGCCACGCGCCGAGGAAGGGCGCGGGCCGGTCCTTCGGCGCCAGGTCGGCGCCGAGCGTCATGACGATGCCCGACCCGATGCCGTTGGCGAGCGAGAGGAACAGCGAGACCCCGATGTACCAGGCGACGTTGGTGCTGAGATCGTGCGAGAAGGCGAGCACGAGGAAGCCGAGCCCGAGCCCGATCATCGACGGGATGGCGCTCCACATCCGGCCGAACCGGTCCATGATCTGGCCGCTGGCGTAGAAGAGTGCGAAGTCGACCGCTCCGGCGATGCCGATGATGAGCGCGGTGTTCGACTCGCTCAGGCCGATGGACACCGCCCACAGCGGGAGCAGCACCGTGCGCGCCGAACGGATGGCGGCGACCAGCGAGACGCCCGCGCCCATCCGGGCGAGCACCTCGCGGAACGACCAGATGGTGCGGAACAGTCCGTGCGTGCGCTCCTCCGCATCCTCCTCGCCCTCCGTCACCTGGGCGCCGGACTCGTCGGCGACCCGCTGCGACGGACCGAACATCGCCTCCGGGTCGGGGAGGGCGAGCAGCACGATCACCGAGCCCAGGCAGCTGACGATGAAGATCCAGAACACCGACTGCGTCGAGCCGGTCGCCGCGATGACAGCCGAGGCGATCAGCGGTCCGATGAACCAGCCGCCGCGGAAGATGCCGCCGAGCGTCGACAGCGCCCGGGCACGGTAGCGGGCGGGCACGTAGGTGGTCATGAAGGCGTGCCGGGCGAGCGCGAAGACCGCGGTCGCGATCCCGACCAGGAAGATGCCGCCCATCAGCACCCAGTAGTTCGGCGCGAGCAGGCAGATCACCACGCCGACGATGGCCACGACGGCCGCGCCGATCATGGATGTGCGCTCGCCGAAACGTGAGACCACCCATCCGCTCGGGATGTCGCCCGCCAGCTCTCCGAGCATCACCATGGATGCGATGAAGCCCGCCATCGCGAGGCCGGCGCCGAGGTTGCCGGCCGCGACGGGGATGATCGGGATGATCGCGCCCTCCCCGATGGAGAACAGCAGGGTCGGCAGGAAGGCGGCGAGGGCGACGGAGCGGAAACGGAAGGGGCGCTCGTCGGAAGTCATGTCGTTAACACCGTACAACTTTTCCCGTGCGGCCCCGGCCGTCCCGCGGCGGCGACCGCCCGGTAGGCTGGAGGGCGACATGATCGAACTCGACCTCTCCTCCCAGATCGCGGACCTGCGCTCCACCTTCGACGACATCACCGCGGTGGTGGATGTGCCGCGCCTCCGCGCCGAGATCGCCGACCTCAGCGAGAAGGCCGGAGCCCCCGACCTCTGGGACGACACCGCCAACGCGCAGAAGGTCACCAGCGCCCTCAGCCACCGCCAGTCGGAGCTCGCCCGCATCACCGCGATCGAGCGACGGCTCGACGACCTGGAGGTGCTGGTCGAGCTCGCGAACGAGGCCGACGACGAGGAGTCCGCCGCCGAGGCCCGCACCGAGCTGCAGTCCCTGCAGACCGCGCTGGGCGACCTCGAGGTGCAGACGCTGCTGAGCGGTGAGTACGACGACCGCGCGGCGATCGTGACCATCCGCTCCGGCGCGGGCGGCGACGACGCCACCGACTTCGCCGAGATGCTGATGCGCATGTACCTGCGCTGGGCGGAGCAGCACAAGTACCCGGTCAAGGTGATGGACACGTCCTACGCCGAGGGTGCGGGCATCAAGTCCGCGACCTTCGAGGTGGATGCGCCCTACGCCTTCGGCACGCTGTCGGTCGAGGCCGGGACGCACCGGCTCGCCCGGATCAGCCCCTTCGGCTCGGCGGACAAGCGCCAGACCTCGTTCGCGGCGGTCGAGGTCATCCCGCTGATGGAGGAGGCGACCGAGGTCGAGATCCCGGAGGGCGACATCCGCGTGGATGTGTTCCGGTCGTCCGGCCCCGGCGGCCAGTCGGTCAACACGACGGACTCCGCCGTCCGCATCACGCACCTCCCGACCGGCCTCGTCGTGTCGATGCAGAACGAGAAGTCGCAGATCCAGAACCGCGCCGCCGCCATGCGCGTGCTGCAGACCCGGCTCCTGCTGCTGCAGAAGGAGGAGGAGGCCGCCAAGAAGAAGGAGCTCGCGGGCACCATCACGGCGAGCTGGGGCGACCAGATGCGCTCCTACTTCCTCTACGGTCAGCAGCTCGTGAAGGACCTGCGCACGGGATACGAGTCCGGCAACCCGAGCTCGGTGTTCGACGGCGACCTCGACGGCTTCATCGCCGCGGGCATCCGCTGGCGCGCGGGCAACAAAGCGGAAGCCCAGGCGTAACAGCGGCGGCGTCCACCCGGCGCCCCGAAGACTGTCAGGCTTGCCGCGCGCGGGCATGTCGCTACTGCGGAACGGGCCGGGACTGCTTAGTCTCAAGAAGTCATGATCCGGTTCGAACACGTATCCAAGCAGTACGCGGGCACGGCGCGCCCGGCGCTGAACGGCATCAACCTGGAAGTGCTGCGCGGAGAGTTCGTCTTCCTCGTCGGCGCCTCCGGCTCGGGCAAGTCCAGCTGCCTGCGACTGATCCTCAAAGAGGAGAAGCCGACCAAGGGCAAGATCCATGTGCTGGGGCAGGACCTCGGCACGATCTCGTCCCGCAAGGTCCCGTACTTCCGCCGCAACATCGGTGTCGTCTTCCAGGACTTCCGCCTGCTCCCGAACAAGAACGTCTTCCAGAACGTCGCGTTCACGCTGCAGGTGATCGGCAAGTCCCGCGGCTTCATCCAGGAGGCCGTCCCGGACGTCCTCAAGATGGTCGGTCTCGACGGCAAGGCGCAGCGTCTGCCGCACGAGCTCTCCGGCGGTGAGCAGCAGCGCGTGGCGATCGCCCGCGCCGTCGTCAACAAGCCGCAGGTGCTGCTGGCGGACGAGCCGACCGGAAACCTCGACCCCGCGACGAGCGCCGGCATCATGGCCGTTCTCGAGCGCATCAACGCCGGCGGAACGACCGTGCTCATGGCCACGCACGAGGCCGCGATCGTCGACCAGATGAAGCGCCGCGTGATCGAGCTCGTCGGCGGTCAGATCGTGCGCGACGAGCGCCACGGCGGCTACGGCTTCACGGCCGCTGTGCCGATCGCCCAGCCGCTCGAGCGCGACGAGCCGATCTCGGTTGCGACGCCCGCCGCCGCGACGCCCGCCGCCGCGACGCCGGCCTACGCCGGCGCGGTGCCCGCCCCGCAGACGGCGGAGGCTCCGATGACCCGGCCGCACGCGCCGACCTCGACGCCGACGGCTCCCGTGTCCGTGCCGCAGCAGACCGCTCCGGTGCAGCCGGTTCCGGCCGCGCAGCAGCCCGTCCAGCCCGCCGCGCAGCAGCCGGTGCCGGCCCGTCAGGTTCCCGCCCCTGTGCAGTTCGCGACCGCGCCGGTCACGCCGGCTCCCGCGTCGGAGGAGCTGCCGGATCACCTCAACTTCACCGCGAACCTCGACCTCAGCGGCCTGCGCGAGGGCGCGGACCGCGACGGCGACCAGAATGTGGGGCCGACGAAATGAGATTCGGACTCATCTGGTCGGAGGTCGGCAACGGCCTCCGCCGCAACCTCTCGATGGTGGTCTCCGTCATCCTGGTGACCTTCATCTCGCTGACCTTCGTCGGCACGGCCGTTCTGCTGCAGATGCAGATCGGCCAGATGAAGACCTATTGGTACGACCGCGCCCAGGTCGCCGTGTACATGTGCACGCAGACCGACAACTGCGCGGGCGGCGCCGCGACCGGCCAGTCGATCGAGGCCGTCAAGAAGCAGCTGGAATCGCCGGAGCTCTCGCCCTACATCCAGAAGTTCTACTTCCAGGACCAGAAGCAGGGCTACGAGCAGTTCAAGCAGCAGTTCAAGGGCAACCAGATCGCCGACTTCGTGACGCCGGACATGATCCCGCAGACGTTCTGGGTGAACCTCAAGGACCCGAACAACTCCGCCGTGCTCACCGAGACCCTGTCGGGATCGGCGGGGGTGCAGAGCGTCGTCGACCAGCGCAGCTACCTCGACCAGATCTTCAGCATCCTGAACGCCGCCAGCTACACCGCGATCGGCATCGCGGCGCTGATGCTCGTCGCCGCCGTGCTGCTGATCGCGACCACGATCCGGCTCTCCGCGTTCTCGAGACGCCGGGAGATCGGGATCATGCGCCTCGTGGGCGCGTCGAACAGGTTCATCCAGACACCGTTCATCATCGAGGGCGTGATCGCCGCGCTGATCGGCTCGGTGCTGGCGTCGGTGGTGATCGCGCTGGGCGTGCAGTTCTTCGTGCGCGGCTACCTGAGCGACCGCATCCAGTCGATCAACTTCGTCGGGATGGAGCAGGCCTGGCTGGTCATCCCCATCCTGGTCGTCATCGGCATCGTGCTGGCCGCGGCCTCGGCCAACTTCGCGATCAAGCGCTATCTGAAGGTCTGAACCGCCCGCGAACGGCCGTGTCACGATAGACTGGTCCGCTGCCCGGCGAACCCGCCGTGCGCGGAACCGGTCGAGTCGAGGAGTGTGCTGTGCCGAAGGAACGTGGTCAGAAGGTCGTGGCCACCAATCGCCGTGCGCGCCATGACTACACGATCGAGGACACCTACGAGGCCGGCCTCGTGCTCACCGGCACCGAGGTGAAGTCGCTGCGTCTCGGGCGCGCGTCGCTGGTCGACGGCTACGCCTTCGTCGACGGCGGCGAGGCGTGGCTGGATGCCGTGCACATCCCGGAGTACGCGGACGGCACCTGGAACAACCACGCCCCGCGCCGCAAGCGCAAGCTGCTGCTGCACAAGGCGCAGATCCTGAAGATCGAGAACAAGGTCAAGCAGGGCGGCTACACGATCGTGCCGTTGTCGATCTACTTCAACGACGGGCGCGCGAAGGTCGAGATCGCGGTCGCGAAGGGCAAGCGCGAGTACGACAAGCGGCAGGCGCTGCGCGAGCGTCAGGACAAGCGCGAGGCCGAGCGCGCCATGTCCACCCGCAATCACCTCGGCGAGTGACGGAGTGCGAGACTGAGTCCATGGACTCGATCGCACAGCGCATCCCGATCGCCGGCACCTACAACTTCCGCGACGTCGGCGGCTACCCGGCCGACGGGGGAGCGACCCGACCGGGCAAGCTGTTCCGTGCCGACGCGCTCGGGCGGCTCGGGGAGGCGGGGCGCGAGGGGATGCGCGAGCTCGGCATCCGGATCGTCATCGACCTGCGCGACGATTTCGAGGTGCAGGCGCTGCCCGACGACCTCGACGGTCTCGACGTGGAGGTGCTGCACCTGCCGGTCTTCGAGGGCTCCGGGGCCTCGGCCTCGACGGTCGGCGCGACCATCGTGCACCTGTACGACAAGATCGTGTTCCAGCACACCGATGTGATCGTGCGGGCACTCCGGGAGATCGCGGACACCGGCGACGAGCCGGTGGTCGTGCACTGCACGGCGGGCAAGGACCGCACCGGCATCGTGATCGCGCTCGCACTGCTCGCGGTCGGGGTGGACCGAGAAACCGTGGTCGATGACTACGCCGTGACGGAGGGCAATCTCCAAGGTCCGTGGCTGGAGGGCATGCTGGAGCTGGTGCGCGGCTACGGCGTCGAGGTGACCCCCGACCTGCGCGTCATCCTGGGCGGCAGCCCGCGCGAGGCGCTCGAGACGGTCATCGACCACATCGAGCAGCGCTACGGGAGCGTGCGCGAGTACCTGCTCGCCGCCGGGCTCGACGAGCTCGAGCTGGCGAAGCTCTGCTCCGTGCTCGTCCAGCCGTCCTGAGATTCTCGCCGGATCCATAACCTGCTCCCAGCGCGATGCTGGGTCTCACCTGCTTAGGTGTGATCATGAGCAACACCCAGCCCACCGAGCCGCTGCCGCCGCGTCACGAACCGCCGGCGTCCCCGTACGCGCCCGGCGTCCCGCGTCCGGCGGGGGGTCCGGGTGCGGTGGGTCCTGAGCCGTTCTACAAGCGCCACGGTCTCGCGTTCGCGATCTCGACCCTCGTGCTCTCCATCGTCATCCTGCTCGGCCTCATCACCGCGGGCGGTTTCGCGGTCGCGAACGTCGCCATGCGGGTGGGCGAGCGGTTCATCTCCCACTCCCAGCCGCACCAGGTGCACCCGGCCCAGCCCGGCGTCCCCGGGCTGCCCGGTCGACCGGGAGACGGCAACGGCGGCGGCACGGGCGGCAAGCAGGGCGGCGGCGACAACCCGTCGCGCGAGCTGGTCCGCGGGACCATCGACTCCATCTCCGGCGACACCTGGACGCTGACGCGCCAGAACGGCGGAACAGTGACCGTGACGGTCGACAAAGCCACCGCCTACGGCCTCCCCGGCCAGCCGGCGACCGCGTCCGACTTCGCGAAGGGCGACGAGGTCGTCATCATCGGCACCCGCACCGATGACGGTGTGACGGCCACGCGCGTGCTCAAGCTAGCGGCGTTCCCGACGCGTCCGCCGTCGACCCCCGGCGCCCCGCAGACGCCCGGTTCCTGACCGGAATGATCGCCGCGTCCCCGGTGTTGTAGAATGAGTAGCTCGCCGCTCGTCGGCGGGTTCCGTATCTGGACAACTCAACAGCGCGTGACAGCGACCCGGCCTTCAGGCCGCGCATGGGGATGATCGGTTTCGACATTGACTGCGTGACTGTGAGAAGCGGGTCGAGGATGCATGGTTATCTCGTTAACGATCCATGCGAAAAAATAAGTGCCAATAACAAGAGCACTGTCTCGGCCAAGGCCGACTTCGCCCTCGCGGCGTAAGTTCACCTCCGCCATTTGAGAGACCGTCAGTCCGGGAATCGTCTCCTACCCGGATCCTGGCGTCAGCTAGGGGACTTGCTTCTGCGTTGAGCATCAGGGCGCAGAGGGACTTCCACTGATACTGGGTCCGTCGGGGCAGGTGCCAGCGACAAGCTCCGGGACCGAGAAAGCGACTTCACTGGCTACGCCCGTAGAAGGCACATGACCACAGCAGTGGACGGGGGTTCGATTCCCCCCATCTCCACCATCAGGTCGCTGTTACGCGTTGTTCGAGGTCCGCGTCATCACGCGGAAGCCGGGGTCCTTTCCGCTTGCGGGAAGGGCCCCGATTTCGTTTCGGGCCTCGCCCTCCTGTCAGCGGTCGGTGGCGGATGGAACCGTTCGGGACCGACCGGACAATAGAGGGTGTGAGCGAGGATGATTTCGACGAGGCTGCGGCCTGGTCGTCGGCGCGCGGCGGGGACGGTCCGGCGTTCGCGTCGCTGTTCGACCGGCACCGGGACCGCGTGTTCGGCCATGCGCTGCGCCTTCTCGGGCAGCGCCACGACGCCGAGGACGTGACGGCGCTCGTCTTCCTCGAGGCGTGGCGTAAAAGGGACGCGGTGCGGGTCGTTGACGGCTCGATCATCGGATGGCTGCTTGTGACCACCACGTACACGGTGCGCAACCACCACCGCAGTCTGCGCCGGTACCGTTCAGCGCTCAGCAAGCTCCCCATGCCCGGCCCGCAGGATGACCACGCCGGCCGGGTGGACGATGCGATCGACGGCTCCGCGCGTGACCGGCAGGTACGCGAGGTCTTCAGCAGGCTCAGCAGACAGGATCAGGACGTGATCACCCTCTGCATCATGGAGGGGCTGACGACCGCTCAGGCGGCGCAGTCGCTGGGTGTCCCCGAAGGGACGGTCAAGTCTCGGCTTTCCCGGGCCCGCAAACGCCTGGCCGAGCTCGCGTCCCCTCTCGCCAACGACGAGCCCATCCTTGAAGGAGGTGCCCGATGAGCGCCACAGAGTTCACCCCGGAACGCAGCGACGCCATCCGGCAACTGCTGCTCGATGTGGTCGCAGACGAGCCACGCCGTCGTCGCCGTTTCCACATTCTGGTGACCTCGGTTCTCGCCTCGGTGGCGATCGTCCTCGCCGGCGGCACGGCCGCGCTGGCCCTGACCGGTGTGATCCGGTTCGACTCGGCACCGGCGCCGGTCGGCACGGGGAACCCGACCGCGACGCCCACCGCGACGCCCTCGGCCACGCCGTCCCCGACCCCGACTCCCACGGCTGCCCCGAGAGCGATCCAGGTGCAATCCACCCCCATTCAGGCGGAGGATGTCCGCTCATTGCCTGCACATCCGTCGTGGAGCCTGGATCTGCCCGGCCAGACCAGCACCTGCCAGCAGCATTACGTCTACAACATCGCCGACGGTCTCGCCCTGTTCACCATCGGGTCGAACATGGGCATGGAGTCGAGGGCCGGCTGCACGGTCGGGCACGGTGACACCGTGCTCGCGATGGTCGACACCGTCAAAGGTTCCGTGTTGTGGTCGCGCGAGTGGAAATGGGAGGGCGACGCGGGCATGGGGACGTTCCTGTCGGTGCTCGGAACGTCGAACCGTGCATTCTTCGTCGACGAAAGCGGCGGCGGTGGTCCCCGGGACATCATCGACCTGAAGACAGGTGGAACCATTGCAACGCTTCCGACCGACTTCGGTTCGTACCCCAATTGGCAGCTGACACCGGTTTGGGACGACAGCGGCGACATGATCTGGACCAAGCCGATCCTGGACGCGTCCGGCGAGCCGGTGAGCTACCACATCGAGCGAGTCGACCCGACGGACCTCTCGAATCCGAAGTGGACGACCCCGCTGGCAGCCACGAAGGCGTCCCTCTCGGTCCCGAACTTCTACGGCTCGGGTCTCGTGCCGATCGAATACCTCGCCACCGGCCAGACCAGCGGTTGGATGAACAGTCTGCTCGACCTCGACACGGGCGCTCTCAGCCATCAGTCCGTCAGCGCGGCGCACATCCCGATGAGCCGCGTGATCATCGAGTACCGTGACCTGACCGAAGGCACTCCTCATACGATCGCCGCGCTGGACCAGACGACCGGGGAGACCCTGTGGTCGATGCCGTTCGAGTTGGGCGACTCGATCTCCGAGGCCAGGGCGACGACCGGTCGTCCAGGCTGGCTCGCCGGCGGCGCCATCGGTACTCCTTCCGGTGACCTCGTTCTGACCTCGCCGTCCACCCTCGTCCGCATCGACATCATGACCGGCGAGGTGAAGATGCGGAGCGACATCACCCATTGCGGCGTGGAACCCTGGTATTGGGCCAACGGCGGCCGCGACGTCGTCTCCGACCCGGAAAGGAACTCGCTGGCTCTGGTGCTGGGCCCGGCGACCTGCTCGGTCGACCGCGATTCGGGAGCACCGACGCCCATCGCCGACCACGATTCGTTCCAGTGGCCGCTGTTCGGTCCCGAGGTCACGTACCTGAACACCGCCAGCATCAACGGGGGAGGCGCAGGCACGGCATACGATCGCCGCACCGGAGCCCAACTCTGGACCAGTCCGACAGTGCAAGACGAGGAGTGGTTCTTCGCCGGAGGCGTTCTCGTCCGTCAGGTCGGCACCCACATCGAGTCCCTCGGCTGACGTCCAGGTGGTGGGCCTGATGGATCGGGCGTCGCCGGGCCCTAGAGTGAGTGCCATGAGCGACCCGTACCAGGTCACGGCAGGGCTCCGTCCGCCCAGCCCAACGAATGCGGCTTCTCTACGCTCGCTGCGACTCTGGGTCAGTGTCGTGCTCGCCGGAGTGAACGTCGTGTTTGCGGTGGCCTACGCACTGTGGTCCGTGGTCGACGATTGGGCGGCCACCCGAGCTGAGGCCCACGGGTTCGACCCTTCCATGCTGCTGCCCAACGATGCTGCGCTTTGGGTGGCAATGAATGCGTGCATCGTCATTTTGATCGCCCTTGACGGCCTGTGGATCGTGCTCGCCATCAAGCTGCGGAGCAGCTGCGCCTCCACCGCCTGACTCTGAGGCGACCGGCTCGGCCGCCGAACACTCGATCAGTCCCTAGCGTCGGCCACCTCGTCGTCGAGCTTCTCGTCGTCCACCGCTATCTCCCTTCGGGTGATGCCGGTCGCGTGCACGAGCAGCTTCTCGGCCTCGTCGGCCTGCGCCGGGGAGGCGACGACGACGATGCCCGAGCTGCCCGCGTGGAGCGTCTCGCTGATCGACTTCAGGTCCTCGGCCGACGACTTCTTCTTGATGTGTCCCGCGAGCGCGCCGATGCCGCCGCCGGCGACGCCGCCCGCGATCAGGGCGCCGCCGAGCGCCACCGCCGGGAAGAGGGCCACGACGAGTCCGCCGGCGAGCCCGATGGCGAGACCCTTGCGGCCGCCGTGGTGCTTGTCGCCGTCGTCCCGCTTCGGGATCGAGACGTTGCCCTCCTTGTCGCGGACGACGACGGCAGCGTCGAAGTCGGTGTGCTTGCCGGATCCCTTGTAGTGCTCGTGGAGCGCGTCGAAGTCGGTGACGGCCTCGTCTTCGCTCGCGTACTGCGCGGCGATCGCGACATACGGCTGGTCGGTCATGGTGCTGTCCCTTCGTGATGGGCCGCGCCCGGTGCACGGCTGCGTGATGTGGATGGATCAGGCGGCGCTCGGGGGAGCGGCCGCTCCTGCCCCGGCGTGCTGCGGCGCGCGGCTCCCGGGGAGGAAACCGGTGACCACCGAACCGGCGATCGCGACGATCACCAGTGCGGCCATGGCGAGCACGTAGCCACCAGCACGCTGGTCGACGCCGAAGCCGAGGATGGTGCCCACGATGGCCGTGCCGAAACTCGAGCCGAGGTTGGAGATGCTGCGCGACAGGCCGGAGATCTCGCCCTGCTGGTCCTCGCCGAAGGCGGACTGGACCACGTTCACGCTCGGGGTCAGCATCACCCCGATGCCGAGGCCGATCACCAGGAGCCCGGGGACGAACGGCCAGCCGCCCGGGAGCGCGCCCACCAGCAGGAGCAGCACGACGCCGACCGCGGTGACCAGGAAGCCGGTCAGGATGAGCGTGCGCTGCGCCACCAGCCGCACGAGCCGTCCCGCCGCCAGCGACGAGACGAGGATGCCGACGGTCGCCGCGGTGAAGATCACCCCGGTCTCGATGGCGTCGTACTGCCGCACCACCTGCAGGTGGCTGGAGACGAGGAACGAGATCCCCATGAGCAGCAGCCACTGGAAGTTCTGCGTCACGAGCCCCAGGTTGGAGACCCGGTTGCGGAACAGCGCGGTGGAGAGCAGGGGCTCCTTCTTGCGGCGCTCGAGGCGGCGGATCCAGGCGAAGAAGCCCGCGATGATCCCCGCGCCGACGACCAGCAGCAGCAGCGCGAGCCACAGCGTCCTGTCGATCGCCAGGATGCCGGCCACGAACACGACGAGGCCGCCGCCGGAGAGCACGGCGCCCACGGTGTCGTAGGGACGCGTCGGATCAGCGGGCAGCGGGTCCTTCAGGGCCAGCGCGAAAAGGATGATCACCACGATGATCAGCGCCTGGAACAGGAAGGCGGCGCGCCAGCTGATCGCGCTGCAGATCCAGCCGCCGATGAGGGGACCGGTGGCCGCGCCGACGCCGCCCGCGGCGCTGACCAGGCCGAACGAGCGCGCGCGGCCCTGGATGTCCTTCCAGTACAGCGTCACCAGGATGTACACGGGCGGGATCAGCAGCGCCGTTCCGGCACCCTCCAGGATGGAGTTGCCCAGGATGAGCAGCCCGAGTCCCGGCGCCAGGGCGCTCAGCACCGCGCCGACGCCGTAGATCCCCAGCCCGAGCAGGAAGCACGTCTTGCGCCCGAGCAGGTCGGTCAGCTTGCCGAACGGCACCATCAGCGCCGCCATGGTGAGCAGGAACAGCGTGATGGACAGCTGGATGCCCGCGACCGTCGTGCCCAGGTCCTTGCTCATGTCGTTGAGCATGACGTTCATGTTCGAGCCGGCGAACGAGCAGATGAACTGCGCGAGCGCGAGCGGGACGAGCGTCCATCCCGCCACGGTCCGGGCGGTCGTTGCTGTCATGCGGCGTCCTCTCGGGCGTTGCGTCGGCGTGCGCTGGTGAGGTCGGTGTGGCTCAGTCCCGCAGTTCGCGCCCGTGGACGGTGACCGCGTAGATCACCAGCACGTCGATGGCGACCATCACGATGGACCACCACGGCTGTGCCGGCAGCGACATGAGCTGCGTGATCGCGTTGACACCGGCGATGATCACCGCGAACACCCGGGCCCACATCGCTCCCCGGAGCAGGAAGAGCCCGGCGAGCAGCAGCAGGACGCCGATGATCAGCGACCACCACCCCCATGCGGCCACGTTGAAGGAGGCGACGCCCCCGCCCGAGCCGACGAAGTACGCCGTGTTCGGCCCGATGATCGCCATGATCCCGTAGAACAGGTCGATCCCGGCCCCGATGAACAGCATGACCGCCGCGAAATACG
Organism: Leifsonia shinshuensis; assembly: GCF_031456835.1. Lineage (NCBI taxonomy): Bacteria > Bacillati > Actinomycetota > Actinomycetes > Micrococcales > Microbacteriaceae > Leifsonia > Leifsonia shinshuensis. Next base: position 397,606 of record NZ_JAVDVK010000001.1, read on the forward strand.
CCCAACCGACCCAGCCGGTCGCTCTGACTTCAGACATTTCGGCACCTCCTTGCCCTTTCGGCGGCAGGATGCACCCCTCGCGTCGGGCGAGGCTAGACAGTGCCCGTCGCACAACGCTGTCTAGCGACGGCCGGTCCGTACTGTGCACACTCGACGCATGACCGATGCCGACATCACGGCCCCCACCACGCTGGGTCCCGGCCATGCGCCCGGTGGGATGCCGCTCAAGATCCACCTGAGCGAGGCCGAGTACGCCGCGCTCGTGCGCATCGCGCAGCAGCGGCGGACGAGCGTCGCCCGCCTCGTCGAGGCGCTCGTCCTGCACGCGCTGGAGCGCACGCAGGTGCCGCAGCCCGCTGAGCCGTCGGTCAAGCGCCGGCACACGACGTACGAGGCGGCCACCAGCGGGTATCGCCGCGACTGAGTTCCCGCGATTTCGCTGATATCGGGCGGATATCAGGTAATTCGCTGCACGACCAGGTACGCGGCGACCAGCCCCGCGATCGTCCAGCTGACGAGGCTGCCGATCAGGAACTCCTCCGCCTTGGAGCCGCCGCGTCCGTCGGCGCTGATCTCGGGGAAGCGGACGATGCCCTTGGCGGCCAGCAGTCCGACGATGACCGCCTCGGCGCCGACCAGCGCGAGGGCGACGATCAGAATGCGCTCCAGCGGGCCGATCACCCGGCCTCCGCGCAGGGTGGAGGCGGTCGAGACGGGCTCGTCGGCCGGTGGGGCGTCCTCGGCGACGGACGCGACCTCGCGTGTCCCGAACGCCACCGACCAGCGCCGGGGTGCGGGAGCGCTCGGCGCGGCCGCCCGGTCCGTCGTCATCGCGCGGCCGAACGCGGCACGGCAGACGACGTTGGCGGTTCGCGTGAGCACGAGAGCCCCCGCGACACACGCGATGACCAGCGACAGCGAGAGGGGCAAGGCCGCCGTCGTCATCGCGTCGGCGAAGAGCCGGGCGGCGGCCGAGTCGTCGAGCGTCGGGCGTTCCGCAACGACCGCGACGGCCACGACGGGGACGCTCAGGATGGCCGCCGTGAGGAAGGCGACGTGGCCGCGACGTCGCAGGAAGCGGACCTCCGCCCAGAGCCAGAGCAGCCCGCAGAGGGCGACCACGAGCGCCCACACCAGGGGAGTACCGAGCACGAGCCACCCGGCGAAGGGCACAACCAAGGCTGCGATGACGGCGCCCCAGACGCCTGCGGGCCCGTCGGGACGACCTCCGCGGCCCAGCTTCGCCAGGCCGAGGACGGCGTCGAGTGCGCCGATGGTCAGAAGGAGGACGGCCGAGATCACGCGGGAGGAGCCTCCGAGACCAGTTCGATGCCGGCGACCAGCGCAGCAGCGCCGGAACGATGCAGCGTCTGGGAGACAGCGGACTGCGCGATCCGCTCCTCCTGGGCGAGCTCCTTCTGCGTGCGGCCTTCGAGCAGACCGGCCGCGAGACGGCGCTCGCGGGCCTTCATCCGGGAGATCGTGTGGTCGCGCTGCAGGAGCAGCGCATCCACCGCCGCGGTGAAGCCGGGGTCCTCCGCCACCAGCCAGGTGCGGACCGTCGGCTGCCCACGGTCCTGCAGGCGGTGCGCGGTGACGATCGCGTCCCGCGCGCGCCACCACGCCGAGCCGTCCTGGATCGCCGCGCCCGAGGGGGACGGCTCGATCTCGGTGGCCTCCCCGACGCCCAGGCCGAAGCGGCAGTCGATGCCGTCCGGCAGGATGAGGCGCACCAGAGCGGTCGCGCCCAGCGCTGCGCCGAGGTCGGCGTAGCGGGCCTGGAACTCGTCGCCCACCGTCGCCCAGAGTGCCTGCTCGGGGGCGAACCGGCCGTCCGCCCGGGCGAAGGCAGCGCGCACGGCATCCTGGGCATCGGAGCGGCTGGGCAGATTGCGCGAGCCGACGATGTCCGCGATCACAGCCACGGTGGAGGTCATGTCACCACGATATCGCTTATATCCCGTGAATATAAGCGTTTCTGCGGCTGACGGGGCGTCATAGTGCCGGCCGCGCCCAGTCCAGAGCCGTCCCGAAGGCGGTGAGCACCGACACATGGCCCTCGCGCGGACGGATCCAGAGCTCCCCGTTGGACAGGCGTTCGAGCATCGCGGCGGCGTGCGGCGCGGGCACGACGCGGTCGGCTCCACCCTGGATGAGGAGCACCGGAGCGCTGACCGCCCGGAGCTCGACGCCCCACGGCGACACGTAGGCCAGGTCGTCGTCGGCTTCGCCGTCCGGCCCTTCGCCGGCGCCGGCGCCCGCATCCGCCCCCAGGGCGCCCCACTCGCCCTCGAGCACCTCGTAGTCGCGGGCGGTGAACGAGTCCGGGTCGAACTCGGCGGTCTCCGCATACGCGAGGCGCGCCTCACGGCCCGACAGCGCGGCTTGCAGCCCGCCGGGGGCGGCCATCCCCGAGAACCAGTCGGGGGAGCGGTCGTAGGGGGCGATGCCCGCCAGCGTGACGACGGCCCGGGCACGGTCGGGGCCCGCGAGCGCGGCGAGGGCGAGGGCGTGCGGGCCTCCGCCGGAAGCTCCGGCGGTCGCGAACCGGTCGATGCCGAGCGCGTCGAGGACGGCGAGCACGTCGGCCGCCGCATCGGCGACCGAACGGCCGGGGCGGACATCGGAGCCGGGATAGCCGGGCCGCGTCACGGAGACGACCCGGAGCCCGCGAGCGGCGGCGGCGGTCGCCACAGGCTGGATGACGGCCCCGGTCTGCGGGGTGCCGTGGTGCCACACCAGCACCGGCGCCTCCGCCGCTCCGCCGGTGTCGAAGAACCGCACCGAGCGCCCATCGGCGGCGACGAACAACTGCGGTCCGCTCATGGCCGCCACGCGTCCACCTCGGCGAGCAGGGCCGCCTTGCGCTCGGTCGATGCGAAGGACGCCTCGATGGAGGTGCGGGCGAAGCGCCGAGCCTGGTCCTCGGTCAGGCCGAGCGCATCCCGGACCGCGGTGAAGTTCTGCCCCGCGTAGCCGCCGAAGTACGCGGGATCGTCGGAGTTGACCGTGACGCGCACACCCGCGGCGTCGAGCCGCAGCAGCGGATGGTCGCGGAGGTCCGGCGTCGCCTGCAACCGCACGTTCGAGAGCGGGCACACCGTGAGCGGGATGCGCTCCTGGGCCAGCCGTGCGACCAGCTCCGGGTCTTCGATCGAGCGGATGCCGTGGTCGATCCGCTCGGCGTGCAGCAGGTCGAGCGCCTCGCGCACGTACTCCGGCGGTCCCTCCTCGCCGGCATGCGCGACGGCGTGGAGCCCAGCCGCGCGCGCCCGGGCGTAGACGCCCTCGAACAGGGACGGCGGGTAGCCGACCTCGGCGGAGTCGAGCCCGACGCCCACGATGCGGTCGGTGCGCTTCAATCCCGCGGTGAGCGCCTCTTCGGCCGAGGCGACCGGCTGGTCGCGCAGGAAGCAGAGGATGAGCGAGCCGGTCATCCCGAACTCGCGCTCAGCCTCGTCGAGCGCGTCGCCGATCCCGTCGACGACGTCGTCGAACGCCACCCCGCGCGCGGTGTGCGCCTGCGGGTCGAAGAACAGCTCGGCGTGCCGCACCCCCTGAGCGTGCGCCCGGCGCAGGTAGCGCCGGGTCAGCTCGGCGAAGTCGGCGCGCGTGAGCAGCACGGCCATGGTGGCGTAGTAGAGGTCGAGGAAGGACTGCAGGTCGTCGAAGTCGTACCGCGCGGCGAGCTCCTCGACCGACGCGTACGGCAGGGTGACGCCGTTGTGGGCGGCGAGCTCGAACGCCAGCCCGGGCTCGAGCGTGCCCTCGATGTGCAGGTGCAGCTCGGCCTTCGGAAGCGCGAGCAGGGCGTCGTCGGTGAGGGGCGCGTCGGTCATGCTCCCGATCCTCTCATCGACCGCCGACGTCTCCGACGCGGAGCAGGATCTTGCCGCGATGGGCCGACGACTCCATCCGCCGGTGGGCGGCCGCGGCGTCCTCGAGCGGGAACACCGAGTCGATCACCGGCCGGATGCGCCCGTCGGAGAGCAGCGGCCAGAGCTGCTCCCGCACCCCCGCGATCACCGCCACGCGCTCCTCGAGTGGGCGTGCGCGGAGGGTCGTGCCCTGGATGCTCGCCCGCTTGCGCATCAGCAGGCCCATGTCCACCGACGCCGGTTCGCGGTCGCGGACGGCGATCGACAGGATGCGGCCGCCCGTGGCCAGGGCGTCGAGGTCGCGCGCGATGTAGGCGCCGCCGACGATGTCGAGCACGACGTCCACGCCCCGTCCGTCCGTGAACGCCCGGACGGCCTCCACGAAGTCCTGCTCGCGGTAGTTCACGGCCGCGTGTGCCCCGAGCTCGCGGCAGAAGGCCGCCTTCTCGTCGCTGCCGGCGGTCGCGATGACCTCCGCCCCGAGGGCGCGCCCGACCTGGATGGCCATGGTGCCGATCCCGCTGGAGCCGCCGTGGACCAGCAGCGCCTCGCCCTCGGCGAGCCGTCCGAGGTCGACGACGTTCGACCACACCGTGGCGGCGACCTCCGGCAGTCCCGCGGCCTCCACCAGGTCGACGTCATCCGGCACGGGGAGGACGAGTCCCGCATCCACCGTCACGAGTTCGGCGTAGCCGCCTCCGGAGAGGAGGGCGCACACGCGGTCGCCGACGCTCCAGCCGGCGACCTCGGAGCCGAGCGCGTCGATGATCCCGGACACCTCCAGTCCCGGCCACTCGGGCGCGCCCGCGGGCGGCGGGTAGAAGCCGCGGCGCTGGCTGAGATCGGCGCCGTTGAGACCGGCGGCGACGACGCGGATGCGCACCTCGCGCGCGGTCGGGACGGGGTCCGGCACCTCGGCGAGCGCCAGGACCTCCGGTCCGCCCGGCTGCGCGACGACGACCGCGCGCATCAGGGGCGGCCCGCCCGCTGCGGGGTCGCGCTGTCGGGGCGGCGCCCCAGCACATCCCGCACCCGCACCTTGCTCGAGTACTCGATCGAGCCGTAGCGGAACAGCCGCACGGCGATGCGCAGCACGATGTAGGCGAGCACGAACAGCTCGACGATGATGATGACCGCCTGCCAGAGCGGCAGCGAGCCGAACGCGTTCAGGATGAGCGCCGTGATCGGGGCCGTGTACGGGAAGTACGCGAGCAGCTGGACGATGGGCGACTGCGGCGAGCTGATCGCGAAGCCGGACGCGTACAGCGGGATCACCACCGCGAACACCACCACCGAGAACACGGGAGCGGCATCCTTCGCCGTCGGCATGATCGCGCCGACGGCGACCAGCGTGCCGGTGAAGAGGGCGAAGCCGCCGATCAGGATGAGGAAGCCGACGATCATCTTCTGCGGGTCGAAGACCAGCCCGCTCAGGTCGAAGTCCGGCAGTTGCAGCTGGTTCCGGAAGAACAGGTAGCCGATCAGCATCGGCAGCGCGAAGACCGCGAGCTGGATGAACCCGATGGCGAACAGCGAGATGACCTTCCCGAGCAGCAGGTTCGTCGGATTGATCGTCGTGAGGATCATCTCCGTGACGCGGTTCTCCTTCTCCTCCAGTGTGGAGTTCAGCATCTGGTTGCCGAGGAAGACGATGACGACGAAGAACGCGGCGAGGAACAGCAGCGCGGGCAGGATCGCCTCGAACCCGGGCGCCCGCTTGCCGCCCGCGAAGGTGGTGGTGGAGGTCTTCACGTCGCCGCGCAGCACCGCGACGGTCGTCGGGTCGTCGAGCTTCTGCTCCACGCTGGCCGACAGCAGCGACTCGGCCACCGCCGAGTACTTGCTGTTCTGGAACACCCCGGCGTCCTCGCCGTAGACGCGGACCGTCTGCTTCGCCGGGTCGGCGGGATAGGCGAAGTACGCGGGCGTCCCTCCGATCTGCACCTCCTCGACGCCCTCGGCCTGCGACGCGATCTCGGTGCCGCCGAACTGCTTGGCGATCGCCGGGTCGACGAGCCCGGACGCATCCGAGTAGAGGAACTCGAACCGGGCGTTCTTCTGCTGATCCGCGGTGTTGGCGGTCGACACGTTGGAGGCGATGATCAGGCCGCCCAGCCCGAAGACGAGGATGGGGATGATGAGCGTGACCGCCCAGAAACGCCGCTTGGTGATGGTGCGGCGGAACTCGAAGCCGATGACGGTCCGGAGGTTGTGACGGGCCATGCTCTCAGTCCTCTTCCCGGCTCTCGGCGCCGTAGACCTCGACGAAGATGTCGTCGAGCGATTTGCGGGTCGGGGCGTAGCGCGACACCCGCACGCCCGCATCCACCAGGTCGCGCAGGATGGTCGCCGGGTCCGCGCCGTCCGCCGGCTCCAGCTGGGCGTGGCCGCCCACGTCGGAGAGCACGCGGTAGGCCGGCGACGGCGGCAGATCCCCCTCGTGGTCGAGGTGCACGATGGTGCCGCCGAACTGCTCCTGCACCTCCTCGACGGTCCCGTAGGCGCGCGAGGTGCCGTCCTTCAGCAGGATGACGCGGTCGCAGAGGCGCTCGACCTCCTCCATCTGGTGCGTGACCATCATCACCGTGGAGCCCGCGCGCTTCTGATCGTCGATGATGTCCATCAGCAGCCGCCGGTTGACCGGGTCGAAGCCCTTGGTCGGCTCGTCGAGGATGAGCAGCTCCGGCTCGTTCATGATCGTGACGCCGAGCTGCACCTTCTGCTGCTGACCGCCGGACAGCTTGTCGAGGCGCACCTTCTCCTTCTCGGGGATGCCCACGCGCTCCAGGTACTCGCGCGACCAGCGGCGGGCCTGCTCGGCGCCGAGTCCCTTCAAGCGGCCGAAGTAGACCATGACGTCGATCACGGACTCCTTCTTGTAAAGTCCGCGCTCCTCCGGCAGGTAGCCGAGCCGCTCGCCGGCCTCCGGGCTGAACGGGCGGCCGTCGATGTGGAGCGTCCCGGCGGTCGGCTGGTAGATGCCGAGCAGCGCCCGGATGGTCGTCGTCTTGCCCGAGCCGTTGCTGCCGAGGAACCCGAACGTCTCGCCGCGCTGGATGTCGAACGAGAGGTCGCGGATGACGGTGGTGCGCCCGAAGTCCATGCGGAAGTTCGCGATGTGGACGAGCGGCTCCGCCGTGGCGGTTGAAGGAGGTGCGGGTGCGGGTGTCGGTGCGCTCACCGGGTCAGCCTAGGGCAGCGGCACGGTCGCGGGGGAGACCCGGCCGGGCGGGTCCCGCGGGGGCCCGCGCGTTCAGGCGAGCGCGTCGAGGAGGGCGTCGTGGATGAGGCCGTTGGAGGCGAGCGACGAGCCGTTCCCGGGGCCAGGGGTGCCGTCCACCGACGTGAACCGGCCGCCTGCCTCCTCGACGATCGGGATGAGGGCCGCGAGGTCGTAGGTCTTCACACCGAACTCGCCCACCGCATCCACGAGCCCCTCCGCCAGCAGCATGTACGACCACATGTCGCCGTAGGCGCGGTCGCGCCACATCCTGCGGGTCAGGGCGATGAGCCGGTCGAGGTACCCCGCCTCATCCCACTGCGCGATGCTCTGGAAGCTCATCGACGCGTGCTCGAGGTCCGCGATGCCCGACACATGGATGCTGCGCGGCTCGGCGCCCGCCGCATCCGTCGTCCACGCACCGCCGCCGGTGACCGCCCACCAGCGGCGCCCGAGGGCGGGCGAGCTGACGACGCCGACACGCGGGACGCCGTCGACGGCGAGGGCGATCAGCGTTCCCCAGACGGGGACCCCGCGCAGGTAGTTGGCGGTGCCGTCGATCGGGTCGACGATCCACTGCCTCGACGCGTCGCCTTCCGTGCCGTACTCCTCGCCGAGGATGCCGTCGTCCGGCCGCTCGGCCGCGAGGGTGTCGCGGATCGCCCGCTCGACGGCGAGGTCGGCCTCGGTGACGGGGGAGCGGTCCGGCTTCGTCTCGACGTGCAGGTCACGGTCGCGGAACCGGCCGAGGGAGATCCGGTCGGCCTCATCGGCGAGACGGAGCGCGAGGTCGAGGTCGGCGGTCAGGTCGGGCGTCGCGGTGTCGGTCACGGCACCGAGCCTACTGGTGGGGCGACGGGACGCGGCGGGTGTCGGAGCGAACGGCTTTCCACGAGGGCGTGGCGGACGGGCTTGGCGGGCGGCCCAGCGGGGAGTACCGATGGAGGCATGCGACGGATCGTGTATGCAGGGACGGCGTTCTACACCGGCGATGCGCTGGCGGAGGCGCTACTGGAGTACTCGCGGGCGCTCGCCCGGCGCGACATCGCGGACACGGTGTTCGTGCCGGGCAGGACCGCGCAAGGCGATGTGGGACCGGTGGAGGTGCTGATCGGGCCGGCGAGCCAGATCGTCAGCGAGCCGGCCGACGAGGTCGGGCCGGACCTCGAGGACGACGAGATGGTGGCGCGGCTGCGGCAGCTGACCGATGAGCTCACCACCCGCAAGAAGTAGGCCGATCCCGGCCCTTGTTGCGGGGTAGCCGCGCCCAATACGCTCGACCTGGCCCCGGAGGGCGGAGCGGAGGCGGCATGCGGTTCACCCGTCCACCCGCGCGAAGAGCAGGCCCGGCGCAGCCGGAGGCGGCGTCCGTCCTGCGGCGCAGCCCGCTGCTGTTCGGCTTCCTCATCACGCTCGGCGCGATCGGCGCCGTCGCGACCGGCCTCATGCTGTACGGCCTCCGGTCGATCATCTTCTCGGTGTTCCTGGCGATGTTCGCGACCGTGGGCCTCGACCCGCTCGTCCGCTGGTTCCAGCGCCGCGGCATGAGGCGGGGCTGGGCGATCACCACGGTGATCCTGCTCATCATCGCGGTGCTCGTCGGCATCATCTGGGTGGTCGTGCCGCTGATCGCCAAGCAGATCTCCTTCCTCGCGACGGCCGTGCCGCAGGAGATCGCGGCGCTGCGCAGCCAGGGCTGGTTCGACTCCACCAACGACGCGACCAACGGCGTGCTCGGCCAGGTGGTCGGCTGGATCTCGCAGCAGGCCCAGGATCCGGCGACCTGGGCGACCATCGGCAACGGCCTCGTCGGGTTCGGGCTGTCGGTGCTCAACGCGGTCACCACCGGCTTCTTCATCGCGATCCTGACCATCTACTTCATCGCGTCGTACGACGCCACGAAGCAGGCCGCCTACCGCCTGGTGCGCCGCTCCCGCCGCGACCGGTTCGAGAGCTACGCGGAACGCATCCTGCAGAACTTCGGCAAATACCTCAGCGGGATGGTCGTGCTGGCGTTCTTCAACGCCACCTACAGCCTCATCCTACTGCTCGCCACCGGTGTGCCCGGCGCGTTCCTGATCGCGCTGGCGGCGTTCTTCATCACGCTCATCCCGCTGATCGGAACCGTGCTGACCACCGCGGTGATGTCGGTGCTTGCGTTCATCCACTCGCCGGTCAGCGGTGTGGTCGTGCTCGTGCTGATGCTCGTCTACATGCAGGTGGAGGCGTACATCCTCACCCCGCGGGTGATGGGGAAGGCGGTGCAGGTGCCCGGATCGGTGGTGCTGATCTCGGCGCTGGCCGGCTCGACGCTGTTCGGCCTGCCCGGCGCACTGGTCGCCATCCCGATCTCGGCGGGCATCATCCTGATCATCAAAGAGATCGTGATGCCCCGGAAAGACCGCACCTGAAGCGAGCGATCCTCGATTGGCAACGGACCCGGATCGGATGCTAGTGTTGAGCCTCGGTTCGGGAAACCGGATCGGATGCGCCTCTAGCTCAATCGGCAGAGCAATTGACTCTTAATCAATGGGTTCAGGGTTCAAGTCCCTGGGGGCGCACCAGTGAGAAGGCCCGGAATCCAGCGGATTCCGGGCCTTTCTCTTTGTGGGCCGTGAAGCGGTCACGGGCGATAGTCGCGATCGCGGCGCTCGTAGAGGCGGCGGGCCTCCGGGTCGCCGGAACGGGAGCCGAAGAGCGAGCTGCCGATCGTCATGAGGGCGTCGAGCAGGCGGCGCCCGGCGGCGGCGAGCGCGCGACCGATGCGCGCTGCCCGCGCTCGCGGACGATCCCCCATGGCTGCTCCCTCGTCGCCTCGACCCTACGGGAGCCGGCGTCTCGCGCTCAAGAGCCCGGCGAGATGAGAGTTGTTGCTGCAATTCGCGCTGGATTAGCGCATCTGCTCACGACTCGGCGGCAGGCGCGGCCCTCACGATCGCGGCGCGGAGGACCACGCCGGCGGCGTGGCCGGACGCGGGGGTGGGGTGGATGCCGTCGACGGTGGTGCCGGGGCGCCAGCGGCCGTCCGGGGTGCGCACGTCGGTCCAGGGGTCGACCCACGTCCACCCTGAGCGCGCGGCGAGGGAGCGGAGCTCCTCGTTGAGGCGCAGCGTCTCGGCGGCTCGGTCGTCGTCGCGCGGCGCGACCGCGGAGAGGATGCGGCGGGGGACTCCCGCCTTGTCGAAGATCTTCTCGATGTTGGTCAGCGTGCGCGGGTCGGGTTCGCCGTCGACCGGGGCGTCGTTCGTGCCCGCCATGACCACCGCGACGTCCGCATCCGGGATGGGCTGGGTGCCGGCGAGGATGTCGGCGGTCGTGTCGCCGTAGTGCCGGTAGCCTCCCACGTCGTGCACATCGCCCGTGGAGGCCGTCGCCACCCACGTCCAGTGCGTCGGCAGGCCGAGACGGTCGGTGGATGCGGTGATCGAGTCGCCGAAGGCGGCGAACCGGATGCCGGGTGGCGTCGCCGTGCATCCCGTCACCAGCAGGCAGGCGACGAGGAGGGCGATGAGCCCGCGGGCGAGGCGAACGATTCCGCGCCGCCGCTGCACTCAGCCTCCCAGTTGCTCGTCGATGTAGGGGGCCAACGCCGTCGAGTACTCCTCGCTGAGGTGCGAGAAGTCCCGGTAGACGATGACCGAGCCGACCTGAGGGTAACACCACTGCTGATCGCAGAACCGGTCGCGCATCGAGAGGTGGGTGACCTGATGCGCTCGCGCGGCGTCGGCCGCCGCCTGGGTGATCGACATGGTCGGCGGCAGAGCCTGGGCCCGCGGCACCGCGCAGGCCATCGGGTCGGCGGCGTGCTCGGCGATGCACGTGGGAACGGAGGAGCCCTGCGTGCGGGGCACGTCGTCGAAGACATACACGTCCTTGCCGGCCGCGCGCCAGGCAGCCCACTCGTCGCGGAACCCGTCGATCGCCGGATCGGCCAGCGAGCGGCCGGCGGGGGAGGCGAAGGTGTAGGCCGACGAGAAGGCGGCGGTGAAGACCGCGCTGATCGAGTGATCCGCTTTCAGGTGGGCGTTCAGCCGTTCGACCCAGGCGTGGCATGCCGACTGGTTGGCGTCGGTGGTCTCGTTCGGCAGCACGCGCAGAGCCATCGTCGCGGGGCACGAGGTCTTCGTGTAGGTGACGATCTGCCAGCCGCGCTTCTTGCCGAGGGCGTCGAGCGCCGGAACCCAGGCCGCGGCGTGCGAGTCGCCGACGAGGGCCACCTTCTTCGTCGCCTTCGCAGGCGATGCGCCGTACGAGCAGGTGACGAGCTCCGAGCCTTCGAAGCCCGGCAGGCACAGCGGCTGCTCCTTCGAAATGCTCACCGCCGAGCGGCTCGCATCCTGGCCGGTGACCGGCGAGCAGGCGTTCGACGGGATCAGCGCGGCCGGCCCGTGGCACGGGCCCGACGCCGAGGCCGCCGCCACCGGGTTGAAGGCGGCGGGGACGGCGACCAGGACGACCGCGAGGGCGACGACCGCGGCGCCGCCCGCCAGTGCGAACCCGAACGGCCGCCAGGCGACGCGCAGCAGACGTCCGCGACGCACCGGATCCTCCACCACGACCTTGGTGGCCCAGGCCGCGGCGATCGCGGCGAGGAGGATGAGCACCTTGGTCTTCCAGCCGAGCGGGTGACCCAGGATGAACGGCAGGATGACGATCGGCGGCCAGTGCCACAGATAGAGCGAGTAGGAGATGTCGCCCACGAAGCGCGCCGGCCGGCGCGACAGCCACCATCCCGGAGCATCCGGCCGCGCGCGACCAGAGCCCAGGATGAGCGCCACGGTCGCGAGCACCGGCAGCGCGGCGGTGTAGCCCGGGAAGGGCGTCGCCGACGAGTAGGCGGTGATGCTGAACGCGAGGGCGCAGACGGCCGCCCAGCCGATCAGCGTCGCAGCGAGGCCGCTGTAGCGGCGCTCACCCGCCAGCAGCGCGGCCAGACCGCCCGCGCCGAACTCCCAGACCCGCGTCGGGGTCACGAAGTACGCACCAGCCTGGTTCACCGAGGTGTCGTAGATGGAGTACGCGAGCGAGAGCACCGTGACCGCCAGCAGCCCGAGAACGAAGACCCGGCGCGCGGCGGTGGGCCTCAACGGCCCCCGCGGCTCCGCCGACGCCGTCGAGCGCCGCCGGGCGGCGAGCCAGAACAGGGCGAGCAGCAGGAGCGGCCAGACGACGTAGAACTGCTCCTCGACGGACAGCGACCAGAAGTGCTGAGCGACGGTGGCGCTGTCGTTCATGGCCGAGTAGTCAACGGCGTTCGCGGCGAGCAGCCAGTTCTGCACGTAGAGCGCGCTGGCGGCGATCTGCCGCGCCGACGCCTCCCAGGTCGTGACGGGCGCCCACAGGTAGACGGCGACACAGGACACGGCCAGCACCAGGAGGGACGCGGGCAGCAGCCGCCGGATCCGGCGCCCCCAGAAGGCGGCCAGTCCGACGCGGCCGGTGCGCGTGAAGTCGCGGAACAGGTGCGAGGTGATCAGGTACCCGGAGATGACGAAGAACACGTCGACACCGACGTAGCCGCCGGTGAGCCGCTCCGGCCACAGGTGGTAGAAGACGACCGCCAGCACCGCGAGGGCCCGGAGACCCTGGATCTCCGGCCGGAACGTGGCGCCCGCAGCCTCCGCCTGGGGGCGGGCGGCGGGGAGCCGCGTGCGGAGGTCGGTCACGATCCACAGGCTAAAGCATGGAAAGCCTGCAGCGTCTTCGAGCACCCCTCAGACGTTCGCGGCGCGTCGCTCAGCGCGGGTCGTGCCGGGCGGACGCCATCCTCACCGGTCGCGGGCGATGACCGAGAAGTCCTTGTCGCCCTGCCCGGCGTCGATCGCGCGCTGGAGCTCCGCGGCCACCAGCGCGGCCGCCGGGAGCGGCACGTCCGCCGTCGCCAGCATCAGGCGCAGGTCTTTGGCCAGCAGGGATGCGGAGAACTGCGTGTCGTCGAAGTCGCCGGACGCGACGACCGGTCCCTTCATCCCGGCGATCGGCGCGATCGAGGTCAGGGGCAGCACGTCGAGCACCTCGGCCGTGGAGAGTCCGCCCGCCTTTCCCAGCCGCAGCGTCTCGCTGAGCGCCTCCATGGAGACCGCCAGGGCGAGGTTCGCGACCAGCTTGGCGGCGGCCGCTTTGGCAGGCGAGTCGAATGTCCGGATCTTGTCCGGATCGGCCCACAGGCTGACGATGGTCCGAGCCTGACGGACCGCGTCGTGCTCGCCGCCGATCAGGACCGCGAGGCTCCCGGCGCGCGCGGGGGCGAGCGAGCCGACGACAGGGGAGTGGACGTAGCGGACGCCCGCGGACGACGCCCAGGCGCCGAATTCGTCGGCGTCCGAGGGTGCCACCGTGGTCACGTCGATCCACAGCGCGCCGGACGGGATCGGCACAGACGGGTCGATCACGGTCTCGCGAACCGCGTCCGGCCCGAACAGCACGGTGACGACCGCGTCGGCGCCGTCCACCGCCTCGGCCGCGGAGCCCGCGATGCGCGCGCCGCGTCGGCCGACCGTCTCCGTCGGCTCCGGGGACCGGTTCCAGGCGGTCACGGTGTGACCCGCGTCGATCAGGTGCGTGACGAGCTCGCGGCCCATGCGGCCGAGCCCCAGCAGTGCGATGTCCATGGGGTCCACTGTGCGCCCCGGTCCGCAGACGCGGAAGGGGTGCTCAGGCGGCTCCTTCCTCCCGTTCGAGCAGTGCGACGCCGATCTTGGAGTCCGCCATGCCGTAGAACACCCAGTCGCGGCCGTCGACCGTCTCGATGGCCGTCGGGAAGACGACGTTCGGCACGATGCCGCTCCGCTCATCCTCCGTCTCGGCTGACAGCAGCGGCTCGCGGGTCCGGTCCAGCACCTTCCACGGCTCGTCCGCGTCGAGGATCATGGCGCCCGCTGCGTAGTTGACGTTCTTCTGCTGGTCGACGCCCGGCTCCAGCCGGCCGGTGACGCCGTGGTGCAGCAGCAGCCAGCCCTCCGGGACCCGCCGCGGCGCGGGGCCGGCACCGATCTTGAGCTCCTCGAACGGGAACTCCGGCCCCGCCAGGAAGCGGTTCTGCCGCCAGCGCGCGAGCTCGCGCACATCGCTCTGCACGGCATCGAGGGGGATGAACGCGATCCAGATGCTCGGACGGGTCTCACCCGACGGCGGATGCTCGCCCTCGCCGGGCCGGATGCCACCGAGGTCCCACACCGGCCGGTGCAGCACGGCGAGCGACGGTGTGCCGTCCGGAGCGGACACCGGCTCCGGGAAGAACACGGTGTCCTTGTTGTGGAACAGGGCCAGGTCGATGCCCAGCGCGTCGTCGTACTCGAACGAGACCGGTCCGAGCCGGCGCCAGGCGCGCAGGTCGTCGGACACCGCGACGGCGGTGCGCGGCCCGAGCGGCCCGTACGCGACGTAGGTCATCACGTGCAGCCCGAGCGACGGGATGAACGTGGTGCGCGGGTCCTCCACGCCGGCGTTGCTGCGCCCGCGCTCGAACGGGCGGTCGGGCTCGAGCACGACGCCCTGCCGCTCGACGGCCACTGGGACGCCGTCCTCGACGACCACCCGGGCGATGCCGACGCGCGACACGTTGCCCTCGGCGACCAGGCGCGGCAGGAGGTACAGCTCACCGTCGGGGCCGCGGCCGGAGGCGGGGTTCAGCACGCCCTCCGCCTCGAGCGGGTCGCCGGCGGCGGGCGTCATGACGACCCCGGCGCGCGAGAGCCGATACGGAAACGGGGTCATGCGTCCACCTCCCGGTAGAAGTACAGTTCGCGGCTGTCACGGGGTGCGTCCCAGCCCTGGGCGAACGACCAGCGGCCGCCGATCTTCTGGAGGCCGCCCCAGGCCAGCGACCCGCCGCGGTTGACCGCGCGCTGCGTGAAGGGGTCGTCGAGCCGGTAGAGCGCCTGCGCCGCGGCGAAGTCGCCGTGCTCGTCCGCGTAGAAGAAGTCGAGCACCATCCGGTCGCCGTCCACCGCCGCACAGGCGACCTCGAAGAGCGAGCCGGAGAGCGGCGTCAGGTCGAGGTACGGCTGCTCGGCGAAGCTCCAGTCGAGACCGTCGGCGGAGTGGCCGACCATCGGGCGGCCGCCGCATCCCTCCGACAGGAACATCAGGTACTCGCCGCCGATGCGCACCGCGCGGCCATGCTCGTCGCGGGGGATCACCGCTCCCTTCGCCCAGTACTCGGAGACGTCGTACGGCACCACGAGTCCGCGCTTCTCCCAGTGCTCGAGATCCTGCGAGACCGCGGACATGATGTCGACCGCGACCGAGCCGTCGTCGCGCCGCCAGATGGCGTTGTAGAACAGCACGTAGCCGTCGTCGACGGCGTACACCTTCGGGTCCTCGCAGCCGAGCACCTCGTTCGAGAAGGTCGGGTAGATCAGCGGGTTGAGGGGCGAGTCGTGCCACACCCCGTCCCGGCGCACGGCGTGGCCGATCCGGCTGGCCGTCGACTCCTTCCGCGGGGATGCGCGATAGAAGAGGTGCAGCTCGTCGCCGCGCTCGATCACGGTGGGGTTGAAGATCGAGTCGCTCGTCCATCCCACCCCCGTCGGGTCGTCCCACTGGCCTTCCAGGCGGAAGGTCAGGGCGTCGTCCCGGCCGAACGGACCGATGGCCCAGTCCGGCCGCTCCGGGTAGTGGGCGGAGAACTGGTCGGTCGAGATGCGGTCGGTGAGGGCGTTGGTGTGCGCCAGCGCCTCCCTGTAGCTGGCCAGCAGGGCGTCGTGCCCGGCCGGGATGCGGACGGTGTCCATGGTCTCCTTCGTGGGGCTCATCCCTTAACGGACGAGCCGAGGTCGCTCGAGGTGAAGTAGCGCTGGAACACGATGAACAGCACGACCACCGGGCCGGCCAGCACGACTGCGCCGGCCAGGATGGCGCCGTACGGGTTGGCGGTGGATCCGGCCACGGTCGAGATGTAGTTCGCCAGCGAGACGGCGAGCGGCTGCAGGCTCGCCTCCTTCGTAATCAGGAACGGCCAGAGGAACTCGTTCCACGGGCCGATGAAGGTCAGCAGCAGCGCGGTCACCAGCGCCGGGCGGACGAGCGGGAGGGCGATCCGCCAGAGAAGCGTGAACTCGCCCGCGCCATCCACCCGCGCCGCGTCGAACAGCTCGCGCGGCAGCTGGAGGAAGTACTGCCGGAAGATGAGCACCGCCGCCGAGTTGATGGCGAACGGCAGGATCATCCCCAGGTAGTTGTCCGCGAGCCCGTAGTTGCGCGCGATCAGCACGTAGAGCGGGATCATCAGCAGCTGGAACGGGATGGTCTGCACCAGCAGCGCCAGCGCGAACGTGACACCCCGCCCACGCCATTCCAGGATCGCGAGCGAGTACCCGGCCAGCACGCCGAAGACCACCGTGCCGAGCAGCACGCCGCCCGTGAAGATTCCCGAGTTCACCAGGCCGGAGACCAGGTTGATTCGGGAGTTGATGTCGGCGTAGTTCGAGAGCGTCAGGTTGCCCGGGTTCGGGAACGCACCGGCGACGCTGGTATCCGGCGAGGTCTGCAGCGACCCGACCAGCATGTAATAGAACGGGAACAGGAACGCGAACGCTCCGATGGTGAGCACGATCCCCTGGAGGATCGCCTGGCCGCGGCTGAGTCGCCGTGGAGCAGCGAAGTCGCGGCGACGCTTGCGGGGCTGGGGCACCGCGGCGGCGGATGCCGGGGGCGGAGTCGTCTGCGTCATCAGTCCCTCCCTCCTGCGAAACGGTTCTGGAGCCATCCGATGATCAGCACCCCGATGACCAGCACGACGCCGATCGCGGAGGCGTAGCCGGGGTGGCCCTGCTGGATGCCCTGCTGGTAGATGAGCAGCACGGGGCTGGCCGAGTGGCCGTCCGGGCCGCCGCCTCCGGTGAGGAGGTACGGCTCGGTGAACAGGTTGGCGCCGGTGATCGTCGCGAGCAGCAGCACCAGCACGGTCGCCGGACGCACGCCCGGGACGGTCACCGAGAAGAACTGCCGCACCTTGCCCGCGCCGTCGGTGGCCGCCGACTCGTACAGCTCGGTCGGGACGTTCTGCAGCGCCGCCAGGTAGAGCAGGATGTAGAACCCGAGGCCCTTCCAGGTGACGTAGATGGCGATCGTCGGCATGGCGAGCACCGGGCTCGACAGCCAGCTCGGGCTGGGCGCCAGCGGGCCGAGGATGTTGTTGACCAGGCCGTTCTGGCCGAACAGGAACAGCCACACCCCGATGATCGCGACGCTGGCCGTGACGTAAGGCACGTAGTAGCTGACCCGCAGGAACGTCCGGAACCGCACGATGCTGTTGAGCCCGGAGGCGAGCAGCAGCGCCAGCACGACGGTGAGCGGCACGTTGATGATCAGGAAGATCCCGACGTTGACGAACGACTGGAGCACCTGGGGATCGGTGAAGGCCTGGATGTAGTTGTCCAGTCCGACGAACGGCCGGTCCACCGTCGCGCCGGGGGCGGCGAAGAAGTAGTCGAAGAACGAGATGTACACCGCGAAGCACAGCGGGAACGCGAAGATCAGCAGCACGAACACGATGTACGGCGCGCTGAACAGCCAGCCGAGCGGGTTCCTCCCGAGCACGCGCTGCACCAGCGGCGCGCGATGCCGCCGGGGCGCGCCGGCGGCGGGCGTGGTGCCCGCCGCCGGGGGAGCGGATGTGGTGCTCATGGTTACTTCTGCGCCTGCAGCTTGTCGATCTTGTCGGCGGCCGCCTTGAACGCGTCCTCGACCGAACCGCTGCCGTTCACGACCGCCTTGGTGTAGGCGTCGCGCAGGGCCTGCATCTGGGCGATCGTGTTGGTGCCGGTCGGGTCATCGGCCGTGCGGGCGCTCTGCGCACCGAACTCCTTGTACGCCGGGTGGGAGTCGAAGTAGTCGGAGTACGTCGTCGCCACGTCCGTCCGGATCGGCATCTGGCCGGTCACGTCGAGCAGCTTGCCGTCCTGCTCCTTGCTCGTCGCGAACTTGATGACATCCCACGCCGTGCCCTGGTTCTTGCACGAGGTGTACATGCCGATGTTCTTCGCGTCCGGGAACGTGTAGGTCTCGTCGGCCGGCTTCCCGTCCTTGGTCGGGACGGGGACCGAGCCCCACTGCACCTTGTCGCCGTAGTAGGCGATCGCCCACGGTCCGACGATGGCCATCGCGGACTTGCCGTCCTGGAAGGCGTCGCCCTGGTACTGCTCCTTGCCGGCGAGCCCGTCGCTGTAGATCTGCTTCCAGAAGTTCGCGACATCCAGCGAGTCCTGGCTGGTGACCGTGGCCTTGCCGTCCTCGATGAACGTCTTGCCGCCGGTCTGAGCGGCGAGCAGCGGCAGGTAGTCGAAGTTCACCTGGAAGAACTCGCTCGTCGGCGCCGGGTAGATCGCGTACGGCGCGGCGCCGGACGACTTGATCTTCTGCGCGGCCGCCAGGAACTTGTCGTAGGTCGACAGGTCGGGGTTGTTCGGGTCGAGGCCGGCCTTCTGGAAGATGGCCTTGTTGTAGAAGATCATGACCGGGTTCTGCTTCCAGGGCATCTGGTAGTAGTCGCCGTCGGAGGACTTGTACTGCTTCGCGGCGTCGCCGCTGCGCGCCTCGATGTACTTCGCGCCGTCGGAGAACTTCGACAGGTCGACGAGGCCGCCCTGCTTCTGCCACTGACCGGTTGCGGCCGGGAGGTTGTTGAACACCAGGCACGGCGTGGTGCCCGCGGTGATCGCGGCGCCGATGACCTCCTCGGTGCTCTTGCCGGCCGGCACCTCCTGCGCCTTGATCTGCTCCTTGGGATGCGCGGAGTTCCAGGCCGAGACCATGGCCTTGCCCCACTGCACCTCCTGGGCGTTGTTGGAGTACCAGATGGTAATCGGCCCGTGCGCCTTCATGGCGTCGCTGGCACCGCCGCCGCTCGATCCGCAGGCGGCGAGCGTGCCGGCGATCAGCCCGGCGGTGACGAGGGATGCGGCGAGTCTGCCTCTTCGCAGTGTGTTCTTTCGCATGGTGTGCCTTTCGATGGGGTGGGGTTCAGCGGGCGGGCGGCGCCGTGGAGGCGCGCACCACGAGCCGGGCGGGCGGCAGGGCGACGTCGGCGGCCTCGCCGTCCTCCACCAGCCGCAGCAGCGCGGTGGCGGCGGCGAGGCCGAAGCCTGCCGGGTCGTTGTCGAGGGTGGTGAGGGAGGGATAGACGAACGACCCGATGTGGGATCCGTCCAGCCCGGTGACCGAGAGCTCGCCGGGGAGGTCGAGCCCGCGTTCGTGAGCGACGCCCATCCCGGCGATCGCCATCGGGTCGTTGCCGTAGACGATCGCGGTCGGGCGGTCCTCGCCGTCGAGGAGGGCCGCTGTGGCGGACGCTCCCTGCTCGGGCGAGAAGTCAGTGGGGACGACGACCGGTTCGAGTCCCGCCGCGCGGGCGGCCTCCTCGAACCGCTCGCGCCGGCGGAGGCCGTGCAGCATCCGCTCGTCTCCGGAGACGTGCGCGATGCGGTGGTGGCCGAGGCCGACGAGGTGGGCGACGAGCTCGTCGATGCCGCTGTCGTAGTCACGGCTGATGACCGGGAACGGGCTGCCGCCGGGAGGGGCGCCGAGCGAGACGGCGAACGAGCCGAGGCGCTCGATGAGGGGGATGCGCGCATCCTCGGCCAGCAGGTCGGTGAGGAGGAAGCCGTCGACGCGCTTGTCCGCGGCGAGGCGGGCGTAGGCGCGCTCCTCGGCGGCCGCATCGGGGACCACGGTCAGCACGAGGACGTTGCCGCGCTCCGAGAGCACGGTCTCGACGCCCGCGATGAACGCCGCGAAGAACGGGTCGACCTCGATCGTCCGCGGTTCGCGACGCAGCACCAGCCCCAGGGCGTAGGCGCGGCGGGTGGTGAGCCCGCGCGCGCCGGGGTTCGGCGTCCAGCCGAGCTCCTTCGCGGTCTGCAGGATGCGCTCCCGCGTCTCGCTCTTGACCCCCGGCCGGTCGTTGAGGGTGAGCGACACCAGCGACTTGCTCACGCCGGCGGCGCGGGCGACGTCGTTGATCGTGACGGCGGACGGGCTCATCGCGGGGTCACCGTCGTGAAGCCGCCCGGAGGCACGACGATGAAGCCGTGCGCGCCCACGGTCTGGGCGCGCCCGACCTGGTGGCCCGTCGCGTCGAAGGCGGTCGCGGTCACGGGGCCGGTCGCGGCGATCTTCTGCGGGAGCGGGAGCTTCGTCGCGTTCACGTAGACGTCGAGGGAGGTGGTGCCCGCGAGACCCAGGTGGGAGACGACGGGCTGCACGAGCAGCGCGTCCAGGCGTGCCGTTCCGCTCACCTTCGCGGTCACCGAGGTCGCCTGCGCGGGCACGGGGACGGGCAGCGTCTGCGGCAGCAGGAACACCGGGCTGGGGGCGATGCCCTGCTCGCCGGGGCGCACGTTGTCGGTGCGGCCGAGCGGGAGGGTGAACCTCCCTACTGCGGCAGACCAGCTCGTCGTGCCGGATCCTCCGGGGCCGAGGTCGGCGATCGGGAGGATGCGCGCCACCGGGTGACCGGCGGGGAGCGCGATGGTGACCGTCGAGCCGCTGCCGGCCTGCAGGTACGCGCCGCCCGACCAGTTGGCCGAGCCGGTCCAGGCGGAGGGCGGGGTCGCCGTGGTGACCGGACCGGTCGTCGTCCCGCTCTCCGCTTCGACGACCGTGAGGCCGTTCGTCGCGGTGGTGCGCGTGAGGGAGGTGGCGGCGCGGGCGATGGCGGGATGCGCGTCCAGCGCGAGCATGCTGAGCTCGGTGTGGATCACGGACTCCGCGCCGCAGTTGCGGTTCACGGTGCCGTCGGCGGCGATGCCGTCGACGCACACACCGGTGGCCGGGTCGTAGGCGGGGACACCCGCGCGGTTCGCACCGAAGTACCAGGCGCCCTCGGCGCCCGCGAGGGCGGCGAGCCCGGTGGCGCCGGTCGCGTCCGAGGCGGCGATCAGTCCCTCGAGCCGGGAGTCGACGCCGTACGCGATCTGGGTGCGGTCGGCCGGGGTCGGCGTCCAGCCGTTGTCCGGACCGCCGGTGGCCAGCAGCTGCGCGGTGAACTGCGCGAGGTCGGTGGAGGCGGCGCGCTGCAGGGCGCTGTCGCCGAGCGTCTGCGCCGCGGCCGTGAGGGCCGCGGGCTCCATCCCGGCCCAGGCGTGCCAGAAGGTGGGGGAGTTGGCCTCGGGCAGCAGGGCGCCGAACGGCCATTGGCCGGTCCCGCCGCTCTGCAGGCGCGGGACGCCCTCGGCGTAGCGGGCCAGGGCGGTGCGTGCGGCCGTGTCGCCGGGCTGCGCGGCCACGAAGGCGCTCAGGCCGAGCACGGCCTCCGCGGTCGCGCCGGCGCTGCCGACGATGAGCCAGCCGGGCACGGTCACGCCGTTCGCCACCTGGGTCGTCGGGTACTGCGCGAGCGACTGGCGCTGCAGTGCGCCGAGCGCGAGCTGCATCCGGTCGGCAAGGAACGACGCGAAGGCCGGGTCTGCGGAGCGGAAGCCGGCGTAGCCCTCGCCGAGCGCCCACACGGTGCGCGCCAGCCAGAACGACTCGGCGGAGTCGGACGGGTCGGGCAGCTCCTTCGGTATGGCGGACGGGTTCAGCGTCCCGTCGTGCTGCTGCCAGAGCACCACGTTGCCGGCGTTCGGTCCGTCGGCCGTCTGCAGGTACGTGAGCGAGCGCAGCAGCTGGTACGCGCTCGTCCGGCTGGTGGCGGTGCCGTTCTGCTTCCAGTCGCGGAGATACACGACGGCGGCGCGGGAGATGTCGTCGGCGTCGTAGGCGCCCTGCGCATACCAACCGCGGGCCGGGTCGGTGATCGGTCCGCCGCCCACCCGGCGGAAGGAGCCGTCGGTCTGGCGGTCGGCGTAGACCCACGGGGCGCGCGCGGTGGGCTCGTCGGCCGCCCGGTACGTCGTGTGCCCGGGGACGCCCGCGAGCAGGGGCACGTCGTCGAGCAGGAAGTCGAGGTGCGCCAGCTTGGTGAGCTTCGCCGGAGCGTCCGCAGCCGCCGTCCCGGCGGCGTGCACGGATGGGCTCGCCGCCTGGGCGGGAAGAGCGGTGGCGGTGGCGGCGAGCGTCGCCCCGATAAACAGGGCGAGTGCCGCCCTGGGCATGGTCAGTAGTCGGTTGCGCATCGTTGCGACCCCTCGAATCGTGGGGCGCCGACGGTCGGAACATCCGATCGACGACGTCATCTAAACCGGTTCAAAAGACGGTAGGCGCTCTACGCGCGGAAGTCAATACGAGTCTTGTGAAGGCACCCGGGGTGCGGCCAGACTTGCCCCACCGCGACCGACCGCGCCGCACCGCTGGGGCAAGGAGGACCACACGTGGAGTACAAGGACATTCCCACCAAGGCCGACGTCGAACGGATCGCCGCACTCCGGCAGCCCGGGTGCGTGAGCATCTACCTGCCGACGGGGACGACGCCCGCCGAGGCGGATCGGGCGAGGATCGAGCTCAAGAACCACCTCGCGAGCGCCGCGCGGGCCCTCGAGGAGCTGAAGGTGGACCGGGCCCGCATCCGAGCCGTGCACACCGAAGGCGAGCGCATCCTCGACGACCGGGACTTCTGGCGCTACCAATCGCGCTCGTTGGCCGTCTTCCTCGACGGCGATATGGCCCAGACCTTCCGGCTCCCCAACCGGCTGGGCACATCCTGCGAGATCTCGGACCGCTTCTACGTCAAGCCGCTGCTGCGCGCGCTGACCTTCCCGCAGTCGGCGCTCATCCTGGCGCTCGCGGGCAACTCGGTCCGCCTCCTGCACATCACCCCCGACCGGCCGGCCGAGCGGATCGACGTGCCCGGGATGCCGCACGACGTCGCCTCGGCCGTCGGGCTGGCTTCGGTGAGCGGCCGCTCGCCGGACGGGCGCATCCAGGGCTCCGAAGGCCAGAAGGTGCGGATGCTGGAGTACGTGCAGGCGATCGACCGGGCGCTCCGGCCGCTCCTCGCGAACTCGTCGGAGCCGCTCATCCTCGCCGCCGCCGAGCCGCTTGCGGGCATCTTCCGCGGCGCGGTCGAGTACCCGCGGCTGGTCGCCGAGACGATCTCCGGCAACCCGGAGGACAAGACGGACGAAGAGCTCGCCGCCGCCGCCCGGGGCGTGCTCGACCGGCTGTACGCGAGCAAGGTGGGGGCGCTGCGGGAGGCGTACGAGGCACGGATCGCGGCGGGCACCGCCCTGGTCGACCTGAGCGACATCGCCCGCGCCGCGACGTTCGGCGCCGTCGAGTCCCTGGTCTTCGACATCGACCGGCGCGTTCCGGGCTGGGTCGACGACGAGACGGGCGTGATCACCTTCGCCGACGAGGACGTCCCGGGCGATTACGGCGTGGTGGACGAGATCCTGCGCCGCGCGCTCGGGTCGAAGGCGACCGTGTACGCGCTGCGGGCCGAGGATGTGCCGGGCGGGGGAGCGGCGGCCGCGGCGGTGCGCTACCCGGTCTGAGCGGTCAGCGCCGACCGTCAGCGCGCCACGTTCGGCGCCCGGCGGTCAGCGCCGCGGCCGCACCGCCAGCACCAGGAACTCCTGCACGGCGGCCAGCCAGTCGTAGACCGCGCGCTGCATGGCCGACTCGTCGTCGTGCACGTCGCCCTCGTCGCCGTCCTCGTGGATGCCGAGTCGCGCCGCGAGGACGAGCCTCAGATCGGTGATGGTGCGGAGCCACGCGGTCGCCTGCTCCGCGTCCAGCACGACGACCACCGAGCCGGCGGCGGGCTCGCCCAGGCTGTCGATGAGCGTCCTCGCGCCCGCCTCCTTGCGCTCGGCCAGCCCCGCGGCGGTGAACCGGCGGAACTCCGCCGACGCCTCCGGGTCGTCCGGATACGCGTCGGGCAGCAGGCGCCGCAGCGCCGGATCGGCGGAGCCGTCGTCCGCGGCGGACGCGCGCGCCAGCTCGACGGCCTCCTCGGCGAGCGAGCGCAGCAGCTGCGCCTCGTCCGCGCGGAACCGCGCCGACACGCGCCCGTCCTTCCGCCGGTGGAACGGGATCACTCGTCGGCCTTCCGCAGCGTCGCCCAGAGGCCGTAGTCGTGCATCGCCTCGACGTGCCGTTCCATCTCCTCGCGCGTGCCCGTCGCGACGACCGCGCGGCCCTCGTTGTGCACGAGCATCATCAGCCGCTCCGCCTCCCGTCGCGGGAAGCCGAAGTAGGTCTGGAAGACGTAGGTGACGTAGCTCATCAGGTTGACGGGGTCGTTCCAGACGATCGTGATCCAGGGCGAGCCCAGCTGGAGCAGTTCGTCGGTTCCGGTCTGCTCGAGCGTGCCCGCATCGGCGGCGGGGGCGGGGCTCACAGCGGGACGCCCCCGATCGCGTCCGCCGCGCGGACCAGGGCGAGATGGGTGAGCGCCTGAGGGGTGTTCCCGGCGTGGGAGCGGCCCTCGACGTCGTATTCCTCGGAGAGCATACCGACGTCGTTCGCCAGGCCGACCAGCCGATCCATGAGCCGGACCGCGTCCTCGTGGCGCCCCGAGTGGGCGTACTGCTCGACCAGCCAGAACGAGCAGGCGAGGAACGGATGCTCGCCCGGGGGCAGCCCGTCCACCCCGCTCTCGGTGCGGTAGCGGAGCAGCAGCCCGTCCCGCAGCAGGTCCTCTTCGAGCGCGCGGACGGTGCCCAGCATCCGCGGGTCGTCCGCTGCGACATAGCCGACCTGCGCCAGCTGGAGCAGCGACGCATCCACCTCGGTCGAGCCGTAGTGCTGAACGTAGGTTCCGCGGTGCGGGTCCCAGCCGTTCGCCTCGATGTCGGCGCGGATCGCGTCGCGCTCGCGTTTCCACCGCTCCACCGGGCCTTCGAGGCCGTAGTCCTCGACCGCGCGGACGGCGCAGTCGAAGGCGGCCCACACCAGCGCGCGCGAATGCGTGAACTGCTTCGGCTCGTCGCGGATCTCCCAGATGCCGTGGTCGGGGTCCCGCCAATGCTGCTCCAGGTATCCCATCAGCGCCCGCTGGAGCGCCCACGAGAAGCGCGTCTCCGGGTTGCCGGCGCGACGCCCGCGGTCGAGGCCGAGCATGACCTCGCCGATCACGTCGGCCTGGAACTGGGTCGACGCACCGTTGCCGACGCGCACCGGATGCGCCCCCTGGTATCCGGGGAGGCTGTCGATGATGCGCTCGTCGAGATCGCGCTCGCCCGCCAGGCCGTACATGATCTGCACGTCGCCGGGGTCGCCCGCGATGGCGCGCAGCAGCCAGTCGCGCCAGTGGTCGACGTAGTCGTTGTAGCCGTGGGCGAGGAGCACGCCGATGGTGAGCGACGCATCCCGCAGCCACACGTAGCGGTAGTCCCAGTTGCGCTGCCCCCCGAACGACTCCGGCAGTGAGGTGGTCGCGGCGGCCACGATGCCCCCGGTCTCCAGGTGGGAGAGCGCGCGGAGCAGCAGCAGCGAGCGCACGACCTCATCGCGGTACGGCCCTTCGTGCGCGTACCCGCTCGCCCACTCGGCCCACCACTCGCGGGTGTGCTGGAGGGCGCCCTCCACGTCGAGCGCCGGGGGAGAGTCGCGGTGCGACGGGAACCAGGTGAGCACGAGGTCGATCGTCTCGCCGGCGTGCACGGAGAAGGAGCCCTGGTGGGAATGGTTCGCCGGGCGCAGCTCCGTGCCGCGGACGACGATCGCGTCGGGCCCGGCGACCGCGATCAGCGCGTGCGGGTGCTCCTTCTTCTCCTGGCGCACCCAGGGGATCGCCGTGGCGTAGCCGAAGCGGATGCGGAGGTCCTGCTGCATCGGGACGGTGCCGCTGACGCCGCGGACCCGCCGGATGATGTCCGCGCGGTGGTCGTTCATCGGCATGAGGTCGGTGACCTCGACCTCCCCGCTCGGGGTGGTCCACCGCGTGACGAGGATCATCGTGTCCTTCTCGTACCGGCGGGTGCTGGTCGCGGACGCGTCGGTCGGGGCCACCAGCCAGCGTCCGTGGTCCTCGGTGCCGAGCAGCGCCCCGAACATGGAGCGCGAGTCGTAGCGCGGAAGGCACAGCCAGTCGATGCTTCCGTCCTTCCCGACGAGGGCCCCGGTGAAGCAGTCACTGATCAGGGCGTAATCCTCGATGGGGAGCGACATATTCCCAGTATGGCCGTACTGTGATGGGCATGACGCAGTCCGTGGACACTCTTGTGATTCTCGGAGCATCCGGCGACCTCACGTCACGGCTCCTGCTCCCCGCCATCGGACAACTGCTCACCGATCAGCCGGATCGCGCGTTCGCTCTGGTGGGCTCCAGCAGCGCCGACCTCGACGACGACGCGTGGAAGAAGATCGTCCGCACCTCGTTCGCGACCGTCGAGGCGAAGGGCGACGCGGTCGAGCGGCTGCTCGACGGGACGCGGTACGTGAAGGCCGACGCGACGAGCGCCGACGACCTGAAGCAGCTGCTCGGGAGCGCGGACGGCGTGCCCGCCCTCTACTTCGCCCTCCCGCCCGCGGTCACCGCGAAGGCGTGCCAGGCCCTCGGCACGTTCGAGCTGCCGAAGGGCCTCACCCTCGCGCTCGAGAAGCCCTTCGGCACCGACCGGGAGAGCGCGATCGCGCTGAACGCGCAGCTCGCCAAGCTCGTGCCCGAAGACCAGATCCACCGCGTGGACCACTTCCTCGGCCGTTCCAGCGTGCTCAACATCCTCGGCGTGCGCTTCGCCAACGGCATTCTCGAACCCATCTGGGACGGCCTCCACATCGAGCGCGTCGACGTGATCTATGACGAGACGCTGGCGCTGGAGGGACGCGCCGGCTACTACGACGGCGCCGGGGCGCTGATCGACATGATCCAGAGCCACCTCCTGCAGGTGATGGCGGTGCTCGCCATGGAGCCGCCGTCCACGCTCGGAGCGCCGGACCTCCGCGACGCCAAGCAGCTGGTGCTGCGCGCGACGAAGGTGTGGGGCGACGACCCCGTCGCCTCCAGCCGCCGCGCCCGCTACGGTGCGGGGGAGATCGAGGGACGCACGCTGCCCGCCTACGCGGACGAGAAGGGCGTCGACCCGTCGCGGGAGACCGAGACGCTCGCCGAGGTCACGCTGCAGATCGACACCTGGCGGTGGAAGGGCGTCCCGTTCACGCTCCGCTCCGGGAAGGCGCTCGGCGGCCGGCGGCGCGAGATGGTGATCACGTTCGCGCCCGCACGGCAGATGCCGGTCGGGCTGAAGGGCACCATGGAGCCGGCCAAGCTGCGGCTGATGTTCGCACCGGACTCGATGGAGCTGGAACTCAACATCAACGGCACCGACGACCCGTACGAGCTGGAGCGCACGACGCTCACCGCCGACTTCGGCCCCGGAGCGCTGCTGGCTTACGGCGAAGTCCTGGAGGGCATCCTCGACGGCGACCCGTCGCTGTCGGTTCGGGCCGACACGGCGGTGGAGTGCTGGCGGATCGTGGAGCCGGTGCTCGACGCGTGGCGCCAGGGCCGCGTGCCGCTGGAGGAGTACCCGGCGGGATCGGACGGGCCGAAGGACTGGGCGCCGCTGGGCTGAGCGGTACTGGGCTGAGCGGTGGTCAGGCCGCCGAGCGGTGCGAGACGAGCGGGAACTCGCCGGTCACAGGCTTGCGCAGGTCGGTCCACTGGGTGATCGGAGCGGGCTCCCAGCCGAACGCGGCCGGCTCGGCCTCGACCGGCGTCTCGGCGACGGCGGGGGCGGGCTCTGCGATCGCGGCGTCCGCATCCACTGCGACGGAGGCGGCGACGGGCTCCACGACGGCGGCGCTCTCGGTCGCCGGCTGGTCGGTCACCGCGGCGGCCAGGTGCTGCGGCTCGGTGAGCGACTCGCCGGCCTCGAGGCGACGGCGCGCTTCCGCGATGGCGGCGGCGATGCCGACCGAGACGGACTGGGCGAGGATCGAGTGGAAGATGGTGTCGGTGTCGTCCTGGGCGCGGCGGACGACCGTCCACTCGCCCTTCTCGCCGATCAGCTCGGCCACCTTCGTGTGCACGAGCTCGAGGATCTGGGCATCCGTCAGCTGAGGGACCGGCGCCGCCGGCACCGCTGCAGCGTGCCGCCTACGACCAAACATCGCGCACCCCTTCCAGGTTCACCTTCGAATACAAGTGTCCTGGACACGCGCGCTGTGAGACCGCGCAACACGCCGGAGAATTTCCCGGAAATCAGCGGGTCAACGCCCTTTTCGGGATCCGAGGGGGTGGGATTCGCGCTCGGACGCCTCCTTGGACTCCTGAAGCACCGCGCCGACGGCCAGCGCGAGCGAGATCCCGGCGTTGATCCACATCAGCGGGATGCGCCAGTCGCGCGGCCCGCTCTTGGACGACTGGATGGTGGTCCACAGGCCGATCGCCGCACTGATCACGGCCCCGTTGAAGAGGTACTTGCGCATGCCGTTCCTTTCGGTGTCGCCCCGTAGCGTACGCTTCCACAGTCGGGACCGGGAGGAGGAGGATGCGCACCGCGATCGTGGGCGCCGTGCTCCTCGTGCTCGGCGGCATCGCCGTGGCGACGGGCCTGCTGCCCGTCCCGGAGGCCGTCGAACTGTGGGACCGCGTGTGGCCCATCCTGCTCTTCGTGATCGCCATCACGGTCGTGACGGAACTGGCCGCCGAGGCCGGCGTCTTCACCATCCTCGCGCAGCAGACCGCCCGGTGGGGGCGCGGACGCGCCTGGGTGCTGTGGCTGCTGGTGGTGCTGGTCGCCGCGCTCAGCACCATCTTCCTGTCGCTGGACACGACGGCCGTGCTGCTCACCCCGGTCGTCATCGTGATGGCGCGTCACGCCGGGATCAACCCGCTGCCGTTCGCCCTCACCACGGTGTGGATGGCGAACGCCGGGTCGCTCCTGCTGCCCGTGTCGAACCTCACGAACCTGCTGGCCCAGCACGCGATGGGGGATCCGACCCCGGCCGCGTTCGCCGCGCTGATGCTGGCCCCGGCGCTGGTCGCGATGATCGTGCCGATGATCGTGGTGTTCGTGATCGCCCGCAAGTTCCTGCTCGTGCGCTACGAGACCGGGGAGGAGGACGGGATCGAGGACCCCATCCTGTTCTGGGTGTCGGCCGCGGTCGTCGTCGCGCTCATCCCGCTGCTCGTCTCCGGCCTGCCGGTCTGGCTGCCGACCAGCATCGCGGCCCTGGTGCTCATCGCGCTGTTCCTCGTGCGACGCCGGTCGGTCGTGCGGTTCGGGCTGCTGCCGTGGCAGCTGGTGCTGCTCGCCTCCGGGCTGTTCCTGTTCATCGAGGCGCTGCACTCGGCCGGGCTCGGGACGATCATGGCGGTCATCTCGGGCACCGGCGAGTCCCCGCTGGCCCTGCTGCGGCTCTCGCTCACCGGTCTGGTCGGCGCCAACGCGATCGACAACCTGCCGGCGTACCTCGCTCTGGAGCCCGTCGCGACGAGTCCGGCGCGGCTGGCCGCGCTCCTGATCGGCGTGAACGCCGGTCCGCTGATCACGCCGTGGGCGTCGCTCGCGACGTTGCTCTGGCACCAGCGACTGACGTCGTTCGACGTGGAGATCCGCTGGAGCCGCTACATGCTCCTCGGCCTGATCGTTGCGCCGGTGACGGTCGTGCTCGCGACGCTCGCCCTCTCCGCCACGCTGTAGCTGCGCGCCCGCCCGGCCGGTCATCGAGGGGCCGCAACACGCCGTTATCCCGCCGGGATAACGGCGTGTTGCGCCCCTCGATCGCGGCGCGCGGGGCGGGGCCCGCGGCTACTCGGCGGGGAGCAGCTGCGCGGCGTTGACGACGCGGCGGCGGGCCACCGCGATCAGCGCGACGGCGAAGCCGAACGCCGCCCACAGCAGCAGCCCGCCCAGGCCGCGCCACGCATCCGCCGAGCCGTCGATCGCGCCCTGGAGGGCAGTGATGGCGGGGGAGGTCGGCAGCCACGGCAGTGCCGCATCGAAGAACGTCGGGGCGGTCGACACGATGCCGGAGGCGAGCGTCACCACCACGACCAGCATCGACAGGAACCGCCCGACGCCGCCGAGCAGCGCCACGAGGCCGTGGTTGACGGCGGCGAACGCGATCCCGGCCGCCGCCGCCAGGGCGGCGAAGCCGAACCAGTGGCCCACGTCCAGCCCGAGGGCGGGAGCCATGACCGCGGACACGAGCACGCCCTGCGCCACGCCGAGCACCGCCGCCGGGACGAACCCGTCGAGCGCGATGAGCCCGGCGGCGCGCGCGGTCAGCAGCGCACGGCGCGACAGCGCCTGCAGCACGAGGAACGTCGCCAGAGCGCCGAGCCACAGCGCGACGGAGGCGAACAGCGGGATGCTGGAGGTGCCGAACGCGGTCGTGCCGGACGCCTTCTGCGTGACCGGCTGCGCGGCGACATCCGCCAGGCTCTTCCGTTCGCTGGTGTCGTAGCTCGGGAGCTGCTTCACCGCCGAGTGCAGGCCCGTAGCGAGCGAGGAGGCGCCCGACGCGGACTGGTCGGCGCCGGAGGCGAGCGCCGGGATGCCGTCGCTCAGCTGCTGCACGCCGGTCGCGAACTGCTGCGCACCGTCCGCCGACTGGGAGGCGCCGGAGGCGAGCTGCTGCGCGCCGGACGCCGACTGGGCGGTGCCGGAGGCGAGCTGCTGCGCCCCGGACGCCGACTGGGCGATGCCGTTCGTGAGCGCCGGCATCCCCGCCGCGAGCTGCTGCGTGCCGCCCGCGACCGTCGAGGCCAGGCCGGTGAGGCTCGGGTTCCCGCCCTGCGGGGTGGTCATGCCGGCACGCGTCTGCGCGATGCCCTCGCAGGTCGGGTCGAGCGCGCCGTGCGCTGCGACGCAGCCGTTGTACAGCTCACCGAGCCCGTCCGCGGTCTTCTGCACGCCGGCGGAGACGCCCGCAGCGCCGGCGGCGAGCTGCTGCGTCTGCGCCGGCAGGCCGGAGGTGCTCTGCTGCAGGGTCGTCAGGCCACCGGCCAGCGAACCGGCGCCGCCCGACAGCTGCTGGAGGCCATCGGCCAGGCCCGAGGTGCCGTCGGACAGCTGCGAGATGCCGCTCGCCAGCGACGATGCGCCGGTCGACAGCTGCGCGGCGCCGTCGGCCAGCTGGTGGGTGCCGCTCGCCAGCTGCACCAGGCCGCCGGAGAGCTGGTCGGCTCCGGTCGCGGCCTTGCCGAGCTGCTCGCCGAGGGTGTTGAAGCCGACGTAGACGTTCGCGATGTATGTGGAGGTGAGCTGCTTGTTCAGCACGGAGGTCGCCGTGGTCGTGACCGCCTGGCTGATCGCCGGGTCCACCAGCTTCGACTCCGGGCTGGTGCGCACGTCGATGGTCGCCTGCGTGGCGTCGGCGGCCGCCCCGGCGGTCGAGGTCGCCGCCTTCGAGAAGTTCTCCGGGATGGTCACCACAGAGACGTACTCGCCGCTCGCGAGGCCCTTGTCCGCATCCTTCTTGTCGCTCAGCACCCAGGTGAAGTTGTCGTTCGCGCTGTCGAGGAGCCCGGCGGACAGCTGACGTCCGAGCGGTACCGTCTGTCCGTTGACCTTCACCGGCTGGTCGAGGTTCACCACCGCCGCCTTGACGTCGTGGAGGCGCTCGGTCGGATTCCACAGCGCCCAGACGAGGAGGCCGCCGATGACGATCGGCACGAGCAGGATGCCGACGATCGTCAGCCAGGTGACGCGCTTGTCGGAGCGCATCCGCTCCAGCGAGAACAGGGAGCGGGGACGGCGGAGTGAGGATGTTGGCGTGGTCATCAGGCGTTGGTCTTCTCGAGGTGGGCGCCGTGCTCGGCGCGGTCGGTGTCGGTGAGGTCGGTGGCGGCGTCCGGACGCGTGCGGCGGCCGCGGGGCTCGCCGTCGAGGTCGACGGCGGTGGGCTCCACCGCCTCCGGGAGCAGGTCGTCGAGGCCGGACGGATCGACGCAGCTCACCACCAGGACGAACGGGCGCTCTTCGACCCGCGCCCGGCTGAGGGCGGCGGTCAGCTCGGCGCGGATGCGCCGGCGCTCGACCGGGTCGGTGACGCCGTCGACGCCGTCGAGGGCGAGCAGCTGCGGGCGGCTGGCGAGGGCGCGGCGGAGGTCGTCCACCGGGGTCTCGGCCGTGTCCAGCCGCACCATGGAGGTGCGCGAGCGGACGGCGGCGCCGCGCGTGGGCAGCACGAAGCCGGCGACCTTCACGGTCCCGCCGTCGATGCGCGTGCGGCCCGTGATGGCCATGAGCAGCGCGAGCGCCGCGGTGCGATCGCCGCCGTGCACGACCAGCACCTCGCCGTCGCCGAGCCGGAACGACACGTCGCCGACCAGCTTCCGCGAGCGCGCGCTGACGCCCAGGCCCTCGGCCGCCGCGACGTCGCGGGCGCCGGCCTCCGGCCAGTCGGCCAGCTCCAGCTCCTTCTGCAGGCCGTCGCCCTCCACGTCGAACGACGGCAGGATACGGTCCAGCCAGCGCGGCATCCACCACGCCTTCTCGCCGAGCAGCTGGAGCACGGCGGGGACGAGCGTCATGCGGACGATGAAGGCGTCGACGAACACACCCACGGCGAGCCCCAACGCGATCGGCTTGATCGAGGCGTCGCCTTCCGGCACGAACGCCGCGAAGACGGAGATCATGATGATCGCCGCGGCCGTGACGACCTTCGCCGAGCCCACGAACCCGCTCTGGATGGCGCGGCGCGCGTTGCCGCCGTGCACGTAGTCCTCGCGGATGCGGCTGACCAGGAAGACCTCGTAGTCCATGGCGAGGCCGAACAGCACGCCCATCAGGATGATCGGCATGAACGAGATGATCGGGCCCGTCTTGTCGACGTGCATGACATCCGACAGCCAGCCCCACTCGAACACGGCCGTGACCGCGCCGAACGCCGCGCCGACGGACAGCAGGTAGCCGAGGGCCGCCTTGATGGGCACCGCGATCGACCGGAACACCATCGTGAGCAGGATGAGCGAGAGCCCGACCACGAGCACGCCGAAGGGAAGGAGCGCCCCGGCCAGCCGCGACGACACGTCGATCTGCGCGGCCGTGTTGCCGGTGACCTTCAGGTCGACGCCGTACTCGTCGAGGAAGTGCTGGTGCTTGGAGCGGATCTCGGCGACCAGGTCGGCCGTCTTCTGGTCGTTCGGGCCGGTGGTCGGCACCACCTGGACGATCCCGGTGTCGGCGGTCGCGTTCGGAGTGGCGAGCGGCACGGAGGCGACGCCGGGGAGCTCTGCGATCTCGTCGCCGATCTTGGTCATCAGACCGACGGGGTCCGTGCTCTGGATGATGGACCCGGTGACGATGAGGGGGCCGTTGTAGCCGGGGCCGAAGTGCTCGGAGACCAGGTCGTAGGCGATGCGTGCGGGCTTGCCCTCCGGCTGCGACCCGGCGTCCGGCAGCGCCAGCCGCAGCTGGAGCGCGGGCAGCGCGGCGACGCCGAGCGCGATGACGACGGCCACGACGGTGACGATCGGGATGCGCGTGACCACGCGGACCCACCCGCGGAAGAACCCGGGCGGGATCTCGGCGGTCGCGGCGTGGGTGAAGGACGGAGCGGCGGAGGTCGGTTCGGCGGGGCCGGAGTCGGCCACAGCGCCGGCGACAGCGCCGGCGTCAGCGCCGGCGTCAGCGCCGGCGTCGTCGGCGTCGTCCCGTCCGGCGGAGGCTGCCGCCGCCCGCTTCGCCTCCCGGGCGGCCTTCCGCCGCCCCGGGGTGAGCCGCGCCCCGGCGAAGCCGAGCAGCGCGGGCGTCAGGGTCAGGGCGACCAGCACGGCGACGAAGACCGCGACCGACGCGGCGATGCCCATCGTCGTCAGGAACGGTATGCCCGCGACGGCGAGCCCGGCGAGCGCGATGATCACAGTGATGCCCGCGAACAGCACCGCGGAGCCGGCCGTCGCGACGGCCCGCGCGGTCGACTCCTCCGGGGGGACCCCCGATTTCAGCTGGCCCTGATGCCTCGAGATGATGAAGAGCGAGTAGTCGATGCCGACCGCCAGGCCGAGCATGAGGGCGAGCATCGGCGTCGTGGACGAGATCGAGCCGAACAGCGTCGCGATGAAGATCAGGCACATCGAGATCGCGACGCCCAGCAGCGCGGTGAGCAGCGGCATCCCGGCGGCGAGGAACGATCCGAAGGTCACGATGAGCACGACGAGCGCGATCCCGACGCCGATGAGCTCGACCGCGGAGAGCGTCGGCAGGTTCTGCGAGAAGAGCTGACCGCCGACCGCGGACTTCGAACCGTCCGGCAGCTGCTTGGCCAGGTCGGCGCCCGCATCCTTGATCGCCGTCTTGGTGTCGTCGGTGACCGTGGTCATCTGGCCCTTCAGCTGGACCGTGATGATCGCCGCCGAGCGGTCGTCCGAGATGAGGTTCTTGACCTGGGCGGAGTAGGGCGAGCTCACGCCCGAGACGCCCGGGATGTCCTTGACCGCATCCACCGTGTCCTCGATGGGCTGCTTGATGTCGCTGTCATCGACCGTCGTGCCGTCGGGCGCCACCACGACGATCTGCGCCGACGTGCCGCTGACCTGCGGGAAGGTGCGGCTGAGCGTGTCGAGCGCCTCCTGGGACTCGGTACCCGGGATGCTGAAGCTGTTGTCCGTGCCCTGGTTGAACAGCAGGGCGCCGCCGCCGAGGAGGGCGAGGAGGCCGATCCAGACGATCACGACCAGAGCGCGGGCGCGGTAGGCCCACCGGCCGACCGAGTACAGGAGCGATGACACGGGTTCTCCAGTGGGTGAGTACCGAAAGCGACGACAGGGATTCGATACATCCTTGTATCCGTACAGAACCGTATCGGATACACTGCTGTATCGAAAGTAGGATTCAGGAAGGTTTCAGCTTGGAAAGCACGACTCTCAGTGAGGCGGTCCCGGCCGACGGACGCGAGGACGCGCCCGCCGAATCCGCGCGTCGGCGGCGCACCCGGGCCCGGCTGCTCGACGCCGCGTTCGAGGTCTTCGCCGACCAGGGCGTGCGCGCCGCCAGCGTCGAGACGATCGCGGAGGCCGCCGGCTTCACCCGGGGTGCGTTCTACTCGAACTTCTCCAGTAAGGAGGAGCTGTTCTTCGCCCTCATGGAGCGCGAGAAGACGATGCGGCTGGAGCAGCTGAACTCCGGCGTCGCGCAGTTCCTCACCCCGCTCGTGGGTGAGCACGGCGCCGACCTCGGCGACCAGGAAGTCATCCAGACCATCACGCGCATCCTCGAGCTGCAGTCCGACGACCGCCGCTGGTGGCTCGTGCAGGCCGAGTTCCAGCTGATGGCGCTGCGCGACCACTCGATCGCCGCCGACTACCTGCGCTACCACGACGAGTTCTTCTCGGACCTGACGGAGATCGTCGTGGAGGCGCTCAGCAGCGCCCGGCGCCGGTTCACCATCGACCCGGAGGAGGCGGTACGCGTGATCGCGGAGCTGTGCGCCAACGGGGAGGCGCGCGCAGTGCTCGCCGACGACCAGCGGACGTTCACGGAGCGGCTGTCCGCCTCCGTCCCCGCCATCCTGCTGGCGCTCACCGAGCGCATCTGACGCCGCGCCGGCCGGCCCGGCACGCACAGCACATCTGAGCGTTCCCCAAGGGTCGCGGGCTAGAGTCTGGGGGATGCGACCCGAAGCATCCCGAGACCGCCGCGCGCTGCGCGCCTCCCGCCTGCTCCGTGCCGTCGTCGTCGCGGCCGCCGCCTCCGTCGCCCTCGTGCTGAGCGGCTGCTCGGGGGCACCAAGCGGCGCCGAGACTCCGGACGCCGCGTCGCGCGCCCAGACGGCCGCTCCCACCCCGACCGCCACGCCCGACCCCTTCCCGAAGGAGCCGCTGACGCCGGCGACGCGGTACGTCGCGCTGGGTGACTCCTACGCGGCCGGGTTCGGCGGAGGAGCCGAGCAGGGGAAGTGCCGTCTCAGCGCGAACGGCTACCCGTCCGTCTTCGCGCGGAAGGCGGGCATCGACCTCGTCGTCAACGCCGCGTGCGCGGGCGCGACCACCTCCGACCTGCTCAAGCACCAGCTGATCGCGCTCGACGACCGCACGGACCTGGTCACCGTCAGCATCGGCGGGAACGACCTGGGCGTGGCCGAGATCGCGGGGGACTGCGCCGCCGGCAAGGCCGCCGCCTGCCGCAACGAGGTGACGGCCGCGCTCTCGCTGCTGAATGTCCTGCCCGACCGGCTGCAGACGGTCTACAGCGCCATCGCGCAGGCGGCTCCGAACGCGCGCATCGTGGTGACCGGGTACACGCTGCTCTACGACGTCTCGGCTCCGGGTGCGCCGGACTTCCAGACCTCCGCGGCGATCAACGCGGCCACGCTGGGGCTGAACGAGGTCATCCGGCAGGCGGTCGACGACCAGCGCGCGGCGGGCAAGCCGCTCACCTTCCTCCCGGTCGACTTCGCCGGTCACGAGGTCGGCGATGCGAAGCCCTGGCTCAACACGACCGGCGCCGATGTCTTCCATCCGACCGCCGCCGGCTACGCCGAGTACGCGAACCGGCTGGTCCAGCTGCTCGGGAGGGCGCAGTGACGCCGGCCTGACCTGTGCGGCCCCGGGGCCTGGCGGAGGGACGCTGGTACCCTGGCTGGTGTCTCACGTCCCGACCTCTCGAGGGAGTTGACCCACCATCACCGCCACGCCTGCACCGACCGCCTCCACGTCCACCGCCGGACCGGAGGGCGACACGTACGACCTGATCATCGTGTCGAACCGGCTCCCCGTCGACCGCGTGCTCGACGAGAGCGGCAACGCCGACTGGCGCCCGTCGCCCGGTGGTCTGGTCGCCGCGCTGGAGCCCGTGATGCGGTCGCAGGACGGCGTGTGGATCGGCTGGGCCGGCGTTGCGGACGAGGACGTGGAGCCGTTCGAGGCCGGCGGCATCAACATCCACCCCGTCCCGCTCTCCGAGCAGGAGCTGCAGGAGTACTACGAGGGCTTCTCCAACGACACCCTCTGGCCGCTCTACCACGACGTGATCGCGCAGCCGAGCTACCACCGGGAGTGGTGGGAGAGCTACGTGCGGGTCAACCGCCGCTTCGCCCAGGCCGCCGCCGACGTGGCCGCAAAGGGCGCGGTCGTCTGGGTGCACGACTACCAGCTGCAGCTCGTGCCGGCGATGCTGCGCGAGCTGCGGCCGGATCTGGTGATCGGGTTCTTCAACCACATCCCGTTCCCGCCGTACGGGATCTACTCGCAGCTTCCGTGGCGCCGTCAGATCATCGACGGACTGCTCGGCGCCGACGTGATCGGGTTCCAGCGCGTGGCGGATGCGGGGAACTTCTCGCGGGCCGTGCGGCGGCTTAAGGGCTACGAGACCCGCGGTCCCATCATCGAGGTGCCGATCGACACCGACGACCCGGAGGCGGGCTCGCACCGTCACGTGACGACCGACCGCCGCGGCGGTCTCGCCCGCACGGTGCTGGCGCGCCAGTTCCCGATCTCCATCGACGCCGACCAGTACCAGGAGCTCGCCCGCCGGCCCGACATCCAGGCCCGCGCCAAGGAGATCCGCGAGGAGCTCGGCAACCCCGAGAAGATCATGCTCGGCGTCGACCGCCTCGACTACACGAAGGGCATCGGCCACCGGCTGAAGGCCTTCGGCGAGCTCCTCGAGGAGGGGCGCGTGAAGGCCGAGGACGTCACGCTCGTCCAGGTCGCCAGCCCCAGCCGCGAGCGCGTCGAGACCTACCGCCAGCTGCGCGACGAGATCGAGCTGACCGTCGGCCGCATCAACGGCGACTACTCGACGCTGGGCCACACCGCCGTCGCGTATCTGCACCACGGCTACCCCCGCGAGGAGATGGTGGCGCTCTACCTCGCCGCCGACGTCATGCTCGTCACCGCCCTGCGCGACGGCATGAACCTGGTCGCCAAGGAGTACGTCGCGACCCGGGTGGACGAAGACGGCGTGCTGGTGCTCAGCGAGTTCGCCGGGGCGTCCGACGAGCTGCGCCAGGCGCTGCTGATCAACCCGCACGACATCGAAGGGCTCAAGGACACCGTCCTGCAGGCGCTGGCGATGCCGAAGCGCGACCGCACCCGTCGCATGCGGGCGCTGCGCAAGAAGGTGCTGACCAACGACGTGGCCCGCTGGTCGGCGTCGTTCCTCGACGCGCTCACGCGCCGCGCGCACGGCGACCACCCGCTCCAGGACCCGCCGGTCAACCGGCGCTGAGCCGTCCGCCGCCTCCCCGCCGCTCGACTCCCTTCGCCCGACTCCTGTTTGCCCGACTCCTGTTTGAAGGACGCATGACCGACACCGCCTCCCACCGTCCGCCCGCCGCCGCCGTCGCACTTGTCGGCGCGCTGCAGGAACTGGCCCGCGCCGACCGGCTGCTGCTCGCGCTCGACTTCGACGGCACTCTCGCCCCGTTCGTCGACGTGCCGCGCGGCGCCCGCGCCCTGCCGGAGTCGAAGGCCGCCCTCGACCGGCTGGAGCACCTGCCGCGCACGTGGGTCGCGTACGTCTCCGGGCGGCCGCTCACGAGCCTCGAGACGGTGACGGAGGCGGAGGCGGACGAGGATGCGCTCCTGGTCGGGTCGCACGGCGTCGAGATCCGCTTCGGCCGCGACGGCGTCTCGCTCGACCTGACCGACGACGAGCAGGCGACGCTGGAGCGCCTGGGCGGTGTGCTGCAGGAGCTGGTGGACAGCATCCCGGGCGCCAAGCTCGAGATCAAGCCGGTCGGCTTCGGCGTGCACTACCGGCAGGTCGACCCGGCGGAGGGCCGCACGGTCGTGGCCCGCGCGCGGGAGGCGGCCGCGGGCGTCAGCGATGCGCTGACCATCCGCGACGGCAAGGACATCATCGAGTTCTCGGTCCGCGGCGCGAACAAGGGCGACGGCGTCGAGCGGCTCCGCGAGTACACGAAGGCCACCGCGGTGCTGTTCGCCGGCGACGACGTCACCGACGAGGACGGCTTCGCCGTGCTGCGTCCGGAGCGCGGGGACGTGGGCATCAAGGTGGGCGCGGGCGAGACCGCCGCGCAGTACCGGGTCGCCGACGAGCGTGCGATCGCGACGCTGCTGGGCCTGCTGGCGCAGGCGCGTGAGGCGCACGTGAACTCGTCCACCGACTGACGGCCGCACGAGCTCTCCCCAGGCGCGGGACACATGGTCGGAGCGGCATTCGAGACGTCCTAGAGTTGACCCATGCCAGAAGTCGATTGGAAACCGCGTTCGCGCGTCGTCACGGACGGGATCGAAGCCACCACCAGCCGCGGGATGCTCCGCGCCGTCGGAATGGGCGATGAAGACTGGGAGAAGCCGCAGATCGGCATCGCGTCCTCCTGGAACGAGATCACGCCCTGCAACCTCTCGCTCGACCGCCTCGCGCAGGGCGCGAAGGAGGGCGTGCACGCCGGTGGCGGCTACCCGCTCCAGTTCGGCACCATCTCGGTCTCCGACGGCATCTCGATGGGCCACGAGGGGATGCACTTCTCGCTCGTCTCGCGCGAGGTCATCGCCGACTCGGTCGAGACCGTCATGATGGCGGAGCGCCTCGACGGCACCGTGCTGCTCGCGGGATGCGACAAGTCGCTCCCCGGCATGCTGATGGCCGCGGCCCGCCTCGACCTCTCGGCGGTCTTCCTCTACGCCGGTTCGATCGCACCCGGCTGGGTGAAGCTCTCCGACGGCACGGAGAAGGACGTCACGATCATCGACTCCTTCGAGGCGGTCGGCGCCTGCAAGGCCGGCAAGATGAGCGAAGAAGACCTCAAGCGCATCGAGTGCGCCATCGCCCCGGGCGAGGGCGCCTGCGGCGGCATGTACACGGCCAACACGATGGCGTCCGTCGCGGAGGCGCTCGGCATGAGCCTCCCCGGCTCCGCCGCTCCGCCCTCGGCCGACCGCCGCCGCGACTACTACGCGCACCGCTCCGGTGAGGCCGTGGTCAACCTGCTCAAGAAGGGCATCACGGCGCGCGACATCCTCACCAAGGAGGCGTTCGAGAACGCGATCGCCGTCGCCATGGCGTTCGGCGGCTCGACCAACGTCGTGCTCCACCTGCTCGCGATCGCGCACGAGGCCGAGGTCGACCTCACGATCGACGACTTCAACCGCATCGGCGACAAGGTGCCGCACATCGGCGACCTGAAGCCGTTCGGCAAGTACGTCATGAACGACGTCGACCGTCACGGCGGCGTCCCCGTGGTCATGAAGGCCCTGCTCGACGCGGGCCTGCTCCACGGCGACTGCCTCACCGTCACGGGCAAGACCGTGGCCGAGAACCTGGCCGAGATCAACCCGCCCGCACCGGACGGCGAGGTCATGCGCTCGCTCGACAACCCCATTCACCCGACCGGCGGCATCACCATCCTCAAGGGCTCGCTCGCCCCCGAGGGCGCCGTCGTCAAGACCGCCGGCTTCGACGCCGAGGTGTTCGAGGGCCCCGCCCGCGTGTTCGAGCGCGAGCGCGCCGCGATGGACGCCCTCACCGAGGGCAGCATCAAGGCCGGCGACGTGGTCATCATCCGCTACGAGGGCCCCAAGGGCGGGCCCGGGATGCGCGAGATGCTCGCCATCACCGCCGCCATCAAGGGCGCAGGGCTCGGCAAGGATGTACTACTATTGACGGACGGACGATTCTCAGGCGGCACAACCGGCCTGTGCATCGGCCACATAGCACCCGAAGCGGTGGACGCTGGTCCCATCGCCTTCGTGCGCGATGGTGATCTGATACGGGTCGATATCGCGGCTCGCTCCCTCGACCTACTTGTCGACGAGTCAGAGCTGACCGCCCGCCGTGAAGGCTGGGCGCCTCTTCCTCCGCGCTATACCCGTGGCGTTCTCGCGAAGTTCTCCAAGCTCGTGCGCTCCGCAGCAGAAGGAGCCGTCACCGGGTGAGAGGGCCCCGCGCCAGCACCATCCATCACTATTCGCACGTAAGGGACTGATACAGGCATGTCCACGGATGCAACCCCCAGTACTGTGTTGCCGTCCGCGACGCCGGGCAAGGCGTCGCCCGAGATCCTGACCGGCTCGCAGTCGGTCGTCCGCACGCTCGAGCTCCTCGGCGTCACCGACGTCTTCGGCCTGCCCGGCGGCGCCATCCTCCCCATCTACGACGCCATCATGGACTCGACCCGGATCCGCCACGTGCTGGTCCGCCATGAGCAGGGCGGCGGCCACGCGGCCGAGGGCTACGCGGTCGCGGCCAACAAGGTCGGCGTCGCGATGGCCACCTCCGGACCCGGCGCGACCAACCTGGTCACCGCCATCATGGACGCGCACATGGACTCCGTCCCGGTCGTGTTCATCACCGGCCAGGTGTTCTCCACGCTGATGGGCACGGACGCGTTCCAGGAGGCCGACATCGTCGGCATCACCATGCCGATCACCAAGCACTCGTTCCTGGTGAAGGACGTCGAGGACATCCCGGCCACGATCGCGGCGGCGTACCACATCGCCGGGACCGGCCGCCCGGGCCCCGTGCTCGTCGACATCACCAAGGACGCGCAGCAGAACTCCGCTCCGTTCAACTGGCCGCCGAAGGTCGACCTGCCGGGCTACCGGCCGATCACCAAGGCGCACGGCAAGCAGGTGCTGGCCGCGGCCCAGCTGCTCGCCGAGGCGAAGAAGCCGGTGCTCTACGTCGGCGGCGGAGTGATCCGCGCCCGCGCGTCGCAGGAGCTGTTCGAGCTCGCAGAGATCACCGGGGCGCCCGTGGTCACCACGCTGACGGCGCGCGGCGCCTTCCCGGACACGCACAAGCAGCACCTCGGCATGCCCGGGATGCACGGGACGGTGCCCGCGGTGCTCTCGCTCCAGGAGTCGGACCTCATCGTGTCGCTCGGCGCGCGGTTCGACGACCGGGTGACCGGCAACACCTCGCTGTTCGCACCGAACGCGAAGATCGTGCACGTCGACGTCGACCCGGCCGAGATCTCCAAGATCCGCACCGCCGACGTCCCCATCGTCGGCGATGCCAAGGATGTCATCGTCGATCTGACCGCCGCGTTCCAGGACGCCACCCGCACCCAGAAGCCCGACATCATCGAGTGGTGGACGTACCTGAACGGCCTCCGCGAGGAGTTCCCGCTCGGGTACACGCCCACCAGCGACGGCCTGCTGGCACCGCAGTACGTCATCCAGCGGATCGGCGAGCTGACCGGGCCCGAAGGCATCTACACAGCGGGCGTCGGCCAGCACCAGATGTGGGCCGCCCAGTTCATCAAGTACGAGCGTCCCAACTCGTGGCTGAACTCGGGCGGAGCCGGGACGATGGGCTACTCCGTGCCGGCGGCGATGGGCGCCAAGGTCGCCCAGCCCGACCGCGTGGTGTGGTCGATCGACGGCGACGGCTGCTTCCAGATGACCAACCAGGAGCTCGCCACCTGCACGATCAACAACATCCCGATCAAGGTGGCGATCATCAACAACTCGTCGCTCGGGATGGTGCGGCAGTGGCAGACGCTGTTCTACGACGGCCGCTACTCGAACACCGACCTCAACACGGGCCACGACACCGTGCGGGTGCCCGACTTCGTGAAGCTGGCCGAGGCGTACGGTGCGCTCGGCATCCGCGTCACGAAGGAGGAGGAGGTCGACGCCGCGATCAAGCTCGCGCTCGAGACCAACGACCGCCCCGTGGTGATCGACTTCGTGGTGAGCGCCGACGCGATGGTGTGGCCGATGGTGCCGCAGGGCGTCAGCAACAGCTACGTGCAGTACGCCCGCGACCACAGTCCGTCCTTCGGAGGGGAGTGACCCGTGAGCACGCACGTTCTGAGCCTCCTGGTGGAGGACAAGCCCGGTCTGCTGACCCGTGTCGCGGGGCTGTTCGCCCGGCGCGGGTTCAACATCCACTCTCTCGCGGTGGGCACGAGCGAGGTCGACGGCCTCTCGCGTATCACGGTCGTCGTGGATGTGGAGGACCTGCCGCTCGAGCAGGTGACGAAGCAGCTCAACAAGCTCATCAACGTGATCAAGATCGTCGAGCTCGAGCCGTCGCAGTCCGTCCAGCGCGAGCACCTGCTGATCAAGGTGCGGGTGGACAACTCCACGCGGTCGCAGGTGCTGGAGGCCGTGAACCTCTTCCGCGCCCGCGTCGTCGACGTGGCGACGGACGCCCTCGTCATCGAGGTCACCGGCGACAGCGGCAAGACGCAGGCGCTGCTCAAGGTGCTCGAGCCCTACGGGATCAAGGAGATGGCCCAGTCGGGCCTGCTCGCGATCGGCCGCGGCGGCAAGTCCATCACCGAGCGCGTCTTCAAGAACTAGCTCGCCCTCCGGGCGACGAAAGAACTAAGCAAGCACGAACCGAACCAGCAAGGAGAAGCACCAAGTGGCTGAGATCTACTACGACAACGACGCGGACCTGTCGATCATCCAGGGCAAGAAGGTCGCCGTCATCGGCTACGGCTCGCAGGGTCACGCGCACGCGCAGAACCTCCGCGACTCGGGCGTCGAGGTCGTCATCGGCCTCAAGGAGGGCTCGAAGTCGAAGCCCAAGGCCGAGGAGGCGGGCTTCCGCGTCCTGAGCGCCTCCGACGCCGCCGCGTGGGCCGACGTCATCGTCATCCTGGCGCCGGACCAGGTCCAGCGTCACCTGTACGCCGACGACATCAAGGACAACCTGCAGGAGGGCAACGCCCTCGTCTTCGGCCACGGCTTCAACATCCGCTTCGGCTACATCGAGGCGCCCGAGGGCGTCGACGTCATCATGGTCGCGCCCAAGGGCCCGGGCCACACGGTGCGCCGCGAGTACGAGGCCGGCCGTGGCGTCCCCGTGATCGTCGCCGTGGAGAAGGACGCGTCCGGCAACGCCTGGCCTCTGGTCCTCTCCTACGCCAAGGCGATCGGCGGCCTCCGCGCCGGCGGCATCAAGACGACCTTCACCGAGGAGACCGAGACCGATCTGTTCGGCGAGCAGGCCGTGCTCTGCGGCGGCGTCTCGCAGCTCGTCCAGTACGGGTTCGAGACCCTCACCGAGGCCGGCTACCAGCCGCAGGTCGCCTACTTCGAGGTGCTGCACGAGCTGAAGCTCATCGTGGACCTGATGTGGGAGGGCGGCATCGCCAAGCAGCGCTGGAGCGTCTCCGACACGGCCGAGTACGGCGACTACGTCTCCGGCCCGCGCGTCATCGACCCGCACGTGAAGGAGAACATGAAGGCCGTGCTGTCCGACATCCAGGACGGCACCTTCGCGAAGCGCTTCATCGCCGACCAGGACGCGGGCGCTCCCGAGTTCCTGGAGCTCCGCAAGAAGGGCGAGCAGCACCCCATCGAGGCCACCGGCCGCGAGCTGCGCAAGCTCTTCGCGTGGAACGCCTCCAACGACGACGACTACGTGGACGGCGAGGTCGCTCGCTGATCGCAGCGATCTCCCGGGAGAACCCGCGGTCTCGGCCGCAGGGTCCCGCCCAGTAGTCTCAGGGTGCCGCACGCGACGCGTGCGGCACCCTTCTGCGTGAGGAGCAGCGATGGGCATCGCCGTCGAGATCGCCGTCCAGGACATCGCCGGCGTGCGGGTCGCCCTCGCGGAGGGCGCCGACCGGGTCGAGCTGTGCACCGCGCTCGCGATGGGCGGCCTCACGCCGTCCGGCGGCCTGGTCCGGGCCG
The DNA here is from genome assembly GCF_031456835.1 of Leifsonia shinshuensis. Lineage (NCBI taxonomy): Bacteria > Bacillati > Actinomycetota > Actinomycetes > Micrococcales > Microbacteriaceae > Leifsonia > Leifsonia shinshuensis. Next base: position 442,043 of record NZ_JAVDVK010000001.1, read on the forward strand.
CGGTGGAGGTGGCCCGGCGACGCGGGCGCGAGAGTTTCGTCCACGTGCTGGTCCGTCCGCGCGGCGGCGGGTTCCTCTACGACGCGGACGAGGTGGCGATCACGGTCGCCGACATCCGGTTCGCCCGCGAGGCGGGCGCCGGCGGCGTCGTCATCGGCGCGCTCGACGAGCGCGGCACCGTCGACGGCGAAGCGGTCCGCCGGTTCGTCGACGCGGCCGAAGGGCTCGACGTCACTTTCCACCGCGCGCTGGATGTGGTGGCCGACCCGCTGACGGCCGTCGAAGAGCTCGCCGACCTCGGCGTCGACCGCGTGCTCACCTCGGGCGGCGCCGCGCGCAGCGTGGACGGCATCCCGAGTCTCCGGGAACTCGTCGGCCAGGCCGCCGGGCGGCTGCAGGTGATGGCCGGAGGCGGAGTCCGCGTCGACGACATCGCGTCGCTGGCGGCCTCCGGGGTGGCGGCGGTCCACCTGTCCGCCCGGACGACCGTGACCGGCGGCCCGAGCGGGCCGGGCGGGGGAGAGGCGGCCTACGACATCACCGACCCGGCGGTCGTCGCCGCGGCGGTCGAGTCGGCCCGCGACCCGCGCTGACGGCCGCTGCGCGCATCCGTCAGACCGCGCAGAACAGGCAGGCCGCGATGAGCACCACCTGGAGGATCGCGCGGGGCACGAGCGGCGTCGCGAAGACGCCGAACCGATCCGTCTTGCCGGCGGCGTAGGCGTTCGCCGGGAAGACGGCCACCAGGAACACCGCGAGGCAGATCGCCGCGGCCACCCGTGTGGCGGGCACCAGCAGCCCGATCCCGCCCGCGATCTCGCACAGCCCGGTCACGGCGACCAGGGTGCGCGGGGAGACGATCCGCAGGGCCGGCGGGATCATCGCCGCCATCCCGCGTGCCGGTCCCGGGACGAAGTGCAGCGCGCCCATCGCGACGAACACCACCGCGAGCAGGATGCGGACGATGAGCTGCGCTGTCTCGAGAAGGGTCACCGCCCCATCCTCTCCCGCGAGCACCTCCGGAGAGCACCCACACCCGGCGTAACGCGGCGAAAGGCGCCGATGGCCGACCGCTAGAGTTAAGCCGTTCCGCGCCCCACCGACCGTGGCGCACTTCTTCCCAAGCCAGCCCTCGCACCTCGAAGGAACTGCCACGTGACAAAGCCGGTCGTCCTGATCGCCGAAGAACTCTCGCCCGCCACCGTCGACGCCCTCGGGCCCGACTTCGAGATCCGCTCGGTGGACGGGACCGACCGGCCGGCTCTGCTCGACGCGGTGTCCGACGCCGACGCCATCCTGGTGCGCTCGGCCACCAAGGTCGACGCCGAGGTCATCGGCGCCGCCAAGGCCCTGAAGGTCATCGCCCGTGCCGGTGTCGGCCTCGACAACGTCGACATCAAGACCGCCACGAGCGCGGGCGTGATGGTCGTGAACGCTCCGACCTCGAACATCATCTCGGCCGCGGAGCTCACCGTCGGCCACATCCTGAGCCTCGCCCGCCACATCCCGGCCGCCCACAGCGCGCTGGCGCAGGGTCAGTGGAAGCGCTCCAAGTACACCGGTGTCGAGCTGTACGAGAAGACGATCGGCATCATCGGGCTCGGCCGCATCGGCGCGCTGATCACCGCGCGCCTGCAGGCCTTCGGCACGAACGTGGTCGCCTACGACCCCTACGTGACCAGCGCCCGGGCGCAGCAGCTCGGCGTCCAGCTGGTGACTCTGGACGAGCTGCTCGCGCAGTCGGACTTCATCACCATCCACATGCCGAAGACGCCCGAGACGACGGGCATGATCTCGGACGACCAGCTCGCCCAGATGAAGAAGACCGCCTTCATCGTGAACGTCGCGCGCGGCGGCCTGATCGACGAGGATGCGCTGTACCGCGCCCTCACGACCGGCACGATCGCGGGCGCGGGCCTCGACGTGTTCGTCTCCGAGCCGCCGCAGGACTCGCCGCTGCTCGCCCTGGACAACGTCGTCGTCACGCCGCACCTCGGCGCCTCCACCGACGAGGCGCAGGAGAAGGCGGGCGTCTCGGTCGCCCGGTCGGTGCGGCTGGCGCTCTCGGGCGAGTTGGTCCCCGACGCCGTGAACGTCGCGGGCGGCGTCATCGACCCGTACGTGCGTCCCGGCATCCCGCTCGTGGAGAAGCTCGGCCAGGTGTTCTCGGGCCTCGCGAGCAGCCCGGTCACGAGCGTCGACGTCGAGGTGCGTGGCGAGCTGGCCGACTACGACGTGAGCGTGCTCAAGCTGGCGGCACTGAAAGGCATCTTCACCAACATCGTCAGCGAGACGGTGTCGTACGTGAACGCGCCGCTGCTGGCCGACCAGCGCGGCATCGAGGTACGGCTCATCACGGACTCGGTGAGCGAGGAGTACCGCAACCTGATCACCCTCCGGGGCGCGCTGAGCGACGGGTCGCAGATCTCCGTCTCGGGCACGCTGACCGGTCCGAAGCAGATCGAGAAGATCGTCGGCATCAACGGCTACGACGTCGAGGTGCCGGTCGCCGAGCACCTGGTCGTCATGGTCTACGACGACCGCCCCGGCATCGTCGCGGTCTACGGGCGCGAGTTCGGCGAGGCCGCCATCAACATCGCGGGGATGCAGATCGCCCGCACCTCCGCCGGCGGCAAGGCGCTGAGCGTGCTGACGGTCGACTCGCGGGTGCCGGACGGCCTGCTCGAGAAGGTGCGCCTGGCGATCGACGCCGACCTGATGCAGGAGATCGACATCACCGAGGCGTGATGAGGAGGCGGCCCGGAAGATATTTCTTCCGGGCTGTCGATTCCGGCGGTTGACTTGCGTCGTAGGGATGTCGATATCCCTACGAACCGAGGAGACCACGATGTCCGACGAGTACGTTCTGCTCATCCGCGAGCCGAACTGGAATCCCGACGAGATGACGCCCGAGCAGTGGCAGGCCGGCATGGCCGGTCACGCCGCCTTCCAGGAGGCGGTCGCGGCCGCCGGTGAGCGCATCGTCGCCAGCAGCGCCCTTCAGGAGGCCAGCCGCGCCACCCGCATCGAGCCGAACGGCGGCGGCGACCCGGTGTACACGAGCGGCCCCTTCGGCGAGACCAGCGAGGTGATCACCGGCTTCTACAGCTTCACGGCGGCGAGCCCGCAGCAGGCGCGCGAACTGGCCGCGCTGTGCCCGACGCAGGGCTGGCTCGAGCTGTACCCGGTGCTGGTGCTGGACGCGGTGCGCTGAGTGACGCCGGCCGCCCCGCCCCCGCGTGCTCCGGTGGAGCGCGCCGGGGCGGAGCGCGCCCCCGGCGGCCCGGGCCAGCCTGGCGGGTCCGGGGGCAGGCCCGACATCGGCAAGCTCGAAACCGCCTGGCGCGAGGAGGCCCCGCGCATCCTCGGCGCCGTCGCGCGCACGACCGGCGATCTCCTGCTCGCGGAGGACGCCGTGCAGGAGGCCTTCGCGCGCGCCCTGGAGGAGGCCGCCCGCGGCCGTGTGCCGACGAACCCGGCGGCGTGGATCACGACGGTCGCACGCCGCGTCGCGCTCGACGCGCTGCGACGCGAGCAGACGGCGAACCGGGCCGCGCCCGCCCTCGCCGCCGAGCTGGCCCGCACGGAGCGGGCGACGTCCGACGACGCAGGGGAGGGGATGGTGTTCACCGGCGATGAGCGGCTGGAGCTCATCCTCCTGGTCGCGCATCCCGACCTCTCGGCGGAGGCCCGCGTCGAGCTGGCGCTCCGCTTCGTCTGCGGCCTGCCGACGGCACGGATCGCGGAGGTGTTCCTCGTTCCCGAGGCGACGATGGCCGCACGCCTCACGCGGGCCAAGAAGCGCATCCACTCGGCCGGCGTGCGGTTCGCGCTCGACGACCCGCGGGATGTCGCCGATCGGATGTCCGACGCGCTGGCGACGATCTACCTGCTGTACACGGTGGGGCACCTGACCGCCGACCGCGCCCTGCGCGCCGACGCCGTCGCTCTCGCGCGCGACGCCCACCGCATCGCGCGCACGGATGAGAGCGCCGGACTGCTCGCCCTGCTGCTGTTCACCGAGGCGCGGCAGGCCACGCGCTTGACCGCGGACGACGAGTTCGCCCTTCTGCGCGACGCCGATCGTTCGCGGTGGGACGTCCCGCTGATGACGGAGGCCGAGGCACTCGCGACGGCGGCGCTGGCGGGAGGCGGCCGGTACGCGCTGCAGGCCGGGATCGCCGGGCTCCATGCCATCGCCCGGACCTGGCAGGCCACCGACTGGCCCGCGATCGTCCGGCTCTACGACGGCCTGGTGCGGCAGTGGCCGAGTCCCGCCGCGCGGCTCGGCCGGGTGGTCGCACTGGGGCACAGCCCGGACGCCGGACCGGAGGTCGCCCTCTCGGCGTTGGCCGCCGATCCGGAACTCTTCCGCGGACCTGCCGCCGCCCAGGCGTACGCCGCCCGGGCGGAGCTGCTGCGGCTCTCCGGCCGGTCGGCGGAGGCGGTGCACGACCTGCGCCGCGCGGTCGAGGCCGCCGGGGACGAGCGGACCGCACGGTCGCTCGCCCGGCTGCTGGCCGCCGTCGAGTGATACCGGCGACCCGAGCCGCTACTCGGCGGGGTGCGCGAACCTCTGCACGAGCGCGATGAGCTGGTCCACGTCGGTCTCGTCGCGGAGCACCGTGTTCGCGGCGGGCAGGAGCGCGGTGTTGTAGTACATCCCGTCGCCGATGAGCATCACCATGCGCGCAGCGAGAGGATCGCCCACGGACTCTTCGAGCGCGCCCAGCCACACGCGCTGGGCGTCGGCGAGGGCGTCCCGGGCGCGAGGGTCCGCCGCCTGGGCGAGGCGGGCCACCGCGATGACGGCACGCTCGAAGCGGGAGTCGGTCGGGATGGAGGTGCGGAGGAAGTAGTCCACCGGCCCGGCCTCCGCGGCCCGCATCCGCTCGACGTCCTCGTCGACGAGCGCGGAGAAGCGGTCGAGCACGCCGTCGACCAGCGCCTCTTTGGAGGCGAAGTGATACAGCAGGCCGCCCTTGGACACCCCGGCCCGGGCGGCGACGGCGTCGAGGGTCGCCGCCCGCTCGCTCTGCTCGGCGAGCAGCTCCTCGAAGGCGTCGAGGATGCGGTCGCGTGCGGAGCGGGAGGGGGCGGGCGCGTCACTCGGCATGTGGCCATGGTAGCCCGGACACGTTGACTACTGTACCGTCCAGACGGTACAGTAAACGCATGTCCTCGACCGTCACCCGTCCCGTCACGCCTCACGACGTCCCGGCGCGCGCGGGCGGTCGTGCGTGGGCGGCTCTGGCCGTCTTGATGCTGCCCACCCTGCTGGTGTCGGTGGACAACACGGTGCTGAGCTTCGCCCTGCCCTCGATCTCCGAGGCCCTGGAACCGAGCGCGACCGGGATGCTCTGGATCGTGGACGTGTACCCGCTCGTCCTCGCCGGGCTCCTCGTCGCGATGGGAAGCCTGGGAGACCGCATCGGCCGCCGCCGGTTGCTGCTGATCGGCGCCACCGGCTTCGCCGCCGTCTCGGCCGCGGCGGCGTTCGCGCCGAGCGCCGAGCTCCTGATCGCGGCGCGCGCCGCGCTGGGTGTGTTCGGCGCGATGCTCATGCCGTCGACGCTGTCGCTCCTTCGCAGTATCTTCTCCGACCGGGAGCAGCGCCGGCTCGCCGTCGCCATCTGGGCGGCCGGCTTCGCGGCCGGGTCCGCACTCGGCCCGATCGTCGGCGGGCTCCTCCTGGAGCACTTCTGGTGGGGCTCCGTCTTCCTGCTCGCGGTGCCCGTGCTCATCCCGCTGCTGGTGCTCGCCCCACTGCTGGTGCGCGAGTCGCGCGATCCGGCTCCGGGGCCCGTGGATGCGCTCGGCATCGTGCTCTCGCTGCTGACGATGGCGCCGATCGTCTACGGCATCAAGACGCTCGCGGTCGACGGGTTCTCTGCGCTCTCCGTGGCGGCGATCGTCGTGGGCATCGCATCCGGCGCGCTGTTCGTGCGCCGGCAGCTCCGGCGTCCCGTGCCGATGCTCGACATGCGGCTCTTCACGCGGCCGGCGTTCAGCGGGGCGGTCGTCGTCAACCTGCTCAGCGTGATCTCGCTCGTCGGGTTCCTGTTCTTCGTCTCGCAGCACCTGCAGCTCGTGATCGGGCTGACGCCGCTGCAGTCCGGGCTGGTGCTGCTCCCCGGGCTCCTCACGATGATCGTCTCCGGACTGCTGGTCGTCCCTGTGGCCCGGCGGGTGCGGCCGGGGTTCGTGATCGCCGGCGGCCTCACGCTCTCGGCCGGCGGGTACCTGCTGGTCGCACTCACCGGCGGCGGGGCGCCCTGGAGCATCCTGCTCGCATCCTTCGTGCTCCTCGGTGCGGGGATCGGAGCGGCCGAGACCGTCTCGAACGAGCTCGTCATCTCGACCGCGCCCGTCGAGAAGGCCGGCGCAGCGTCGGCGGTCTCCGAGACCGCCTACGAGCTGGGTGCGGTTCTCGGCACGGCGACGCTCGGCACGCTGATCACGGCGTCGTATCGTGCGGCGCTGGTCGTGCCCGAGGGCCTGACGGCCGCGCAGGCGGACGCGGCGGGGGAGACCCTGGGCGGCGCCGTGTCTGTTGCAGGCGCTCTCCCGGGGCCGCTCGCCGAGCAGCTGCTCGCCTCGGCGCGCGCCGCCTTCGACAGCGGGGTCGGCGTCACGGCGGTCATCGGGATCGGGCTGGTCGCCACCGCGGCGGTCGTCGCGCTCGTGACGCTCCGGCACGTGCGGTCCTGAGCCGGAGGGCGGACCCGGGACGCGGCGATAGGGTGGCAGTACCTACCGGTTCCGCATCCATCAGCGAGGAGTCCCATGTCGCGTACCGTCAAGCTCGCCGTCATCCCCGGTGACGGGATCGGTCCGGAGGTCATCGCCGAGGCGGTGAAGGTGCTGGACGCGGTGACGGCGGACGGCGGCCTCGCGTTCGAGAAGACGCACTTCTCGCTCGGGGCCGACCGGTACCTCGCGACCGGCGACGTGCTGACGGACGAGGACCTCGAGGCGATCTCCACCCACGACGCCATCCTCCTCGGCGCGGTCGGCGGAACGCCGGGCGACCCTCGGCTCGCCGGGGCGAACATCGAGCGCGGGCTGCTGCTGAAGCTCCGCTTCTCGCTCGACCACTACGTCAACCTGCGTCCGACCACGCTCTTCCCGGGGATCGCCAGCCCGCTCGCGAACCCGGGCGAGGTCGACTTCGTCGTGGTGCGCGAGGGCACCGAGGGACCGTACGTCGGGAACGGCGGGGCCATCCGGGCCGGAACGCCGCAGGAGGTCGCGAACGAGGTGTCGGTCAACACCGCCTACGGCGTCGAGCGCGTGGTCCGCTACGCGTTCCAGCAGGCGGAGCGGCGGCGCAAGAAGCTCACCCTTGTGCACAAGACCAACGTGCTGACCTTCGCCGGCTCGCTCTGGAAGCGGATCGTGGATGCGGTCGCCGCCGAGCACCACGGTGTGACCGTCGACTACCTCCACGTCGACGCCGCGACCATCTTCCTGGTGACGGATCCTGCTAGATTCGATGTGATCGTCACGGACAACCTCTTCGGCGACATCCTCACCGACCTCGCGGCCGCGATCAGCGGCGGCATCGGGCTGGCGGCCTCGGGCAACATCAACCCGGCCGGGGCCTTTCCGAGCATGTTCGAGCCGGTTCACGGATCGGCCCCCGACATCGCCGGCCAGCAGAAGGCCGACCCCACCGCCGCGATCCTCTCCACCGCGCTCCTGCTCCGCCACCTCGGCGAGTCGGAGCTCGCCGAGCGGGTCGAGCACGCGGTGACCGCCGACCTCGCCGCCCGCACAGGCGCTGCGCGAACGACCGCCGAGATCGGCGACGCCATCGCCGCCCGAGTGGCGCAGAATTGATCCACCGTCGCACAAAGGACCTGTCATGACCTCGACCAGCATCTCTCTCACCAGCGGCCCCACCGAGACCTCCGGCCTGCTCTGGAACGTCACCCGCAACGAGGCGGCGCGCGACGCCGCCGCGCGCGCGGAGATCCTCGCCAACCCGGGCTTCGGCAACTTCTTCACCGACCACATGGTCGACATCTGCTGGTCGGCCAAGGGCGGCTGGCACCGGCCGCGGGTCTCCCCGTACGGTCCGATCCAGCTCGAGCCCTCCGCCGCGGTCTTCCACTACGCGCAGGAGATCTTCGAGGGCCTCAAGGCGTACCGCCACGAGGACGGCTCGATCTGGGGCTTCCGCCCCGAGGCGAACGCCGCCCGCATGCAGCGTTCGGCGTACCGCCTGGCCCTCCCCGAACTGCCCGTCGAGCACTTCCTCGACTCGCTGAAGCAGCTCATCGCGGTCGACGGCGACTGGGTGCCGGACGCTCCGGAGACCAGCCTGTACCTGCGGCCGTTCATGTTCGCCAAGGAGGCGTTCCTCGGCGTGCGCCCCGCCAACAAGGTGGCGTACTACCTGATCGCGAGCCCCGCCGGCGCGTACTTCCCGAGCGGCGTCGCACCGGTGTCCATCTGGCTCTCCGACCACTGGTCGCGCGCCGGCAAGGGCGGAACGGGCGCGGCGAAGACCGGAGGCAACTACGCGTCGAGCCTGCTGCCCCAGGCGGAGGCCTACGAGCACGGCTGCGCCCAGGTGCTGTTCCTCGACTCGGTCGAGGGGAAGTACATCGAGGAGCTCGGCGGGATGAACGTGGTGCTCGTCCGCAAGGACGGCACGCTGGTGACCCCCGACTCCGACAGCATCCTGGAGGGCATCACCCTAGACTCGGTGCTCCAGTTGGCCCGCGACCGCGGTCACAACGTCGAGCGCCGCCGCGTGACGATCGACGAGTGGCGCGACGGCGTCGAGTCGGGCGACATCGTCGAGGTGTTCGCGTGCGGCACGGCCGCGGTGATCACCCCGATCGGCGAGCTGAAGTCCGACACCTTCACCGTCGGCGACATCACCGCCCCTCCGGGCGAGCTGACGATGTCGCTGCGCCAGGAGCTCACCGACATCCAGTACGGCCGTCAGCGCGACCGCCACAACTGGATGTACCGCCTGGACGCGTAAGGGATGGTCTTCGCGGTCGTCGGGCCGGGCGCCGTCGGCGGGCTGTTCGCCTGGCTGCTGCAGCGCGCGGACGAGGAGGTCGTCGCCGTCGGGCGCCCGGCGACCGTCGAGGCGATCCGCCGCGACGGCATCGAGGTGCGCAGCGAGCTGTTCGGCGACGCCGTGCGGCCGGTGCGCGCCGAGACGGAGGTGCCTGCGGGCGCGAGCGTGATCCTGGCGACCAAGGCGTACGGGCTGCAGGATGTGCTGCCCGGCATCGTCGCCGCACGCCCCGCCGAGGTCGTGTCCTTCCTCAACGGCGTCGAACACATGGCTCCGCTGCGGGCGGCGCTGCCCGGCGTCCCGGTCGCGGGCGCGTCCGTCGCGGTGTCCGCGCTGCGCGCATCCACCACCGTGATCGACCACCGGAGCCCGTTCGTCCGCATCGAGGCGCCGGAGGCGGCGGCCGGGTTCGCAGCCGTGGGCGCCCTCGCCGCGGCCGGGCCGAGCGTCCGGGTCGGCGGCACCGAGGCCGAGGTGCTGTGGGCCAAGTTCCGGCTGCTCGCATCGCTGGCGCTGCTCACCTCGTACTGGCGGCAGCCCGCCGGTGCGGCGCTCAGCGAGGACCCGGAGCTCACGGAGGCGGTCGTCGCCGAGGTCGTCGCGTGCTCGGCGGCCGAGGGCGTCCCGGCGTCGGAGCTCGATCTCATCCGCGCGCTGCGGAGCGTTCCCGGCGGGATGCGAACCTCGCTGCAGGAGGACCTCGCGGCCGACGCGCCGAACGAGCTCGACGCGATCGGCGGCGCGCTCCTGCGGATCGGCGACCGCCACGGCATCCCGACGCCCGCGCTCACCCGCATCGTCACGGCGCTAGGCTCGAACGCGTGAAGATCGCACGATTCAGCCACACCCGCGACGGCCAGAGCACCCCGGCGATCGACTACGGCATCGTCGACGACGACGCCCTCGTCGTGCTCGCCGGGGACCCGATGTTCGTCGGCTTCGACACCACGGGGGAGCGCGTTCCGCTCGGCAAGGTCGGCTCGCTGCTCGCACCGGTCATCCCGAGGTCGAAGGTGGTCGCCGTCGGCAAGAACTACCGCGAGCACGCCGCCGAGATGGGCGGGGAGGCGCCGGGAGAGCCGCTGCTGTTCCTGAAGCCCAACACCTCGGTCATCGGCCTCGGCGACCCGATCGTCGTCCCGCCGCAGTCGTCGCGCGTCGACTACGAGGGAGAGCTGGCCGTGGTGATCGGCACGATCGCCCGCAACGTGCGCCGCGAGGACGCCGCCCAGCACATCTTCGGCTACACCGTCGCCAACGATGTCACCGCCCGCGACCTTCAGGAGAAGGACGGCCAGTGGACCCGCGCCAAGGGCTTCGACACCTTCTGCCCGCTCGGGCCCGTCATCGAGACCGACCTGGCGCCCGACGCCGTGCTGCGCACGCGCCTCAACGGCGAGCTGAAGCAGGAGGCGCCGATCTCGGACATGGTGCACGACATCCCGTCGATCATCGCCTACGCGTCGAGCGTGTTCACGCTGCTGCCGGGGGATGTGATCCTCACCGGGACGCCGTCGGGCATCGGCCCGATGAAGGCCGGCGACACGGTCGAGGTGGAGATCGACGGCGTCGGTTCGCTGGTCAATCCGGTGCGCGCCCCGAAGTAGCCCCACCGGTAGGATCGGAGTCGTATGTCTGACTCGATCGCTCACCCGTTCTCCGAAGCCACCGGCGCCGATGTGCGCGTGCGCTTCTGCCCGTCGCCGACCGGCACGCCCCACGTCGGGCTGATCCGCACGGCCCTGTTCAACTGGGCCTACGCCCGGCACACCGGCGGCAAGCTGATCTTCCGCATCGAGGACACCGACGCGGCCCGCGACAGCGAGGAGAGCTACCAGCTGATCCTCGAGGCGCTGCGCTGGCTGCGCCTCGACTGGGACGAGGGCGTCGACGTCGGCGGCCCGGACGGGCCCTACCGCCAGTCGCAGCGGTACGACATCTACCGCGACCTCGTCGAGCGGCTGCGCGAGTCCGGCCACATCTACGAGAGCTTCGCCACGGCCGAGGAGATCGAGGCGCGCAACGTCTCGCTCGGCCGCGACCCGAAGCTCGGCTACGACAACTTCGAGCGCGACCTCACCGACGAGCAGAAGGCGGCGTACCGCGCGGAGGGCCGGCAGCCGGCGCTGCGTCTCCGGGTGCCGGACGACGACCTGAGCTTCGACGACCTGGTGCGCGGGGAGATCACGTTCAAGGCGGGGTCGTTCAGCGACTTCGTCGTCGTGCGCCCGAACGGGCATCCGCTGTACACCTTCGTGAACCCGGTCGACGACGCGCTGATGGGCATCACGCACGTGCTCCGCGGCGAGGACCTGCTGTCGTCCACGCCGCGCCAGATCGCGCTGTACCACGCGCTGATCGACGCGGGCGTGACGACCTTCGTGCCCCGCTTCGGCCACCTGCCGTACGTCATGGGGGAGGGCAACAAGAAGCTCTCCAAGCGCGACCCGGAGTCGAACCTGTTCCACCACCGCGACCGCGGCTTCATCCCCGAAGGGCTCGTCAACTACCTGGCGCTGCTGGGCTGGTCGCTCACGCACGACCGCGACGTCTTCTCGTTGGAGGAGATGGTGGCCGCGTTCGACGTGAAGAACGTGAACCCGAACCCGGCGCGCTTCGACCTGAAGAAGGCGGAGTCGATCAACGGCGACCACATCCGCCTGCTCGACGTCGCCGACTTCGCCGAGCGCACCATCCCGTACCTGGCCGCCGCCGGTGTCGTGCAGGAGCCGCTGACGCCCGAGCAGCACGCCGTGCTCGCCGAGGCCGCGCCGCTCGTTCAGGAGCGCGTGCAGCTGCTCGGCGAGACGCCCGGGATGCTCGGCTTCCTGTTCACGGACGCAGCCTCGCTCGTCGTCGAGGACGACGCCCGCGCCTCCCTGCCGGCGAACGCCGGCGAGGTGCTCGCGGCCTCCCTCGGCGCGCTGGAGCTGGTGCCCGAGGCCGAGTGGACGCACGACGCGATCGAGTCCGCGCTGCGCGACGCGCTGATCGAGGGGCTCGGGCTGAAGCCGCGGGTCGCGTTCGGCCCGCTGCGCGTGGCGATCTCCGGCCGCCGGGTGTCGCCTCCGCTGTTCGAGTCCATGGAGATCCTCGGCAAGGCGGAGACGGTCGCGCGGCTCGACCGGCTGTCCGCGGCGCTGGCGTAAGGATGAGCGGGATGCCGGGGGCTGCGGGGTCCGAGGCGTCGGTGGTGTCGGGGGCGTCGGGGGCGTCGGGGGCGTCGGTCGAGGTCGTCGTCATCGGCGGTGGTCCGGCAGGGCTGTCGGCCGCACTGAACCTGGCTCGGGCGCGCCGGCGCGTGCTCGTGGTGGACGGCAACCGTCCGCGCCACGCCGCGACGCTGCTGGCGCACGGCTTCCTCACCCGCGACGGGGTGTCGCCGCTGGAGCTCCGCCGCCTCGGTCGCGAGGAGGTCGACGCCTACGAGAACGCCTCAGTGGTCTTCGCCCAGGTGAGCGCGGTCTCCGTGGAGGGCGACGGCTTCCGGGTGACGGGCCGTGGCGTTCGCGGCGGCGCCGATGTCGATGTGGTCGCGGACACCGTGGTGATCGCGACCGGCGTCACGGAGACGATGCCGTCCATCCCGAGCCTGCGCGCCTACTACGGCACCCAGCTGCACAGCTGCATCGAGTGCGACGGCTTCGAGTCGGCCGGGCAGCCGCTCGCGCTGATCGGCGAGACGCCCGACCTCGCCGAGCGCGCGCTGCTGCTCACCCAGTGGACTGACGACCTGATCGTCTTCACGAACGCCGCCGAGGCCGTCGACGCCGACGAGGAGCGGACGCTCGCCCAGCTCGGCGTGCGGGTCGACCGTCGCCGCATCGACGACGTCGTCGGTGAGAAGGGCGTCATGACGGGCGTCCGTCTCGAGGACGGAACCGTGATCGAGCGGGCCGGCGGGTTCATCCGCCCGGTGTGGTCGCCGGCGCTGGCGTTCGCCGACGCCCTCGACCTCGACCGCGACGACGAGGGCTACCTCGTCACGGACGCGCAGGGCCGCACCTCGCTGCCCGGCGTGTACGCGGCGGGGGAGACGACGGCGCCCGGACCGCAGCAGCTGATCGTCGCCGCAGGCTCCGGCGCGGTCGTCGCCGCGGCCGTCAACCGCGACCTCATCGGGCTCGCGCTGGACGGCGCCGCCGTTTTGTAGTCCGCGCCGCGGGTAGGCTAGAGTTGGTTCTCGTGCCCGGGCCGCGGTCCGAAGCAGTGGGGTATGGTGTAATTGGCAACACGGCTGATTCTGGTTCAGTTGTTCTTGGTTCGAGTCCAGGTACCCCAGCAGTAGAAATCCCGTCGAAACCCCGGTCCTGACCGGGGTTTTCTGCTGTCCGGAAACCCTCCCTTCGCCGAAGTGCACCTTGTTGCGCACCCGCGCGGCGTGTCGGGCACAACGACGTGCACCTCGGCGGATGCGGGGGACGGGCGGCAGCGTTCCTGTACGGACTCTCAGGGGCCGCATTGTTGTTCCGGCTCGTGTGAGGGCGTTGGATTGACCTGCGCCACTAGCGCAATCCCGCATCGATGAAAGGACATCCGTGCGCACCACATCGAGAACCCTCAGGGCCGCAGCCGTCACCGCCGGCGCGGCCCTTCTGTTTGTCGCGGCAGCCGCGACACCGGCCGCTGCGGCATCAGGCCGCAGTGCCCTGCCCGGCAGTCAGCCGGCGTGGGCGAACGCGAAGGCGCTCCGCTCCGCCGCGCCCGCCACCGACACGGTCGACCTCCGGGTATACCTCCCGTGGCAGAACGCCTCCGCCGCGGCGCAGACCGCACTCGCGGTCTCGACCCCCGGCTCGTCCAGCTACCGCAAGTTCCTCACGCCGCAGGCGTTCCGGCAGAAGTTCGCGCCGAGCCAGTCGAGCGTGGTGGCGGTGCAGCAGTTCCTGCGCAGCGCAGGCTTCAGCATCGTGGACACTCCCAGCAACAACCGTTACGTGTCGGCCGAGGGAACCGTCGCCCAGGCGCAGAGCGCGTTCGGCGTCACCCTCGGCGAGTACAGCGCGTTCGGGACCACCCTGCGGGCACCCGAGTCGGCCGTCACCGTCCCGGCGTCGCTGGCCGGCATCGTGGAGAGCGTGGCCGGGCTCGACCAGGGCGCGTCGCTTATCCAGCCGACGAGCACCGACGGCAACGGCAACAGCCCGAAGCAGAACCACGGCGCCCCCTCGGCCGGTTTCCGCGCCGGGCAGCCCTGCTCGCTCTGGTACGGCGAGAAGACGGTGGCCATGCCGAACGCCCCGGCGTACGGGACCAGCACGAAGCCCATCGCTCCGTGCGGCTACACGCCCGCCCAGGTGCGCGGGCTGTACGGCCTCGACCAGGTCGCCGCGAACGGCTCCGGCCAGACCGTCGCCTTCGTCGGCGCCAACGCGAGCCCCACGCTCGTCCAGGACGTGACGAAGTACAGCAGCCTCCACAACCTGCCCGCTCCCAAGATCACCCAGCTGGTCGCGCCCGGTGTGTACAAGCACCCGGACACGCCGCAGCAGGTGCCGGGGGACTACTACGGCGAGGAGACGCTCGACGCCGAGGCCATCCACACGACGGCCCCGGGAGCCGAACTGCTGTACGTCGCCTCCGCGAACGCGCGGCAGGACTTCGACGCCTCGGTCAACGACATCGTGGACAAGCACCTGGCGAGCATCCTCTCGATCAGCTACGGGTTCGCCGGTGAGGCGGTGCCGCAGGGCTTCATCAACAGCCTCAACAACACCTTCATCGAGGCCGCAGCGACCGGGGTCGGCGTGTTCGTCTCCAGCGGCGACAGCGGCGACGAGGTCGGTTCGTTCGGGACGCCGACGGTGGACTTCTACGCCGACAGCCCGTGGGTGACGGCGGTCGGCGGCAGCTCCGCCTCCGTCGTTCCGACGGCCGCCCCGTCGGGCCTGACGTACGCGGCCATCGACGACCCGGCGTCCCCGCTGAACAACACCGGCTGGAAGCGCTCGTTCGAGGTCGGCTGGCAGACCGGGCTCGACGCGGTCAACCCGACGCCGACCGACCACATGTCCAGCGCCCCGTACGAGCTCGACGGCACCTTCGCGTCGCCGCTGCCCGGCACGTTCAACGGCGGCGGTGGCGGTGGCGTGAGCCGCATCTTCGCGCAGCCCGCCTACCAGGCGGCGGCCGTGGGTGCGGCGTCGGGACGCCTGGTTCCTGACATCAGCGCGCTGGCGGATCCGAACACGGGCCTCCTCGTCGGTCAGACCCAGGCGTTCAGCAACGGCACCTACTACGACGAGTACCGCATCGGCGGCACGTCGGTCGCGGCTCCGCTCACCGCGGGCATGGCGGCGGTCGCGAACCAGGTGGCCGGCGCGCCGCTCGGGTTCCTGAACCCGCGGATCTACGCGGCGTACTCGGCGGGAGGCTCGGCGTTCTACGACGTCGACCAGGCCGACATGTTCGGCACCACCGTGCAGTCCCCGCTGCCGTCGGTGCTGCGCGTCAACTATGTCGACAGCGAGAGCGCTGCGGGCGGTCTGAGCTACAGCCTGCGCACGCAGGAGGAGCCGAACCAGACCCTCCACAGCACGAAGGGCTACGACACGGCCACCGGAGTCGGGACGCCGAACGGCGCCGCGTTCTTCGCCGGCATCACGAAGTAGCGCGCATCCCAGCACGTCGTGCGCCCCTCCCGACAGGAGGGGCGCACGACGTGCTGCTCAGGCGTGGGTCACGAAGCGGGTGCGTCCTCGGCGGCCTCCTCGGCCTCCTCGCCGTGCTGGACGATGTCGCCGTCCTGGAAGAGGATGCCCTGGGCGGTCTCGCGCCACTGGGGCTTCGCCCGGAGCAGGAACTCGAGCTCCATGCTGAAGTGCTTGTACTCCTCCGCCAGCGAGTCGAGCATGATCGCGCGGGCGACCTCATCCTGCTCAACGGCGATGCGCTGCTCGTACCAGCCGATCGCCTCCGCCTCCTCCGAGAGGCTGGCGCACATCCGTGCGAACGTCCGTGTCTCCGCGCTGAGTTCGCTCGGGGGCTCGTGATACTGATCCGTGGACATGGATCTCCCTTCGTCGGGCCCATCCAATGCCGGGAGAGCCGGCACGGCAAGAGAGCGAGCCCCGCAGGGGGTGCCCCTCGTACTGGGGTAGAGCGAAACCGGCCGGATGGTTTTGACTGAGCAGGATGCTCGCATCATCACAGCGGGCCGCATTCGAAAGTGAGCCGCCCGTGCGTGATCGCGCCGCCGCCGTCCGTATCCCCGAACACTCGCAGACGGCTCCGCCGCGCCGCCGCCATCGCGTCGTCGCCGGCGTCGCCGTCGCCGCTCTGACGATGGCCGGAGTGGCCGCCGTCAGCCTCCCCGCATCGGCCACGCCGGGCACCGCCTCCTACGAGGTGGCGTTCTCGGCCGCCATCGGGATCTCGGTCACCGATGTCGCCATCGACTCGTACACGGCCCAGGCCTTCGCCGCGATCGACAGCGGCGTCGCCATCCTGAACGAGATGGACGGCAGCACCGTCGACACGGTCAGCCTCCCCAACACCAATAACCGGCAGATCGACGCCGACGCCACCCGTGCCCTGGTGTGGACGCTGGACCCGGCCACCGGTGTCCTGTCGCGGATCGACGAGCGCACGAACTCCGTGACGGGTTCCGTCCCGATCCCCGGCAACCCCCGCGACCTCGTCGTCGACCACACGACCGGGAAGGTGTTCGTCACGACGGGGACCCTCGGCACGGTCGTCCCGGTGAACGAGACGACGCTCGCCCTCGGCACGGCCATCACGGTCGGCGGCACCGCCTTCCGCATCGGCGTGGACTCCCAGGCCGGCCTGCTCTACGTCGTGAACGCCGCGGGACCGTCGGTCGTCCTCGTCGACGAGGCTGCTGGGTCGGTCACCGGCACGGTGCCGCTCCCCGCGGCCCCGCTGGCGCTCACCGTCGACGCGGACCACCACCGGGCGTACCTCGGATCCCTGGACTCCGACAGCGTCATGGTCGTGGACGGCGCCGGCAAGGCGCTCGGTTCGCCGATCGCCGTGCCCAGCGGCTTCGGCCACGGCGTCTCGGCCCTCGGGATCGACCCGACGACGCAGACGGTGATCGGACGCAACGCCAACCAGGTGTTCCGCATCAACACCGAGAACGGCGCCATCCGCACCTGGAGCAGCACCCTGGGCGCGTACGTGCTCACCACCGACATCGTGGCCGACGTCTTCACGAACACCGTGATCTACGGCTCCGGCGCTGCGGTGACCGGCCTCTGGGAGCCGGTGTCGTTCCTCGGCAGCGTCTCCGGCGTCGTCCCGACGGGCTCGCCCTACTCGCAGCAGATCTCGAGCTGGTCGATCGACGCGTCGCCGCTGACCTTCGCGGTGACCAACGGGTCCCTTCCTCCGGGTCTGACGCTGAACAGCGACACGATCTCCGGCACGGCCACCACCCCCGGCTCGTACACCTTCGACCTGACGGCGACCGTGCCGAGCAACGGCGAGTCCGTCACGCAGACCTACACCCTCCGGGTGGTCACCGTGAACCGGACGGCCGGCAGCGACCGGTTCGCCACCTCCGTCGAGGTGTCGAAGGCCGCCTACCCCGACCCGGCGACCGTCGGCACCGTCTACGTCGCCAACGGCATCTCGTTCCCCGACGCGCTCTCGGGCGGGCCCGCCGCCGCGCAGGACTCCGGCCCGCTCCTCCTGACCGCTCCCGGCTACCTGCCCGCGTCGGTCTCCGACGAGATCGCGCGGCTGCATCCCGCTCACATCGTCGTGGTCGGCGGACCGGCCGTGGTGAGCGACGACGTCCTCACCACGCTGCGCGGGCTCTCGACCGACGTCAAGCGGGTCTACGGCGGCGACCGGTTCGGCACGTCGCAGGCGGTCATCCGGCACAGCTTCACCTCGGCGCCGACCGTGTACGTGTCGACCGGTCTCAACTTCCCCGACTCGCTGAGCGCGGGCGGCGCGGCGGGCAGCCTCCACGCACCGCTGCTCCTGGTGAACGGGAACGCGACCTCGGTGGACCCGGCGACGGCGCAGTTGCTGCACGACCTGGGCACGACCCACATCGTCGTCATCGGCGGCTCGGCCGTCATGTCGCCGTCCCTGGTCGCCGACTTCGCGCACTTCGGCACGGTGCTGCACCTGGCGGGCGTCGACCGCTTCGACTCGTCGCAGCAGATCGTCGAGACGGCGTTCGCCAGCAGCAACCGCGTCATCCTGGCCAACGGGCTCAACTTCCCGGACGCCCTCGGTGCGTCCGCCTGGTCGGGCAAGAGCGCTTCTCCGCTCTTCATCACCCTCGGCGGCTGCGTGCCGCAGCGCACGCTCGACGACATCTTCTTCCTGGGGGCGACCAACGTCACCCTGGTCGGAGGCACGTCTGTGCTCGCGCCAGAGGTGGCGGGTCTCACGAGCTGCGGCGGCGCGTCGATCGTGGCGCCGGCCTACCCGGCCCTCGCTCCGGTGGTGGCCAAGAAGAGCGGCGGCTCCGCGAGCGGCTCGGTGACGTACGACCACCCGGTCGCGCCGACGCTCCCGGTCAACCCGCGCACGCACGGCGACGCGGGGCACTGAGCCGGTCGGCAGCAGCACACGGGATGCCGCACATCGTCACTCGCGGGTGAGGATGTGCGGCATCGCCGTGCCGTCACCGCTGGCTTATGCGGCAGCACCGGATGCGGCAGGATGTCGGCCATGACGGACACGGACGGAGCCGGCATCGTCGGCGTCAGCACGATCGGCATCCCGGTCGCGGATCAGGACCGGGCGCTCGCCTTCTATCGCGACGTGCTCGGGTTCGAGGTCCGGGTGGATGCGCCTCTCCCGCAGACGGGCGGCCGCTGGATCATGCTCGCGCCTCCCGGGTCCCCGGTCTCGGTCTCGCTGGTGCGGGCGAGCGACGAGGCGCCCGCCGGCGTCGAGACGGGCGTGCGCTTCGCCGCGCGGGATGCGGGGGTCGCCCACGCCGCCCTGGAGCGCCAGGGCGTCACCGTCGGCGAGCTGCTGCGATGGCCCGGCGTCCCGGCGATGTTCGCCGCCCACGATCAGGACGGGAACCGGTTCGAGGTCGTCGAGGCTTCCTGACACGGTTGCCGCGCCACTAGGCTGCGGACAGGGGGTGGCGTATGAGCGCACTGATGGCGGAGTTCGAGAAGGTTCAGCGGCGGCGCCGGAGGGTCGTGCTCCTCGTGGTACTCGCGATCCTTGCGGGTGCCGGGGCGTGGATGACCGGGCCGTGGGGCGTCGTGCTGCTCACCCGGGGTGACGCCGTCGGCTGGCTGCTCGTCGCGGCCGGTGCCCTGCTGCTCGCGGCGGCTCTGGTGGCCGCCGTCACGGCGCGCCGCCTGCACGTGCCGGTGGAGAGCCTCCCGGGCAAGGCGAACCCGCGCTTCGGCGAGCCGGAGCCCTCGCGCAACCCCAACGGCGGGTACTCGTTGGTGGACTCGCAGCTCGGGTCGCACTAGCTGCGACCGCGGCGGGTCCGGCCCCACCGATAGGGTGGCGGGATGGCCCCCAGCGTGATCGTCATCGGCGCCGGAGTCGTCGGCGCCTCGGCTGCCTGGTCGCTGGCGCGCGCCGGCGCATCTGTCCTCCTGCTGGAGGCGTTCGAACGCGGGCACGACCGCGGATCGTCGCACGGCGCCACGCGGATCTTCCGGCACGGGTACGCCGAGCAGGACTACGTGGCGCTCTCCGTCCGCGCCCTGGACGGCTGGAAGCACCTGGAGCGGACCTCCGGGCGGCGGATCTTCGACCGCACCGGCGCCGTCGACCACGGCGACCCCGAGGCGCTCTCGGCGATCGCAGAGGCGCAGGATGCGGCCGAGCTGCCCTACGAGTGGCTCACCGGCGCCGAGGCGGCCGGTCGCTGGCCGGGGCTGCGCTTCGAGGAGAGGGTGCTGTTCAGCCCGGGCGGTGGCCGGCTGCGTGCGGCGGACGCGGTGGATGCGCTGCTCGACGCTGCGGAGGCTGCCGGCGCGCGACTACGGTTCGGCGTGCGGGCCTCCGGGATCGATCCGGACGGTGACGCTGTGGCCGTGACCGCCTCCGACGGAACGCACACGGCCGACCGGGTCGTGGTGGCCGCCGGTTCGTGGACGCCCGAGCTCGTCCGTCCCTGGCTGGCCGCGAACGGCGTCACGATCCCGACGGTCACCGTCACCGAGGAGCAGCCGGCGCACTTCCCCCTGCGGCCCGGTCCCGCGCACGACGAGAGCAGGTGGCCGAGCTTCGTGCACCATCCCACCGCCGACGGCTCGCCCAGCGTCTACGGGCTGCTGACTCCGGGGGAGGGTGTGAAGGTGGGCTTCCACGGAACCGGACCGGCCGTCGACCCCGACCGGCGCGACCGGACCATCGACCCCACACGGCTCGGCCGCCTGCAGGAGTACGTCGCGGAGTGGGTGCCCGGCGTCGACGCCACGCGTCCGGAGGGCATCAGCTGCCTCTACGACAGCACGGAGTCGGAGGACTTCGTGCTCGACCGCGTCGGCCCGGTGGTCGTCGCGACCGGGTTCTCGGGCCACGGCTTCAAGTTCGGTCCAGCGCTCGGCGACATCCTGAGCCGCCTCGCGCTGGACGGCGAGCCCGCCGAACCGCGCTTCCGCCTCGCGGTCGCGTCGCCCGACGCGTGAGCGCGGCTCGGCCCGGACGACTGCGCCGATTCGTCGCGTCCGCGTGTGCGCGAACGGCCGCAAACGTGACGAACAGCGGCAGAAGGGCTCCCGGGCCCGGGCCCGTCAGACCTGAGCGCCGAGCTTGAAGCCCCGGGGCTCGTCCTCCTTGCGGGTGTACGAGAAGCCGTCCGCCCCGATCGTGACCTCCATCTCGGAGTCGTCGGTGCGCGTGGTCAGCGGCTGCGGGTTCCCGTCGAGGTCGAGGACGGTCGACGCCTCCGTGTACCAGGACGGCACGACCGGGTTGCCCCACCAGTCGCGGCGCTGGTTGTCGTGCACATCCCAGGTGACGACGGGGTTGTCCGGGTCGCCCGTGTAGTAGTCCTGCGTATAGATCTCCACGCGGTGACCGTCCGGGTCGCGGAGGTACAGGTAGAACGCGTTCGAGACGCCGTGACGGCCCGGCCCCCGTTCGATGCAGTCGCTGCGGCGCAGAGCCCCGAGCTTGTCGCAGATGGCGATGATGTTGTGCTTCTCGTGCGTGGCGAACGCGACGTGGTGCATCCGCGGGCCGTCGCCGCCGGTCATCGCGGTGTCGTGCACGGTGGGCTTGCGGCGCATCCACGCGGCGTAGGTCGTGCCGTGCTCGTCCTGGATGTCCTCGGTCACGCGGAAGCCGAGGTCCTCCATGTACTTCACGGCACGCGGGACGTCCGGTGTGACCTGGTTGAAGTGGTCGAGCCGGACCAGCGCACCCGGCGTGTAGAGGTCATAGCGCCACGCCAGACGCTCCACGTGCTCCACCTCGTAGAAGAACTCGTACGGGAAGCCGAGCGGGTCCTCGACGCGGACCGAATCGCCGATGCCCTTCGTGAACCCCTCGCTGCGACGCTCCACCCGGCAGCCGAGCTCGGTGTAGAACTCCACGGCGCGGCCCAGGTCCTCGGGCGTGCGCACGCGGTACGAGAACGCCGCGACGGCCGCCACCGGGCCCTTTCTCAGCACGAGGTTGTGGTGGATGAACTCCTCGAACGACCGCAGGTAGACGGTGTTCTCGTCCTCCTCGGTCACGACGAGGTCGAGCACGTCGACGTAGAACTCGCGGCTGGCCGCGAGGTCGGTGACGACGAGCTCCATGTACGCGCAGCGGACGACGTCCGGCGGAGTCGCCTTCGGCGTCGGGATGCGGTCGGTGGGGGCCGGAATCGGATCGGCTGCGGTCACGATGGGCTCGGGCGCGCCGGGGGTGATGGTCATGGTGGTGCTCTTCTCTGCGCTGAGTGTGGGTCGGTACGGGGAGGTCAGGCGTCGCCGGCGTCCTCGGCCGCCTCGGCGGCCTCCTCGGGCTGGTGCGCCGTGGCGCCGAACCGGGCGGTGTGGACGGGGCCAAGCGTGATGTGGACCGCCTGCTGGTCGGTGTAGAAGTCGATGGATCGATAGCCGCCCTCGTGCCCGAGGCCCGACGCCTTCACCCCGCCGAACGGCGTGCGGAGGTCGCGGACGTTGTGCGAGTTCAGCCACACCATTCCGGCCTCGACGTTCTGGGCGAAGGTGTGCGCGCGCTCCAGGTCGCTGGTCCAGATGTACGCGGCGAGGCCGTAGCGCACGCCGTTGGCGAGTTCCAGCGCCTCGTCGTCGGTGTCGAACGGGGTGATGGCGACGACCGGTCCGAAGATCTCCTCCTGGAAGATCCGGGCGTCGGGGGCGACATCGGCGAAGACGGTCGGCGCCACGTAGTTGCCGTGGTCCAGGCCCTCCGGGCGGCCGCCGCCCGCGAGCAGCCGGCCCTCCTGTTTGCCGAGCTCGACGTACGACATGACCTTCTCGTAGTGCTCGGGGTGCACGAGCGCGCCGACCTCGGTCTTCGGGTCGTGCGGGTCGCCGACGACGATGTGCTTCGCCCTCTCGGCGTACCGCTCGAGGAACTCGTCGTAGACCGGACGCTCGACGAGGATGCGCGAACCAGCCGTGCACCGCTCGCCGTTCAGCGAGAAGACGCCGAACAGCGTCGAGTCGATGGCGGCGTCGAGGTCGGCGTCGGCGAAGACGACGGCGGGGGACTTGCCGCCCAGCTCCATCGAGAGCCCCTTCAGGAACGGCGCGGCGTTCGCGAAGATGATCTGGCCGGTGCGGCTCTCGCCGGTGAACGAGATGAGCGGCACGTCCGGGTGCTTCACCAGCGCATCCCCGGCCTCCTCGCCGAGACCGTTGACGAGGTTGAAGACGCCGTCGGGAACGCCGGCCGCCCGGAAGATCTCCGCCCACAGGCTCGCGGAGAGCGGCGTGAACTCGGCGGGCTTCAGCACGACGGTGTTCCCGGTCGCGAGAGCCGGGGCGAGTTTCCAGCTCTCCAGCATGAACGGGGTGTTCCAGGGCGTGATGAGCCCGGCCACGCCGATCGGCTTGCGGTTCACGTAGTTCAGCTGACTGCCGGGCACCTTGTACGCGTCGTCCGCCTGCGCGACGATGAGGTCGGCGAAGAAGCGGAAGTTCTCGGCAGCGCGCTGCGCCTGCCCCAGCGCCTGGGTGATCGGCAGGCCGGTGTCGAAGGTCTCGAGCTCGGCGAGCCGCGCATCCTGAGCCTCGACCGCGTCGGCGATCCGGTTCAGCACCCGGGCGCGCTCGCGCGGCTTCATCCGGGGCCATGGACCCTCGCGGAAGGCGCGGGTGGCCGCGGCGACGGCGAGATCGATGTCCTCCTTCTGCCCGGCGGCCGCCTGCACGTAGACCTCGTTCGACACCGGGTCGAGCACGTCGAAGGTCTTGCCCGATACGCTGTCGACGAAGCGGCCGTCGATGAAGTGCTGGATGCGGTCGGGAAGGTTCTCGGGGATGTGGTGCTGCGCCATGCGCGGCCTCCTGTCGGTGGATGCGGTCAGTGCTGCTGCTTGTGCTCGCTCTGGTACGCGTGCAGCGAATCGAGGGTCGCCAGCCGATGGCTGCGGGCGGCGAGCTCGATGTCCAGCGGATCGGCGCCGGACTCGATCAGAGCGAGGATCTGCTCGTGCTCGTCGACCGACTCGCGGGCGCGGCCGGGCACGAAGCTGAAGGTGGAGTCGCGCAGCACGGTCAGGCGGTTCCAGCCGCGGTGCACGAGGTCGAGGATGTGCGGGTTCGGGCACTCCTCGAACAGCACCGCGTGGAACTCCTGGTTCAGCTGCGTGAACCGGTGGGGGATGAAGTCGTCGAGACACGCGATCATCTCGCGGTTGATCATCCGGGCGCGCTCGATGTGGTCGCCGTCCAGCAGGGGAGCGGACATCCGGGTCGCCGCGCCCTCCACGAGTGCGAGGGTCTCCATCGTGTACGTGTACTCGGCCTCCTGCAGCAGGGCGACCTGGGCGCCGACGTTCTTCTCGAACGTCACCAGCCCTTCCGCCTCCAGCCGCCGGATGGCCTCCCGGACCGGGACGACGCTGATGTCGAGCTCGCCGGCGATCTGTCCGAGCACCAGGCGGAACCCGGAGACGTACCGGCCGTCGTCGATGCGCGTGCGGATGAAGTCGTAGGCGAGCTGCGACTTGCTCGGGGACGCCTGCTTCAGTGCTGCGTCGACCATGCGCGGTACCTCTCTCTCCACTCGGCGTTCATCGGGAACAGCCCGTCGACCGGGTGGCCCGCGGCGACCTGCTCGGCGATGAACTCCTCTTCGCGCTCCTGCTCGATCGCGTCGGCGACGACCTCCTCGACCAGGGTGGGCGGGATGACCAGGAGGCCGTCCGCGTCGCCCACGATCACGTCGCCGGGCTGCACGGTCGCGCCGCCGCACGCGATGGTGAGGTCGGTGTCCCAGGGGACGTGCTTGCGGCCGAGCACCGCGGGGTGCGGGCCGTTGTGGTAGGTCGGGATGTCGAGGGAGGCGACCACGGCGAGGTCGCGCACGCCGCCGTCGGTGACGATCGCGGCGGCGCCGTTGACCTGCGCGCGCAGGGCGAGCACGTCGCCGACGGTGCCGCTGCCGCGCTCGCCGCGCGCCTCGATGACGAGCACTTCGCCGGGGCCGACCGCATCGAACGCGCGCTTCTGAGCGTTGTAGCCGCCGCCGTGCGAACGGAAGAGGTCCTCGCGGTTCGGCACGTAACGGAGGGTGCGGGCCGTGCCCACCACGCGCACGTCGGGCCGCGTGGAGGTGAGGCCGTCGATGGAGACGTTGTCGAGGCCGCGCTTGCGAAGCTGCGAGCTGAGGGTGGCGGTGGCGACGCTGTTGAGCTTCGCGCGCAGCTCGTCGGTGAGCGTCCAGGCGGGTTCGGGCTGCGTGCCGTAGGCCTCGGCGCGCTGGAGGTCGTCGACGCTGGGCTTCGTGCCGAAGTCGCCGAACGGGATGGTGCCCTCGGTGATGTGCGTCACCAGGCGGCCGGTGCTCGGCGCGCCCGGGGCGCTGGGCGCATCCACCTCGACCTCGACCGTGTCACCGGGCGCCGTGACGGACGAGCCGGCGGGGGTGCCGGTGAGGATCACGTCGCCGGGCTCCAGGGTCATCAGCTGCGAGAGGTCGGCGACGAGCCGGCCGAACGGGAAGAGCAGGTCGTCGGTCGTGCCCTCCTGCACCAGCTCCCCGTTCAGCCAGGTGCGGACGCGGAGTGCGGCCGGGTCGAGCTCGCCGGCCGGCAGGACGTCCGGGCCGAGGGGGGTGAAGCCGTCGCCGCCCTTGGAGCGGACGTTGGACCCCTTGTCGGCGGCGCGCAGGTCGTAGAGGCCGAAGTCGTTCGCAGCGGTCACGCCCGAGATGACGGACCAGCCGTCCTCGGGGGAGACGCGGCGGGCCGCCCGTCCCACGATGAGGGCGATCTCGCCCTCGAAGGCCAGCAGCTCGGTGCCGGCCGGACGCTCGAGCTCGCCGCCGGTGGCGGCCACGGAGGACGACGGCTTGAAGAAGTAGGAGGGCTGGGCGGGGGTGCGGCCGCGCTGCGCAGCGCGCGAGCGGTAGTTCAGGTGCACCGCGATGATCTTGCCGGGCCGGGGGATGTCCGTCACGGGTGGTGGCTCCTCAACGTCGGGGATCGGTCGGGTGGACCGTATTCGAAATGATATACGATCCGTGCAGGGCGTGCAATGTGCTCAATAGGATGCGGCAGCCGGGGCGTCGGGGGAGGCCCCGACGAAGCGGTCGGCGAGTGCTTCGGAGGCTCGGGCGAGCAGGGTCACGTCCGCTCCGACGAGCACGTAGGCGGCGCCCGCCGCGGCGTAGCGTTCCGCGGTGGCCGGGTCGAACGCGTTCACCCCGACCGGTGTGCCCGCCGCGAGGCCGGCCTCGATCACGCGCTCCACGGCGGCGACGACGTCGGGGTGGTTCTGCTGGCCGAGCAGGTCCATCGACGCGGCCAGGTCCGCGGGGCCCACGAGCAGCGCATCCACACCGTCGACCGCGGCGATGTCCGCGGCCGCTTCCAGTCCGTCGGTCGTCTCGATCTGGACGGTCAGCGACACGAGGTCGCTCGCCCGTGCCAGGTAGTCCGGGATGCGGCTCCAGCGCGACGAGCGGGCCAGCGCGCTGCCCACGCCGCGCACACCGTGCGGCGGGTAGCGGACGGCGCGGACCATCGCCTCCGCCTGCGCGACGCTGTCGACCATCGGCACGAGGATGTTCTGCGCGCCCAGGTCGAGCAGCTGCTTGAGGATCACCGTGTCGCCGAACGGAGCGCGGACGACCGGCACGGCCGGGTACGGCGCGACGGCCTGCAGCTGGGCCAGGATCGACTCCAGGTTCACGGGGGAGTGCTCGCCGTCGATCAGCACGATGTCGAGCCCGCTGCCCGCGCAGATCTCCGCGACGAGCGGGCTGCCGGCGCAGGACCACATCCCGTACAGGGTGCGATCCGCCTGCTTCAGGCGGTCGGCGAAGGTGGGCGTCGGGTTTAGACGAATCGGCATGTCACGGCTCCCAGGGTTCCGTAGTCGGCGTGGACGGTATCCCCGCGCTCGACCCACATCGGGCGCGTGAACGACCCGGCGAGGACGATGTCCCCGGCCTCCAGGCGCGTGCCGTGCTGGGCGAGCTTGTTCGCGAGCCAGGCGACGCCGGTGGCGGGATGGTCGAGGACGGCCGCGGCGACACCCGACTCCTCGATCGTCTCGTTGCGGTAGAGCAGCGCCGAGACCCAGCGCAGGTCGACGGCATCCACCGCGACCGGGCGGCCGCCGACGACCATGCCGCCCATCGCGGCGTTGTCGGAGATCGTGTCCACGATCGTGCGGCCCTGCATCTCGATGCGGGACGACAGGATCTCGAGCGCCGGGACGACGTACTTGGTCGCATCCAGCACGTCGAACAGGGTGACGTCGGGGCCCGCGAGCGGCTCGGCGAGCACGAAGGCGAGTTCCACCTCGATGCGCACGTTCGAGAACTGCTCGAACGGGATGACGGACCCGGTCTCGTAGACCATGTCGGCGAAGATCGCACCGTAGTCGGGCTCGGTGATCCCGGTCGCCTGCTGCATGACCTTGCTGGTGAGGCCGATCTTGCGGCCGACGAGTCTGCGCCCCTCGGCGAGCCCGCGCTCGACCCAGAGGCGCTGGACGGCGTAGGAGTCCTCGACCGTCATGTCCGGGTGGCGCGCGGTCAGAAGCGGGACGGTCGTGCGGTCGCGCTCGGCGGCGGCGAGTTCGTCGGCGATGGCCTGGATGGTCGGGCGATCGAGCACTCGGAGTCCCTTCGACATCGGAGGAGGGGGCGGAAGGCCCCGAGTGGATCGTATATCTTCCTGTACACCTCGGCCAGGCGCGCGCTCGCAAATGCCTTCATAGCCCGACCGATTCGGGGCGCGCGCTCAGGCTGGCGGGTATGATCCTACGTAGCTACATCGGAGGAGGCGGGATGGCCATCATCACGGCGCGGGAGTTCAACCAAGACACCTCGGCGGCCAAGCGGAGCGCCACCACGGAGCCGCTCATCATCACCGATCGTGGTGAGCCGTCGTTCGTCCTGCTGACCTACGCGGAGTATCAGCAGCTGACCGGTGGAGTCCGCAGCATCGTCGACATGCTGAGACAGGACGAGCGAGGAGACTTCGACATGGAGTTCCCGCCGGCCCACATCGAATCGAAAGCGATCGACCTGTGAAGTGGCTCCTGGACACGGTCGCGCTCTCGGCCACTCGGCGCCCCGATCGGGCGGACCCGGCCGTCATCCGCTGGCTGGAACTGCAGAACCCGTACTCGCTGTACATCTCGGCGATGACCATGTTCGAGATCGAGCTGGGCACAGCGCAGAAGGAACACTCCGACCCTGCGCAGGGTGCGGATCTGCGACGGTGGGTGGACGACGTGCAACTGACCTTCGGGGAGCGAATCCTGCCAGTAGACCACGAGATCGCGGGGGTCGCGGCGGCGTATCACGTTCCCGATCCGCGGCCGGAGCGCGACGCCCTCATCGCGGCGACGGCCGAAGTCGCAAATCTGGTGGTCGTGACCCGGAATGTGCGCGACTTCGAGGCCTTCGGTGTTCCCCTCTTCGACCCCTGGTCCGCCGGCTCCTGAGCCAACGAGGTCGGCGGCGCCGCCATCAGCGCGCCGCCGTCACCCGCCGCCGCTCCGCCCAGACGTAGAGGGCGAGGTACACGACGAACGCGCCCGCCAGACCGCACACGAGCAGCGGGGCGGAGGGGCGCGACCATAGCAGTTCGCCGCCGCGGAGCAGGAGCGCCAGGAGGATCGCGGCGAGGCTCACCAGCTGCGCCTGGAAGATCTGGCGGAACGCGCTCCAGCGCGCGTCGCCGAGCATCCACACGTTGACCATGCCGGGGAGTGTCAGGATGGCGCCGCAGACCCGGGCGGTCAGGGGTGTCAGCGGCCACGCCCACATCGAGATGGCGAGCTGGGGGGCGACGAACAGCACCAGCCCGACGACCAGCGAGCAGAGGCCGATCAGGGCGAGCAGGATGCGCAGCCACCGCGGGAGCGTCGTATCCGGTTCGGCGACGGCGCGACCGGGGTCCTCGCCGCGATTGACGATCATGGCGGCGAGCACGAGGAACGGCGTCGTCACGTACAGCGTCACCCACACGATGAACGACAGGTGCCCGAAGTGGAAGCGGTCCCAGTGCAGGAAGGTCGCGACCGCGAGCAGTGTCGCGAACAGCAGCACGGCGGGGAAGCCGTGACGGACGGCGTGCCAGCGGTTGGGACGCACCACGTGAACGAAGAACACGATGCCGCCCACGTAGGCGCTGCCGAGGAGCATCGCCGTGATCGGGGGCCGGATCGTCCAGGCGAACAGCTTGTCCGTGGTGTCGGCCAGCGGGTAGAGCAGCACGACGGCGGCCACCAGGAACGGGATGATGATCGCGCCGACGACACGCGTGAACGGGTGCACGCGGTCGGTCACGGGCTCAGGCCCTCCGCCTCGGCGACCGCCTGGTCCGCCGGGAGCGACCGTCCCTCGGCGACCGCCGCCTCGAACGTCTCCGCATCGACTCCGGCCGTGCCGCCCGCGGCGAGCATCCGGTCGACGAAGAGCTGGTGGAAGGAGAACGCCGGGACGTTGTGCAGACCGGTCCGCTCCCGCAGCGAGCGCGACGCGCCGAGGAGCCGGCCGGCTCGTCGGGCGTCGCCGGCGAGCGCAGCGACCGCCACCATTCCCTCGAGACCGTAGGCGATCCCCTCCGCATGACCGAGCCGGTTCGACAGGGCGAGGCAAGCCGCGAAGTCGGATGCGGCCCCGGCCGCGTCGCCGAGCAGCAGACGCGCCCACCCGCGGTGATGCTGGGCGATGGTCACGCCGAGCTCGTCCCCGTTGTCGCGGGCCAGCTCCAGGCTCTGCTCGAAATGGGCGAGCGCCGCATCCACCTGCTGACGGAGCAGCGCCACGCGCCCCAGCATCACCTGTGCCATCGCCTCGCCCCAGCGGTCGCCGGAGCCCCGGAAGAGGTCGAGGCTCCTCGCCATCGCGTCGTCGGCGGCGGCAGGGTCCGGGTGGGGGGAGGCGAGTACCGCGAGCGCGAGCGAGATGAGCGCCAGCGCCTCGCCGTCGTCGACCCCGGTGCGGTGGAACAGGTCGGCGCTCTCGGTGAGGCTCTCGGCCACCGTCCCGGCCGGGTCCTGCCAGAACGTGATCGCCTGCGTGAAGTACAGCGCGATCGCACGGGTGCGGTCGTCCAGCGGCTCGTCGGCGGCGAGGACCTCGTCCATCCAGCCACGCACCTCGCCGAGCAGACCGGCGATCCACCAGTAGACGTAGAGGCTCCAGGCGAGTTGGGCAGCGCCCGGCCAGTCGCGCCGGTCGAGCAGGTGGCGGACGGCGGCACGGAGGTTCCCGGTATCCGCCCCGAGGCGGACCACCCAGTCGTGCTGGGCGGCGCCTTCGAGGGCGGCGTCGGCGCGCTCGCCGAGGGCGAGGTAGAACGCCGCGTGGGCGTCGCGCACCGCGTCGAGCGTCCCGTCCTGCTGCGTTTGCTCCAGCGCGTACTCGCGCACCGTGGCGAGCAGGGAGAACCGTGCGGCGTCGGCGTCCTCGTGCTGCCGGACCAGGCTGTTGTCGACCAGCGCGGCCAGGGCGGGCAGCACGTCCACGACCTCACCGTCCACCGGCACGGCCGCAGCGACGGCCTCTGCCGCCTCCAGCGAGAAGCCGCCTTCGAAGACGCCCAGCTGGGCGAGCAGCGCCCGCTCCGGACGGTCGAGCAGCTGGGCGCTCCAGTCGATCGTCGCCCGCAGGGTGCGCTGCCGCTCGGGCAGGTCGCGTGCTCCGCCGACGAGCAGGGGGAGGCGGCGGTCGAGCCGTCGCGCCAGCTCGCGGGGCGGAAGCACACGAACGCGCGCGGCCGCCAGCTCGAGGGCGAGGGGGAGGCCGTCCAGCGCCGTGCAGATCCGCGCCACGTCGTCGGCGTTCTCCGGGGTGATCTCGAAGTCGGGGCGGACGGCGTGCGCCCGCTCCACGAACAGCGCGGCGGCATCGTCGGCGGGCAGCGGTCCGAGCTCGTACCGGCGCTCGCCGCCCACGCGGAGGAGCGAGCGGCTGGTCACGATCGCCGCCGTGCCGGGAGCGGCCGCGAGCAGGGCGGTCACGACCGGCGCCGCCGGGAGCGCCTGCTCGAAGTTGTCGAGCAGGAGCAGCAGGCGGCGGTCGCGGAGGGCCGTCGTCACCTTGTCGGCCAGAGGGGCGTCCCCGGTGTCCCGCACGCCGAGCGCCTGCGCGAGCGCGCCGATGACCCCGTTCTCGTCGCGCGCAGGGGCGAGATCGACGAAGACGGCGCCGTCAGGGGATCGGTCGCCCGGATCGGCGGCCGCGGCGAGCGCCAGCCGGCTCTTGCCCATGCCGCCGGGGCCGGTGATGGTGATGAGCCGGGCGCCGCTCGCGAGCATCCCGCGGATCGCCTCCACATCCGCCGCCCGCCCGATGAGTCGGGTCAGGGGAGCGGGCAGGGCCGGCGGCTCGGCCGGCGCTTCGGTGACGGCCGGTTGCGCGGGCGCTGTCGCGACGCGGCTCAGCTCGAACCGCTCGGCGAGCAGGATGGCCAGGTCGGCCTCCAGCAGCACCTGCAGCTCCTTGGGCGATTCGATGTACTTGAACGACGCCCGGTCGTCGTTGCGGATGCGGTCGAGGAGCTCCGACAGCCGCGGCTCCCGTCCCGGTGCCGGATCCTTGATGTAGATCAGCCGGGGCAGCTCGGGCGGGCACAGATTGTACTCGTCCTCGAGACCGGAGACCTGCTCCTCGGGGGCGACCCAGCCGTACCGCTCCCAGTACAGGCCGACGAAGACGTCGCTCTGCTCGAGGTAGGCGCGGTACAGCTCGCGCGGCGGGTGCGGGCGGGCGCCGAGTTCGAACATCACGGGGGCGAGGTGCAGGCGCTCGATGGCGGCCCGCGCCGCCCGGCGTTCGGGGGCGAGCTCCTTGAGGGTCGAACTGACGAAGACCCGCAGCCTCTGGTCCGGCGTGCGGATCACGCGAGGCGTCGCGCTCATGCACGCATTCTGTTGCACGGGTCCGCTCTCGCACCAGGGGGCATGCGCCCCGGACAGCGGCTGATCCGCGGCGGTACCGCGCCCTACTTCGCCCGCAACCGACCCGCCGAGGCCGTGGTCACGGTCGGGGCCGCGCCGTCCGCCGCCACCTCATCCCGCAGCGCCTGCAACGCGGCGGCGGAGGCAGACCCGGGCGACGCGTGGTAGATCACCAGTAGCTGACCGCCGGAGTCGCCGACGGGCAGCTTCTCGCGGCGGAGCTCCAGCATCCCGACCCGCGGATGGTCGAGCCGGGACGCGCCGCCCCCGAGCCCCTTCACGTCGTGGCGGGCCCACAGGCGCCGGAAGTGGTCGCTGCTCAGCGACAACTCGCCCACCAGCTGCGCGATGCGCGGATCGTCGACATCGCTGCCGATGGAGGCGCGGAAGGAGGCGATGATTCCCGCCGTCGCCTGCTCCCACTCCGGGTACAGCGCCCGCTCGTCCTCGTCGAGGAACACCGAGCGCAGCCGGTTGGCGCCCGGCCGGAGGCTGGGGGAGAGGGCCGTCGCCAAGGGGTTCGCGGCCAGGACGTCGAACATCCTGTCTTCGACGAAGGCCGGAAGGTCGATGACGTCCAGGAGCTGCAGGATGCCGGCCGGCACGGTGCGGCGCGGCGGTCGGCGCGCCCTGGTCGGCTGCGGATCGGCGAGGCTCAGCAGGTACGCCGTCGCGGCCGCGTCCAGATCGAAGACGCGCGCGAGCGCCGTGAGCACCTGGGCGGAGGGATGACGGTCGCGCCCCTGCTCCAGCCGCAGGTAGTAGTCGGCGCTGATGCCGGCGAGCGTGGCGACCTCCTCGCGGCGCAGGCCGGGAGTGCGCCGGACGCCGGTGACGCGGAGACCGACGGACGCCGGGTCGACCAGCTCGCGCCGGGCACGGAGGTACTCGCCGAGGGAGTTCGGTTCGGAGCGGGAGGAGGCCACGGCGAGAGTCTAGGATCGCCGGATCACCGCATCCAGGTCCTCGTGCCCCCAGGATCGCGGCGGCACTGCCTGGCCGATCGTGACCGGCGCAGAGTGAAGGCATGACATCCTCCGACCAGTCCCTTCGTACCGACCTCCCCGGCGGCGTCTTCCGCGCCGGCGACCTCGACCTCACCCGCGTCGGGTACGGCGCCATGCAGCTCGCCGGGCCGGGCGTCTTCGGACCGCCCGCCGACCGCGACGAAGCCATCGCCGTGCTGCGCGCGGTCGTGGAGGCGGGCATCACCCACATCGACACCGCCGAGTTCTACGGCCCCCACATCACCAACGAGCTCATCCGCGAAGCCCTCCACCCGTACCCGGACGACCTGCACATCGTCACCAAGGTCGGCGCCGAGCGCGACGCGGAGGGCAATTGGCCCCACGCGCGCGAGCCGCAGCAGCTGCGCGACCAAGTGCACCAGAACCTCCGCTCGCTCGGGCTGGAGGCGCTCGACGTCGTCAACCTCCGGGTCGGCGGCTTCCAGCGTCCCGAGCCGGGTTCGCTGGCCGAGCAGTTCGGCGCGCTCGCCGACCTGCAGCGAGAGGGGCTCATCCGCCACCTCGGCCTCAGCACGGTGGATGCCGCACAGCTGGCCGAGGCGCAGTCCATCGCCCCGGTGGTCACCGTGCAGAACTTCTACAACATCGCCAACCGCGAGGACGACGCGCTCATCGAGCTGACCGCGAGCCAGGGCATCGCGTACGTGCCGTACTTCCCCCTGGGCGGCTTCAGCCCGCTCCAGTCGGACGTGCTGGCCTCGGTCGCGCAGCGCTTGTCGGCCACGCCGCTCGCCGTCGCCCTCGCCTGGCTGCTCCAGCGCTCGCCGAACATCCTGCTGATCCCGGGCACCTCGTCCGTGGCGCACCTTCGCGACAACATCGCAGGCGCCGGACTCGCGCTCCCCCAGGACGCGATCGCGGAGCTCGACACGATCGGCTGAGGCACGGAGGGGGATGCGGTCAGCTACCCGTTGCGTCGGATCCGAAATCGTATATCATTGCCGCACGGAGCGCCGCTCCGGACAACGATGTCGCACCCCGGGAGTACACAACGATGAGCACATCCCCCTTCACCCCCACCGGCAGCATCCGCTCGCAAGCGGACCGCCGCCGCGTCGTCTTCGCCACAGTGATCGGCACCACCGTCGAGTGGTACGACTTCTTCATCTACGCCTCGGCGGCCGGACTCGTCTTCGGCCAGCTGTTCTTCGCGCCGGCCGGCCCGCAGTTCGCGACCGTCCTGTCGTTCCTGACCGTCGGCGTGAGCTTCCTGTTCCGGCCGCTCGGCGCCTTCCTCGCCGGCCACTTCGGCGACCGTTACGGGCGGCGCCAGGTGCTCGTCGTGACCCTCATCCTGATGGGCCTCGCGACGGCGCTGGTGGGTCTGCTGCCGACGTACGAGGCGATCGGCATCGCCGCGCCCATCCTGCTCATCCTGCTGCGTGTGCTGCAGGGCATCTCCGCGGGCGGCGAGTGGGGCGGCGCGGTGCTGATGGCCGTCGAGCACGCACCGACCGCCCGCCGCGGCCTGTTCGGTGCGTCCCCGCAGATCGGCGTTCCGCTCGGCCTGCTGCTCGCCTCCGGCGCAATGGCGCTGATGACCGTCATCGCCCCCGGGGACGCCTTCGTGGCCTGGGGCTGGCGCGTGCCGTTCCTGCTCTCCGTCGTGCTGATCGTGATCGGCTACTGGGTGCGCCGCCGGGTCGAGGAGAGCCCGGTGTTCACCGAGATCGCCGAGCGTCGTGAGCGCACGCGCATGCCGATCGTGCAGGTGTTCCGCAAGCACGCCCTGCTCGTGATCGTCGCGGCGTTCGTCTTCGCGGGCAACAACGCGGTGGGCTACATGACCACCGGTGGCTACATCCAGAACTACGCGACCAACCCGGAGGGTCCGCTCAAGCTCGAGCGCGGGCCGGTGCTGTGGGCGGTCGCCGCGTCGGCCATCACGTGGCTGGCCGCGACCTGGTTCGCCGGTTGGCTGAGCGACCGCATCGGCCGCCGCACGACGTACATCGTCGGGTGGATCCTGCAGCTGGTCGGCGTATTCGCCCTGTTCCCGCTGGTCAATACGGGGAACGTGCTCCTTCTGTTCCTGGGCCTCGCGATCCTCACGATCGGTCTCGGCTTCACCTACGGGCCGCAGGCGGCGCTGTATTCGGAGCTGTTCCCGGCGTCCATCCGCTTCTCGGGGGTGTCGATCTCGTACGCGATCGGCGCGATCCTCGGCGGGGCGTTCGCCCCGACCATCGCGACCGCGCTGGTGCAGGCGACGGGCACGACGCTCTCGGTCACCTGGTACCTGGCCGGGATGACGCTGCTCGGCCTGCTCGCGACGCTCCTGTTGCGCGACCGCACCGGCATCGCGCTCGGACCGGACCACGAGGCCGAGCAGGCCGTGAGCCCGATCCGCGGATTCTCGCGTGAGCCGGAGCGCGAGGGCGCGACCGCGCGCGGCTGACACCGCTTAAGGGACGGCCCCGGACGGCGCACTTCGTGCCGGCCGGGGCCGTCCTCCGTCTCCTCAGTCGGTGACGAAGCGGAGCAGGTGCGGCGCCAGCGCCTCGCCGGACACGTCGTGGGTCTGGCCGGCCACCAGCTCGAAGGAGCCGTTCTGCGCCCCGGAGGCCACGCCCTCCGCGCCGAGCCGCAGGAAGTTGGGCGTCTGGTCGCCGGCGAGTCCCAGCACGGGGACGGAGATCGCTTGCAGCAGTTCGTCCGGCACCCGGCTGTCGCCCATCGCGGCGTCGTCGTACCCGAGCGTCGGCGCGAGCGCGAGGGTGGCGTCCCAGCCGGGCGCGTTCCGCATCCCCTCGATCCCGGCCTCCGGCACGCCGACGCGCCGCAGGAACAGCTCGACCGCGGCGGTGCGGTCGTCGGTCGCCAGCGCCGCGAGCAGCTGCCGGGTGTAGGCCTCGGCGGAGGGGAGCATCGGGTCGGGCAGGTACGGCGGCTCGTACACGACGACGCGCGGCACCCGGTCGGCGCCGAGGGCCGCGGCGGCCGCGAGCGCCAGTGCGCCGCCCGACGACATCCCGAACAGGGATGCGCGCCCGCCCGCCGCGTCGATGAGGGCGCCCAGGTCGTCGATCTCGCGGGCGACCGCCGTGGCCCGCGCCGACGGGTCGGCGAGCGCGTCCGTGCTCGCCCCGCGGCCCCGTCGGTCGTAGAGGACGACGGTCAGGCGGTCTCGGAGTGCCGCGGCGATCCCGCGCATCGGGCCGGCGTCGCGGAAGCACATGGCCCCGTCGACGAGCACCAGGACGGAGCCCGTCCCGTCGAGCTCGTAGGCGATGGTGCTTCCGTCGGGGGAGGTGAGCGTGCTCATGGCACGTCAGCGTAGCCCCCGGCGCGCCCGGAGGCGGGAAGCGGTCAGGCCCGGTTAGGAAAACCCAGGCGCGGCTACCGCCCTTGCCGGCGTCGCACCCCGAACCCGATGAGGACGCCGCCGCCGATCGCGACCAGCACACCCGCGCCGCGGATCAGCCACTGGACGTCGCCCGTCGCCGCATCCACCAGCAGGGGACCGGCGAGTCCGACGACCACGAGCACGATCCCCACGATGAAGAACCAGGGGGAACCGTTCGTCCGCTCGACCATGCCCCGAGCCTACCGGGGCACGGCCGGGCGGACGTCGGTCACGGCAGGTAGTAGGTGGGGTTCGGCAGCTTGACCGTGCGGTCGGCGTGACCGCCGATCAGGTCGCTGAACTGGTCGCCGTAGTTCGCCACGATGTCGTACCGGCCGCCTGCGGGGGACTCGATGTGCGCCCGCGTCTGCGACTTGTACTCGATGGTCGTGCACTTGGGCGTCGCGCAGGTGATGTACGAGGGCTGCTGGGATGCGCCCACGCCCGTCCACTTGGTGTAGAAGTTCTGCGCGGTGAAGCCCGTGTAGCCGACCTTCGCCAGGTTGCCGAGGGTCGCGGCCTTCTGGTCGTCGTTCCGTCCGGTGAGGCCGATCAGGGTGCAGCCGGCCTTCTGCGCGACGGCCGCGAGCGTCGTCATGTGCGGGGTCGCGGGGAAGCGCTGCTCCTGCACCCAGACGTTCTGCTCGACCGGGTCGAAGGTGAAGTGCATGTCCGCCACCTCCATGTCGTACGTCCAGAGGGTGGTGTCGTCGGTGTCGAGCACGATCGCCGGGTTCTTGTGCAGCTTCTTCTCGACGAAGCAGGTCGCCGCGAGCACGGGCAGCTGGCGCTGGACGATGCCGCGGAGTTCGCTGATGTAGGGCGATGCGGTCTTGTTCGCGATGCCGGTGCCGGGGTCGCCGTAGTAGGTGGCGATGGTCTTCTTCACCGAGTCGATGTTCGGGATGCCCTCACCGCCCTGCGTCGCCCCGCTCGACCCGTCCGGCGCCATCGTGAAGTGCGTGCGGGGCGCGAGCTTCGGCTCCGTGACGCCGGGCAGGTCGGGCGACGGCAGGTAGTACGTCGGGTTCGGGAGCTTCAGCGCCTCCTGCGCGTAGCCGCCCTGCAGGTCCGACCACTGGTCGCCCACGTTGAGCGTGATGGTGTAGCCGAGGTCCTGGATGTGCTTCCGCGTGAGCGCCTTGTACTCGACGGTCGTGCAGCTGGCGGCGGCACAGGTGACGTACGACGGCTGCTGTGAGGCGCCCTTCCCGGTCCACTTCGTGTAGAAGCGGTCGGCGGTGAAGGCGGTGTAGCCCACCTTCGCGAGGTTGCCGAGGGTCGCGGCCTTCTGGTCGTCGTTGCGCCCGGTCAGGCCGAAGACCGTGTACCCGATCGCGGCGGCCCGGTTGGCGAAGTCGACCATCCCGGGGGTGGCCGGGAAGCGCTGGTCCTGCACCCAGACGTTCTGCTCGGCCGGGTTGAAGGTGAAGTGCATGTCCGCGACTTCCATGTCGTACGTCCACAGCGTGGTGTCATCGGTGTCGAGCACGATCGCCGGCTTCTGGCCGTGCTTCACCGCCCGGTCGTAGCCCGCCTGCAGCTGCGCCTCCTGCTTCGCCAGGATGCCGTCGAGCTCGCTGATGTAGGGCGATGCGGTCTTGTTCGCGATGCCGGTGCCGGGGTCGCCGTAGTACGTGGCGATGGTCTTCTTCACCGAGTCGATATTCGGGATGCCCTCGCCGCCCTGGGTCGCCCCGCTCGAGCCGTCCGGGGCCATCTCGAAGGAGGTCCGCGGCGCGAGCGCCGTGCTCCCGTGGCCGGAGCCCGGGCCCGGATCCCAGGCGAGCGCGGCCGGGGCGTCGGCGAGGCCGACGCCGAGCACGAGCGCGAGGGCTCCGGCGGCGCCGAGGAGCGCGCGGCGGAAGCGGGAGGAGGTGGGGGGAGTGGTCGACATGAGAGCACCTTCGCCATCGGATCGTCTGCCCCTGTTCGGGGGCCGGAAGCAGCCTACCCACGCCCCTGCCGGAGAGGGAAGCGCGCGGATGCGCAACACCCAGCGGGATTGAAGCGGGCACCGCTAACGTTGACGCTCGTATGCGCACCGACACCGTCCTCGACACGTCCGCCCTCCGCGCGGACTTCCCGATCCTCTCCCGCGAGGTGAACGGGCACCCGTTCGTCTACCTGGACTCGGGCGCGACCTCGCAGAAACCCCGGCAGGTGCTCGACGCCGAGCGCGCGTTCGCAGAGCGGTACACCTCCGCGGTGCACCGCGGAGCCCACACCGTCGCCGGGGAGGCGACCGAGCTGTTCGAGGACGCCCGCGCACGCGTCGCCGGTTTCGTCGGCGCGCAACCCGACGAGCTGGTCTGGACCTCCAACGCGACCGAAGGCATCAACCTGCTCGCCTACGGCATGTCCAACGCATCCCTCGGACGGGGTGGCGCCGCCGCCGAGCGCTTCCGCCTGGGACCCGGCGACGAGATCGTGGTGACGGAGGCGGAGCACCACGCCAACCTCATCCCGTGGCAGGAGCTCGCTGCCCGCACCGGCGCGACGCTCCGGGTGATCGGGCTCACCGACGACGGCGCGCTCCGGCTCGACCAGGCCGCCGACCTGATCGGCGAGCGCACCAAGGTCGTCGCCTTCTCGCACGTGTCCAATGTGCTCGGAGCGATCAACCCGGTCGCGGAGCTCGTGGCGCTGGCCCACGCGCAGGGCGCCCTCGTGGTGCTCGACGCCTGCCAGTCCGTCCCGCACCTGCCGGTGGACCTCCCGGCGCTGGATGTGGACTTCGCCGTCTTCTCCGGCCACAAGATGCTCGGACCCACCGGAGTCGGAGCGCTCTACGGGCGCAGCGAGCTGCTGAACGCGCTCCCGCCGTTCCTCACCGGCGGCTCGATGATCACGCAGGTGACGCTGGAGGGCGCCGAGTACCTGCCGGCGCCGCAGCGGTTCGAGGCGGGAACGCAGCGCGTCTCGCAGGCGGTGGCTCTCGCCGCAGCCGTCGACTACCTGGATGCGGTGGGCATGGATGCGATCGCCGCGCACGAGGAGGCGCTCGGGCGCCGGCTGCTGGCCGGCCTCGGCGAACTCGAGGGCGTGCGCATCCTCGGTCCCGGGCCCGACGTCCCGCGCGTGGGCCTGGCGAGCGTCGTGGTGGAGGGCATCCACGCGCACGATGTCGGCCAGTTCCTCGACGACCGCGGCATCGCCGTGCGCGTCGGCCACCACTGCGCGCAGCCGGTGCACCGCCGGTTCGGCGCGACGGCCAGCACGCGCATCAGCACCTACCTCTACAACACGGCCGACGAGGTGGATGCGGCGGTCCAGGCGATCGCCGACTCCCGCGGCTTCTTCGGCGTGACGGACGGAGCCGCCCGATGAGCGATCTGCAGAACCTGTACCAGCAGGTCATCCTCGACCACGCCCGTGAGAAGCACGGGTTCGGGCTCGCCGGCGACGAGGCGGCCTCGTCGCACCAGTTCAACCCGACCTGCGGCGACGAGGTCACCGTCGGCGTGCGCACCGCGGCCGACGGGCGCATCCTGTCGATCGGATGGGAGGGTCACGGCTGCTCGATCTCCACGGCCTCGGCGTCGCTGCTGAGCGACCTGGTGCAGGAGACCGACCGTGAGCACCTCGCGGCGTCCATCGGGGCGTTCCGCGAGCTCATGCACTCGAAGGGTGCGCTCGAGGGCGACGAGGAGCTGCTCGGCGACGCCGTCGCGCTGGCCGGCGTCTCCAAGTACGTGACGCGCGTCAAGTGCGCGATGCTGCCGTGGGTGGCGCTGGAGGACGCCCTCCTGAAGTCCGCCGCCTGACCGGTCCCGCGCGGGTCAGGGGACCGGCGCCAGGTCCGCCTCGTCGGCGATCGCCTCCAGCGCCGACGGCAGCGACGGGAACGTCGTGCCGTACACGAGTCCCGACGGACCGGCGGCCGTCCACGACTGGGTGCCCTTCGCGACCCTCCCGACGAGGTAGCGCCGATGGCCGCCCAGAACCTGCCGCTGGGCGATGGGCAGCGTCAGCGGGAAGGCGTACACGTCGCCCTGGGGACTGACCACCAGCTCCCAGCGGGCGCGGCCCGGGTTGAACTTGCTCGTGAAGATGCGCGACATGATCGACCGTTTGTACCGCGCGCCGGACCGCGGGCGCCATGAAGATGACGACCTGTTGCGAAAGCCTTCGTCACATGACGCGGTCAGTCGCCGAGGGACTCCAGGAAACTGCGCGTCGGCGCGAAGAACGTGGTCCCCGTGGCCGCCGTGGAGAAGTCGAGGATACGGTCGTAGCTGCCTTCCGGATCCCCGACGAACATGCGCTGCAGCATCCGCTCGATCACCCAGAGCGCCCGCGAGTAGCCGATGAAGTACGTGCCGAACTCGCCGTGGCCCGGGCGCCCGAACGGCATGTTGTCGCGGAGGATCTCGTGCTCGACGCCGGCCTCGTCGACGATGGTCGCGAGCGTCTTGTGCGACTTCTGGCCGTGCTCCGCGTCCGGCAGCTCGATGTTCTCGACCTTCGTGCGGCCGATCACGCCCTCCTGCGACGGCACGGGCAGGCGGTTCCAGCTCGACAGGTCGTGCAGGTACTTCTGCACGACGACGTAGCTGCCGCCGGCGTGCTCCGGGTCCTCGTCGCCGACGCAGGTCGCCGCGGCCATGTCGCCGCCTGCCGGGTTGGCGGTGCCGTCGACGAAGCCGAGCAGGTCGCGCGCGTCGAAGTAGCGGAAGCCGACCACCTCGTCCACCACCTGCACGGCATCGCCGAGGGCGTTCAGGAGCTGGCGCTCGAGCTCGAAGGTGAAGTCCCCGCGCTCGGCGCGGATGTGGAACAGGAGGTCGCCCGGCGTCGAGACGGCGGTGTGCACCGGCCCGGCGATCTCGCGGAAGGGGTGCAGCTCCCGCGGAGGGACGGTGTCGGTGAGCCGCGTCCAGAAGTCCGCGCCGATGCCCACGTTGCATGACAGCCGGGCGCCGAGGTCGCGGAAGCCGACGGTCTTCACCTGGTCGGTGATCCCGCCGAGGACCCCTTTCGCCGTGGCGAGCGCCTCGGCGGTGTCCTCGACCGTCACGATCAGGAAGACCGCCGCGCGCGAGAGCGGGGCGTCGACGCTCTGCGGGTCGATCGGAACGCGCTGCCAGGGCTGGTCGCCGGTGTTCGCCATACCGTCATGCTGCCGTATCCGGCCGTCGCGTCGCCACCGGCCGCCGGACCCTAGGCTGGAGGGATGAGCCTCCCCAGCACCGACACCGTCGTCACCTACCCGGACGGCGACCTCACCGCGACCGGGACGGTCGTGCATCTGGAGCCCCTCCCCGACGGGCGGACGGCCGTGCTGCTCGACCGCACCGCGTTCCATCCCGTCGACCCGGTCTGGCCGGATCAGCCGGCCGACACCGGGGAGCTCGTCCTGGGCGACCGCACCTACCCGATCGTGGATGCGGTGGTCGGCGCCACCGACGGCGGCTCGCTCTTCGTCGGCGACGCGCCCGTGCGCACCGGAACCGAGGGCTGGGCGTTCGTCGTCTGCCACCTCGTCGAGGATGCGACCGGGCTCGAGGAGGGCGCGACCGTCGCCGTCTCCGCCGACGCCGAGCACCGCCGGGCCCTGTCCACTGGGCACACCGCCTGCCACCTCGCCTCCCTGGCGCTCAACGAGGCGCTCAGCCCCCTCTGGACCAAGGAGGTGAAGGTGGATGGTCGCGGCCGGCCCGACTTCGACCAGCTCGCGATCACCAGCTCCCGCATCCTGCCGGACGGCTCGACCGACGAGTACCGGATCGGGAAGAGCCTGCGCAAGAAGGGGTTCGCCGCGGCGGAGCTGCCCGCCCGGCTCGACGAGCTCTCGGCCACGATCGACGGCCTGCTCGCGGAGTGGGTGGCGACCGGCGCGCCGGTCGGGATCGCCCGCGACGGCGACGGTCACGGCCTGGGCGAGCGCCGGCGCTGGCGCGCCGAGCTGCCCGACGGCGTGATCGAGATCCCGTGCGGCGGCACGCACCTGCACTCCCTGTCCGAGCTCGCCGCGGTGACGGTGACGCTCGAACTCGTGGAGGCGGAGGGCGCCCTCACACTGACGATGCGGACCAGCGCCGAACCGGCCTGAGCGGGAACACGCGCTCATCGTCGCGCTTCGTCAGCGGCTGCCAGCTCGCCGGGTCCGCGAACAACGCCACGGCTCGCGCGACCGTCGCCGTATCCACGCACGCCGGCCGGTGCGTCAGCCAGCGCAGCAGATTCTCCGACCGGAGGACGGCCGCCCGGGCGGGCATCGCGCGCATCCGCAGCTCGCGCGCGCCGACCACGACGGTCACCGGCAGCACAGGCGTCTCCACTCCGGCCCGGAAGAGGAGGCCGCGAACACGGGAGGCCTGCAGCTCGACATCGCGCAGGGACGGCTGCCTGACGCCGTCGGCCACCAGCGAGCGGTCGTCGACGGTCAGGCGCGCCCGGTGGTGCCGTCTCGTCCGAACCACGAACACGCCGCCCGGACCGACGACGAGGTGGTCGGGGTCCGTAGCGGGGGCGCCGGATGCGGCGGCCGCGGAGCGGAATGCGCTCCACCCCTCGGGCAGGCGCGTCAGCAGCGTGCCGACCTCGCGCTCGCGCATCCACCGTCCACCCACCCGGCAACCGTACAGAGCGGAGAGCGCGCGCCCCAGTCCCCAGCCGGGGACAGGGGAGAGGGGCTACCCCTGTTCCGGGGAGGGGGCCGCCGGGGGGTGCGTGCGCGGCAGGTCCGCGTCGTCCGGGAGGCGCTCCTCGAGC
Source organism: Leifsonia shinshuensis (assembly GCF_031456835.1). Classification (NCBI taxonomy): domain Bacteria; kingdom Bacillati; phylum Actinomycetota; class Actinomycetes; order Micrococcales; family Microbacteriaceae; genus Leifsonia; species Leifsonia shinshuensis. The sequence continues at coordinate 484,688 of NZ_JAVDVK010000001.1, forward strand.
GACTCGTTGTGCTCGGCCACGGCCTCCAGCCGGTCCGTGTCGGTGTTGCCCAGGTGGCTCACGGCGTCGGCGAGGTCGTCGGCGTCGCGGGGCACTGCGGTGTCGTCCGGTCGATCGGTCATGCCGGGCACTGTACGCGCGCACCGACCGTGGGATCTGACCTGCCGGGCTCCGGACGGGCTAACATGCGGAGCATGAGCCGCATCGAAACCGGGATCGTCTCCTACACCGTCTCCGGCGACTACCTCGCCCGGGTCGGGGCCGACTTCGACACGGAGGCCGTCGACGACGCCATCCTGGCCGAGCTGAACCGGATGCTGCCCGAGGGCATCGTCGTGGAGCGCAGCGGCCGGGTGCTCGCCGAGGAGGAGCTCGCCGAGGAGGCGCGCTCGATCGACTGGGACGCCCTGCTGCGGCAGATCGACGTGGACCAGATCCTGGCCGAGCACGGGCGCTGAGCCCGTCCCGTTCAGCGTGAGCGCTTGACCGCGTCGTATGCGGCGAGCGCCGCCTGCCGTGTCTCCTTGAGGTCGACGATCGGCTCCGGATACTCTCCGGTGTCCCACTCCGGCACCCAGCGGCGCACGTAGTCGCCCCGCCCGTCGAACTTCTCGCGCTGCAGCTCCGGGTTGAACACCCGGAAGTAGGGTGCGGCGTCCGCGCCGCTCCCCGCGACCCACTGCCAGTTGAACGGGTTGTTCGCGGGGTCGGCGTCCACCAGCGTGTCCCAGAACCACTGCTCGCCGTGCCGCCAGTCGATGAGCAGGTTCTTGATGAGGAACGACGCCGTCACCATGCGCACCCGGTTGTGCATGACGCCGGTTGTCCACAGTTCCCGCATTCCGGCATCCACCAGGGGCACGCCGGTGCGACCCTTCTGCCAGGCCCGCAGTGCGGACGGATGCAGCCGGGGCCACGGGAAGGAGTCGTACTCACGATGGATGTTCACGGTCGCGATATCGGGATGCTCGAAGAGCGTGTGATAGGCGAACTCGCGCCAGCCCAGTTCGGCCTGGAAGGTCGACGCGCCCTCGGCGGTCGAGTGGTCGCGCCGTTCGTTCGTCGCGTGCCAGACCTGGTGCGGGCTCAGCTCGCCCCAGCGCAGACGCGGCGAAAGACGGGAGGTCCCGTCCACGCCGGGCACGTCGCGCTCCTTCTTGTATGCGGCCAGGTCGTCGGCGAGGAAGCTCCGCAACTGGTCGTGCGCGGCCTTCTCGCCCGGGATCCACGCCTCGCGGAGGCCGCCCGCCCAGTCTGGGTGGGTGGGCAGCAGTCCGAGGTCGTCCAGTTCCACCGTACCGAAGCCCGATGGCAGGCTGCCGGCCCGCAGAGAGCGCGGCGCCGGGCCGGGCTTGCGCGGGGAGGGGGCCGCCAGGCAGGCGCGCCAGAAGGGCGTGTACACCGAGAACGCGGTGCCCTGGCCGGTGCGGATCGTCCACGGCTCGAACAGCAGGTTCGCGCCGAAGCTGGTCGCCTCGAGACCTGCGTCGCGCGCGGCGGTCTTCACCGCTTCGTCGATGCGGCGCTCGACCCCGCCGTAGCGCCGGTTCCAGAACACCGCCGCGGCGTCCGTCTCCGTCAGCAGGTGCGCCATCGTCGACTCGGACGCACCGCGGAGGAGCGTGAGGGAGGCGCCGATGCCCTGCAGCGACTCGGCGAGGGCCGCGAGGCTGTGGTGCAGCCACCAGCGGCTCGCCGCGCCGGGCGAGCGCAGGTCGGGCGTCTCCTCGTCCCAGACGAAGACGCAGATCACCGGACGCCCGGATTCCGCGGCGGCGTGGAGCGCCGGGTTGTCGGCGATGCGCAGGTCGTCGCGGAACCAGACGACCGCCGGCCGGTCCTGCTCGCGGGGGGAGCTCACGGTCGCGCCGGGCTCACAGGTCGAGGGAGTCGCCGGGCTCCAACGCGTAGAAGGTGCCGCCGTTCTGCTCGGTCGCCCACTGCAGACGACCGTTCGCCATGTCCTTGCCGGCCCGCGAGAGCACCATCTCGTGGATGGGGAAGCTCCGCTTGGGCTTCACCGCGAGCACGTAGTCCATCGTCTCCGCGATCTTCATCCACGGTGCGCCGGCCGGTGCGGCGAGCACGTCGACCTCGACCCCCTCCGGCACGAAGAACGAGTCGCCCGCGTAGTAGAGGGTGTCGTCGACCAGCACGCCGACGTTGTCGACGACGGGGATGCTCTCGTGGATGACGGCGTGACGTCCGCCGAAGAAGCGCAGCGTGAAGGGCTCCGCCTCGACGGTGTCGCCCGGGTGGACGACGGTGATCTCGAAGTCCGTGGCGGCTGCCGCGACGCCCTCCGGCGCGTAGATCGTGGCGTCGGGGGAGAGCTCGAGGACGCGGTTCAGCTGCTCGGGGGTCCAGTGGTCCGGGTGCTCGTGGGTGATGACGATGGCGACCGCGTTCGCGGTGTCCGTCAGCGGAGAGGTGAAGCTTCCGGGGTCGATGAACAGCTTGCGGCCGTCCTGTTCGAGGAGCAGACCGGCGTGTTCGAACTTCGTGAGTCTCATGGCTCTTAGGAAATACCGGATGGGATGCGCACGCAAGCGCAGGGCGGTTGAGGAATATACCCCTGGGGGGTACTGTTGGAGGCGATATGGACGACATGAACGAGCACACCGCCGTCGACCACGCGGAGCACGACCAGTCGGCGCACGCCGGTCACGATCATTCGGCTCACGCGGGTCATGAGCACGCCGAGCACACCGGACACGAGGGTCACGGCGCTCACGACCACGCGGGTCACCACGACCATGCGGGCCACGGCGGCCACGACCACTCCGGGCACGCCGGCCACGACCCGGCCATCTTCCGGCGCAAGTTCTGGCTGACGCTCGTCCTGACCATCCCGACCCTCGTCTTCTCGCAGGGCCTGCAGGAGATCCTCGGCCTCTCGGGCCCCCGCTTCCCGGGCAGCCAGTACATTCCCGCCGTCTTCGGCGTCGTGATCTTCTTCTACGGCGGTCTGGTCTTCCTCCGCGGGGCGGTGGACGAGCTCCGGGCGAAGCAGCCGGGCATGATGACGCTCATCTCCCTCGCCATCGTCGTCGCCTTCGGCTACAGCGTCGCGGTGACCCTCGGCCTCCCCGGGATGGACTTCTGGTGGGAGCTGGCCACCCTCATCCTGATCATGCTGCTGGGCCACTGGATCGAGATGTCCGCGGTGATGGGCGCTCAGGATGCGCTGGGCGAGCTCGCGAAGCTGCTGCCGGACACCGCCGAGCGCGTTCCCGATCCGCACGCGGAGCCCGAGACCGTCCCGGTCGGCGACCTCCGCGTCGGCGACCTGGTGCGGGTCCGTCCGGGCGCCGCCGTGCCCGCCGACGGCGAGATCGTGGACGGCCGCAGCGACATCGACGAGTCGCTGCTGACCGGCGAGTCGAAGCCCGTGACCCGGGGTCCGGGGGAGCAGGTGGTGGCCGGAAGCATCTCCGGCAGCGGATCCCTCGTGGTCCGGGTGGGGCGCACGGGCGGTGACACCGCCCTCGCCGGCATCATGAAGCTCGTCGCCGACGCGCAGGCCAGCAAGTCGGGCGCGCAGGTGCTCGCCGACCGCGCGGCGGCGTGGCTCTTCTACGTGGCGCTCGCCGTCGCGGTGGTCACCCTGATCGCCTGGACGATCATCCGCCCCGGCGATCCAGCGTTCATCCTGGAGCGGGTGGTCACGGTGCTGATCATCGCCTGCCCGCACGCCCTCGGACTCGCGATCCCGCTGGTCGCCCAGATCTCGACCGCGCTCGGCGCCCGCAAGGGCCTGCTGATCCGGGACCGGCATGCGATGGAGGACGCGCGGCGCATCGACGTCGTCCTGTTCGACAAGACCGGCACCCTCACCGAGGGCAGGCAGGGCGTCGTCGCGGTGTCCGCCGCCGACGGCGACGACGACCGGCTCCTGGCGCTCGCCGCGTCCGTCGAGGCGCCGGCGGAGCACCCGATCGGCGCGGCCATCGTGCGCGAGGCGCGCAGCCGCGGTCTCTCCGTTGTTCCGGTGTCCGACTTCGAGGCGCTCGGCGGACGTGGCGCCTCGGCGGTCGTCGGCGCGGAGGGCACCGTCACCGTCGGAGCGCCCCGGCTGCTCGCCGAGCGCGGGCTCGAGGTCTCCGGCGTCGTCGCCGAGGCGGCGGACAGAGCGGGGGCCGCCGGTCAGACCGTCGTCTACGTGCTCGCAGCGGACCGCGTCCTCGGCGTGATCGCCCTGGCCGACGTCGTCCGTCCGGAGTCGCAGGAGGCCGTCCGCTCGCTGCGCGAGCGCGGCGTCCGCGTGGCCATGCTGACCGGCGACTCGCGCGCGGTGGCGACGGCCGTCGCCGCCCAGCTCGGAATCGACGAGGTCTTCGCCGAGGTGCTGCCGGGTGACAAGTCCGGCACCGTCGCGCGGCTGCAGGCGGACGGGTCGCGCGTCGCCATGGTGGGCGACGGCGTCAACGACGCCCCGGCGCTCGCGCAGGCGGACGTCGGCATCGCCATCGGCGCGGGCACCGACGTCGCCATCGAGTCGGCGGGGGTCGTCCTGGCGTCGAGCGACCCGAGAGGTGTCGCCGCGGTCATCACGCTCTCCCGCGCCACCTACCGCAAGATGCTGCAGAACCTCGGCTGGGCCACCGGGTACAACGTGATCGCGCTGCCACTGGCGGCCGGCGTCGCCATCGGCGCGGGCATCGTCGTGTCGCCCGCATTCGGTGCGGTGCTCATGTCGCTCTCCACCATCGTGGTGGCGCTCAACGCGCAACTGCTCCGCCGGCTGCGCCTCTGAGTAGCCGAACCGCCGGGCAGCCGAACCGCCGGGCAGCCGAACCGCCGAGTAGCCGAACCGCCGAGCGGCCGAACCGCCGGGCGGCCGCGCCGTCGCGGCCCGCGAGCGCGCATGTGCCATCATCGTGCACTGTGACTGCAACTTCGCGGGCCGTCGTCGTCGCGGTCAACCGGATGGCCTCCTTCGGCCATCGACGGGACGTCGGCCCGCGCGTGGTGGAGCGCCTGCGCGCGGCGGGCCACCGCGTCGTTGCGATGGACGAGGCCAACATCGAGCTCCTGCGCCGCGAGACCGCCGCGGTCCTGCGTGAGGGCGCCGACGCGCTGGTCGTGGTCGGCGGCGACGGCATGGCCAACCTCGGGATCGACCTGGTCGCCCAGACCGGCATGCCGCTGGGCATCGTCCCGAGCGGAACCGGGAACGACCTCGCCGACGGCCTCGGCATCCCCGTCGACGACACGGAGGCCGCGATCGACCGGCTCCTGGCCGCTTTGGAGGGGGAGCCGCGGGTCATCGACGCGGGCACCATCCGCCACGGCGAGCTGACGACCTGGTTCGGGTGCGTCGTCTCCGCCGGTTTCGACGCGACCGTGAACGAGCGCGCCAACCTGATGACGCGTCCGCGCGGCCGGAGCCGCTACGTCGTCGCACTGCTGCGCGAGCTCGCCACGCTGAAGGCGCGCGCCTACCGCATCCACGCCGACGGCCGGACCATCGAGGTGCGCGCGATGCTGGTCTCCGTCGCCAATAACCGCTCACTGGGCGGCGGGATGCGCATCGTGCCGGACGCGGACCTCGCCGACGGCCGCCTCGACCTGTTCATCGTCGAGCGGATGTCGCGGCTGCGGTTCCTGCGGATGTTCCCGAAGGTGTTCCGCGGCGAGCACACCGACCTGCCGGAGGTGACCATCCTGCCGGTGACCAGCGTCCGCATCGAGGCGGCGGACGTGATCGCCTACGCCGACGGCGAGCGCATCGGCCCGTTGCCCATCGAGGTGACGGTCGTGCCCGGGGCGCTGCGCGTCCTGGCGTGACCGGGCGGCACGCAGGGCAGGGGAGCCCCTCGCGACGCGCCCGGGACGCCCGTCCCGTTTTGGCACGCACCCGCCATCTGTGGCATGATCTTCTAGTTGCCAGACGGCCCCATCGTCTAGCGGCCTAGGACGTCGCCCTCTCACGGCGGTAACGCGGGTTCAAATCCCGCTGGGGTCACCAACAGCCCGCTTCCCTTGAAAACACAGGGAAGCGGGCTTTTTTCTTTGACGCTCGCTGGTGTCGCAAAGCGGGTTCGTGGCAGCGATTCGGCGACATTCGACTTCATCCCCCGCCTTCTCGTTTGGGCCACCCGATGCATATGCGATGATTCGCTGGTGTCAGACCTTCGTCCCCGGTTGATAGCGACTTTTCGGTGGCTTGGAGATCGAACCGATCCCGACTACAGAGCGGATGTGACCGGCTGGTGGCGCGATGCGTCGATTCTCGGTGACCTCGGTGGCGCCTTAGGCGGCCTCTTCGAGACCGAGGAGCCTAATCTCGTGATGGGAACGCAATCGCGAGGTAGCCTGCTCGGTGTCCTGACGGCGAACAGTCTCGGCGTCGGATTCGCAGAGGTTCGAAAGAACCCATCTCCCTCGGCGGATAGTGATGCGTGGTGGAGAACTTCGACTGCACCCGACTATCGGGACCGTCACCTCGAGTTGGGTGTCCGTCGGTCACGGATGCAGTCAGGCGATCGAGTGCTTTTCGTCGACGACTGGATCGCCACAGGCGCACAAGCGAGGGCGTGCAAGCGTCTGGTGGAGATGTCCGGAGCGACATGGGTCGGTGGCTCTGTCGTCGTGGATGGGCTCGAAGATGCGTCGCTACGACGCCAACTCAACATCCGCTCGTTGTTACACATTCGGGAGCTCTGAGCGAGAGTTTCCTCGCGGCCTTGAGCAGCCGCTTCTCTTCATTTTCAGGGGAGCGCCTTTTCCCGCTCGAGCGGTGGCGCCGGCCCGGGCCCTCTCACAGCGCGATGACGCTGACCTGGTCCTTCCCGCGGTCCTTCGACCGGTACATCGCCTTATCCGCGACGCGGAGCAGTTCCGGGCCGTCGAGCACGCGCGAGTGCCCGGGCGTGTGCACCGTCACTCCGACGCTCGCGGTGATGGTGCGCGTCCAGCCGTCGTCGTGGAGGGGCTGCTTGATGGCGACCCGGATGCGCTCCGCGATGGCTGCGGCACGCTCGTGGTCGGTGTCGCGGCACACGATGATGAACTCGTCGCCGCCGTACCGGCAGACCAGGTCGTCGCCGCGGACCGCGCTGCTGAGACGCGCGGCGATCAGTTTGAGGACCGTGTCACCCGCGGTGTGGTCGAGGTCGTCGTTGACCGCTTTGAAGTCGTCCAGGTCGACGAAGATGAGCGCGAGCGGCTCCTGACGTTCGATCGCCGCCGTGACGCTGGCCGCGATGTGTGTCCGCAGCAGCACCCGGTTGGCGAGCCCGGTGAGCGGGTCGTGCAGGGCGATGGCGGCGAGCTGCGCCTGCAGCCGGAGCCGGGCCACGGTCTGCGCCGCCTGGCGGCACAGCGACCGGAGCAGGTCGGTGGCGTGGTCGTCGAGCTCCGGAGGGCGCGAGAAGTAGCAGGCCAGCGTCCCGATCGGCGTGCCGGCCTGGAGCAGCGGAACGGTGAGGATCGTGTCCAGACGGGCCGCCCGCAACGCGGAGGCGGCGTCGGGATGCTGCTGGCCGTCGCGCACCGTCCAGGTGAGGATGCCGTCGGCGGCCAGGGCCTCGGGCGGCACGCCGCCGGGCAGCAGGTCGGGGTCGAGCGGGACCGTCCCTCCGGCGACCCGGGGATGGTGGTCGTCGAGGAAGACGGCGGCGGCAGCGGCTCCGAGTGCCTCCCGGGCGCTCTCCGCCAGCGCCTGCGCCAGCCGCTCCACGGTCTCGCTCTCGCCGAACGCCGTCGTGGCGTTCTGCAGCACGCGCGTGCGCGCCTCCGAGCTCTCGGCGATCCGCCGGGCCGTCAGCAGCTGGCGCTCGTAGTCCTGCCGGCGGCTGGCATCGAACACGGCGACGTGGACCAGCGGCGTCGCACCGCCGCGGTCGACCGCGGCGTTGACGAGGACGGGCAGCGCCGCATCCCGCGTCGTGCGGAAGGCGAGCGCCACCTCGCGCACCTCGCCCTCGAGGTGCAGGATCGGCACGAAGCGCGTCTCGTAGAAGATCCGCGCACCCGGTTCGAGCAGGTCGCTCAGCGGGGTGCCGGTCAGCTGCTCCGGCGTGATGCCGGTCCAGGCCGAGAACGTGGCGTTCACCCGCACGATGCGGCCCGCCTCGGTGAGGGTCAGCAGCCCGCAGGGGGCCCGGTCGTACAGCTCGTCCGGCGAGACCGGCGGCACGGAGGTCGCGGTCGGGTCGGTCATCGAAGGCGGCTCCGGATCGCGTGGGCGAGCTCCTCGGGGTCGGACAGATTGGGGCAGTGCCCGCTCGCGCTGAGCTGCACGAACTCGCTGCCGGGGATGGCGTCGTGCACGTACCGCCCGACGGCCTCCGGCGCGATCGCGTCGTCGGAGCACTGCAGCACGACGGTCGGCACGCTGACGGCGGCGAGGTCGGCGCGGTTGTCGGAGAGGAACGTCACCCGGGCGAAGTGCCCGGCGATGACCGGGTCGGTGCGGCAGAAGCTGGCGGTGAGCTCCGCCCCCACCTCCGGCCGGTCGACGTTGCCGGCGATGATCGGTGCGATCGTCTCCGACCAGCCCAGGTAGTTGACATCGAGGGCGTCGAGCAGCCCGTCGATGTCGGGACGGGTGAAGCCGCCGACGTAGCCGTCGTCGTCGGTGTACCGGGGCGACGGGCCCACGAGGATGAGCCGGCCGAAGCGCTCGGGGGAGCGGTTGGCGGCGAGCACGCCGATCATCGCGCTCACGGAGTGCGCGACCAGCACGACGTCGTCGAGGTCGAAAGCTTCGACGATCTCGAGCAGGTCGTCCGCGTACCCGTGCAGCGAGTCGTACTTGGCGCGGTCGTAGGCAGCGAGATCGGAGTGTCCGGCGCCGACATGGTCGAACACGATCACGCGGTAGTCGTCCGAGAAGTACGGGATGACTGCGTGCCAGACCTCCTGGCTGCAGCCGAATCCGTGCGCGAACACGATCGGACGTCCGGCCGGGTTCCCGTACTCCCGCACGTTGTTGCGTCGCACCACGTCGACGGTCTCGGTCGATCGCGTCATGCGCGGTCCCCTCTGTCATTCACACACCGATACGGGTGCGAGGACCGGTCCCTCCCGGCGCTCTCCCGCCGTATCCGCATCCCCGAGCCTACCCGCCGGTCGCGGGCGGCGCCCACATCACCGGGTGGCCGCACCCGGCATCCACTCCTCCGGGTAGTGGTCGCGCACCTCGGCGTTGAAGTACGCACCGGCCGACTCCGCCGACCGGAGGTCGCGCCAGACCCTCGCCGGCACGAGGAAGTACCGGTAGACCTCGCCGGAGACGAACTGCACCTCCAGCGTCCGCAGCGCCGGGTCGTATCCGGCGGACGCGATCACCGAGCTGTCGAACGACTCCCGCTCCACGCTGCTCCTCCCGATCTTCGAGCCGAACACTACGCCGGGCCGCCCGTCCCGCTAGGCTTGCTCCAGCGAAGGGGAGTATCCCGGACGGCCCCGCCCGCGGCGACGCGGAGCGACGGCCGGCGCTGTGCACGTCATCACGGCCCGTCACGACGGCGGACCCGGGCGCAGCGGCACCGTACGGTGCGGGAGAGACTTTCGGCCGTAGCCCGCGCCCTTCGAGAGGTTTCCATGCATCTGGCCCTGCCCGCCTGGTTCGAGATCACGTCGTTCATCGTCCTGCTGCTGATCCTGGCGTTCGACCTGCTCTACGTGTACAAGCGGCCGCACATCCCGAGCCCGCGCGAGTCCACTCTCTGGGTGTCGTTCTACGTCGCCCTCGCGCTGATCTTCGCCCTGCTCATGCTCGTGATCGGGGATGCGGAGCACGCTGGCCAGTTCCTCGCGGGCTGGCTGACCGAGTACAGCCTGAGCATCGACAACCTGTTCGTCTTCGTCATCATCATGGCGAGGTTCAAGGTGCCCAGGAAGTACCAGCAGGAGGTGCTCATGGTGGGCATCATCCTCGCGCTGATCTTCCGCGGCGTCTTCATCGTCCTCGGCGCGGGCCTGATCGCGAGCTTCAGCTGGATCTTCTACATCTTCGGCGCCTTCCTGCTGTGGACGGCGTTCAACCAGGCCTTCAGCAAGCACGACGACGAGGGCGCCGAGGACTCCTGGTTCATCAAGTTCGCCCGCCGTCACCTGAAGGTGTCGACGCAGTACGAGGGCAACAAGCTCCGGACGACGGTCTCCGGGCGGCGGATGTTCACGCCGCTGATCATCGTGTTCCTGGCTCTCGGGACGACCGACCTCCTGTTCGCGCTGGACTCCATCCCCGCGATCTTCGGCATCACCCAGAGCCCGTTCATCGTCTTCACCGCCAACGTCTTCGCCCTGATGGGCCTCCGTCAGCTGTACTTCCTGCTCGGCCACCTGCTCGACAAGCTGGTGTACCTGAAGTACGGGATCGCGTTCATCCTCGCCTTCATCGGCGTGAAGCTCGTGTTCCATGCGATGCACGAGAACGAGCTGCCGTTCATCAACAACGGCGAGCACATCGAATGGGCGCCCGACATCAGCACCTGGACGTCCCTCGCGGTCATCGTCGGTGCGATGGTTGTCGCTACGATTGCAAGTCTGGTGAAGCTGCGGATGAGCGGCACCACCGTCGCCGCGGCCATCCACGGCGACGACACCGAAGAGGACGACACCGAGAACGCGGCCGTCGACGGCACCCAGGAGGACCCCCGCACATGAGCTCTCTCGTCGGCGTGAGCGTCCGCAGCGACACGGGTGCGGTCCGGCACGTCAACGAGGACAGCGCTCTGGCGCAGGACCCGGTGTTCGTCGTGGCGGACGGGATGGGCGGCCACGCGCGCGGCGACCTCGCGAGCCGCACGGCGGTCGAGAGCCTGGCCCGCACCCTGCAGCCCGGCTCCCGGCCGACGCCCGACGAGGTCGTGCGGGCGATCGACGAGGCGAACGCGGCCGTCCGCGCCCTGTCCGGCGCCGACGAGTCCGGCGCGGCGGTCGCGGGCACCACGCTCACCGGCATCGTGCGCGTCCGGGTGCCCGAGCTGGCCGCCGAGCAGTGGATGGTCGTGAACGTCGGCGACTCGCGCGTCTACTCCTGGGACGGGCGGGAGCTGCGGCAGCTGACCGTCGACCACTCGGCCGTGCAGGAGCTGGTGGATGCGGGGCTGATCTCCGAGGCGCAGGCGGCCGTGCATCCCGAGCGCAACGTCATCACGCGGGCGCTCGGGGCCGAGGACTTCGTGGACACGGACAGCGCGCTCATCCCGGAGCAGGGCCGCCAGATCTTCCTGGTGTGCTCCGACGGGCTGACGCGCGAGCTGAGCGACCGGCGCATCGCCGAGATCCTCGCCGAAGCGCCCGAGGACCCGGCAGCGGCCCTCGTCGACGCGGCCAACGAGGCGGGCGGCCACGACAACATCACCGTCATCGTGGTTGAATCGGTGACCGGGGAGGACGCTCCGGCCCCCGTCGACACGCGTGACCGCGCGGACGGCGGAAGCGGCCGCGAGCTCGAAGACACGCAGCCGAGGGAGTAGTTCGTCCGTGTTCGAAGTGCAGCAGGCGGCAGCAGGGGAGTGGGCGGTCGTCGCGGCGGGGGGCCGGGCGCTGCTCGTCGCCGAGTCGAGCGGCGCGCGACTGCGGGAGCTCATCGACGCGGTCCGGGCGGGTTTCGCCGAGACTCTGGATGCGCTCGTCGCCGGCGGCCTGAGCCGCACGCCCGCGTTCGCCCTGCTCGACACCTCGACGCCGACCGTGCTGCTCGCGGTGCGGGGCACGGCGAGCGCGACCGTCTCGGACGGCGACGGCCGGCGCGAGGTCCGCGCGACCGGGGTGTCGTCGTGGGTGGAGACGCAGCTCATCGGGCTGACGGCCGTCGCGCTCGGAGACAGCGCCGACGCGGGCCTGCCGCTCGCCGAGGGCGTCGTCATGGCCCGTGGGGTGACGTGGACGGCCTCCGAGGCGGCCGACGACATCCACGCGACCGTGGCCGCTCCGCCGAAGCGCGAGCGGGACACCGGCCCGGTGGAGGCCGTGGCGGCCGAGCCGGACCTGCAGACGCGGGTACCGGAGGCGACGCTCGCGGAGGCGACGCTGGCGGCGGTCGAGGCGCCTCCCGTCGCCGAGTCGGCCCCCGAGTCCTCCGACGCGAGCACCGGCTACGACCACCTGTTCGGCGCCACGATGGTGCGCAGCGTCGAGGACGCCGCCGTGCGTCCCGACGAGGAGGAGGCCGCTCCGGGCCGTATCGACCTGCCCGGCTTCATCACCGACTCCTTCCCGCCCGCCGCGAACCGGCTGGAGGGCGACCATGACGGCCTGACCGTGATGAGCGGCGACCTTCCGCGACGGTCGGGGACATCCGGCGACGCATCGACGCCCGAGGCGGCGGATGCCGTCCCCGAGCGCCAGGCGTTCGCGGTGCTGCTCTCGGACGGCCGCCGCGAGCCCCTCTCCACCCCGGTCGTCGTGGGGCGGGCGCCGAGCGCGACCGCCGTGCCGTCGCTCCGCGGTGCGCGCCCGGTCACCCTGACCAGCGCCGAGGACGACATCTCCCGCTCCCACGTCGCGGTGGCCGTCGAGGGGGACAGCGTCGTGGTGACCGACCTGCACTCGCGCAACGGCACCATGATCGTGCTGCCCGGCAACGCGCCGCAGAAGCTGCGCAGCGGCGAGCCGACCACCGTGGTGCTGGGCACGGTCATCGACCTCGGGAGCGGCGCGACGCTGACGGTCGAGGCCGCCGGATGAGGCGCATGGCGTCGCAGCCGCCCGAGCTGGACGGCTTCCACTTCATCCGTCTGCTGGGTTCCGGCGGCTTCTCGGATGTGTTCCTGTACGAGCAGGAGCTGCCGAAGCGCAGCGTCGCGGTGAAGGTGCTGCTGACGGACGGCGTCGATGAGGCCGCCCGGGCGCGGTTCGTCGCCGAGGCCAACGTGATGGCGCGACTATCCGCGCATCCCTACATCGTGACGATCTTCCACGCCGGGGTCGCCGGCGACGACCGGCCCTACCTCGTCATGGAGTACTGCTCCGGGCCGTCGCTCGCCGACCGCCTGAAGCGCGAACGGATCGGCGTCGAGGACGCGCTGCGGACCGGCGTCCGGCTCTCCAGCGCCGTCGCGACGGCGCACGCTGCCGGCATCCTGCACCGCGACATCAAGCCCGCCAACGTCCTGACCACCTCGCTGGGCTGGCCGGCACTGACCGACTTCGGGATCGCGTCCGCCCTCGAGGAGCTGCCGGTGCACACGACGACCCTCTCCGAGCTGCGCGGGTCGCCGTCCGACACCGCCACGTCGGGCAGTCGCAGCGTCGGGCTGAGCGTGCCGTGGTCGCCGCCGGAGATGTTCGCGGACGACCCCGACCCGGATGTGCGCAGCGACATCTTCTCGCTCGCCGCGACCGTGCACACGCTGCTCGCCGGGCGGACTCCGTTCGAGGTGCCCGGGCGCTCGAACGGCACCCTCGATCTGATGGGTCGCATCGAGCGGGGGATGATCACCCCGCTGGACCGCGCCGACGTCCCGTCGTCGCTCACGGCGACGCTGCGACGGGGAATGGCGACGCGCCGCGAGGACCGCTACCAGACCGCCGTGGACTTCGCCCGCGCCCTGCAGCGCATCGAGCTCGAGCTGGGGCTCGCCCCCACCAGCATCGACGTGCCGAACCTCACGATCGGCGACTCCCGTCCCGCGCCGGTCGCGGGCGACGAGCAGGAGACCCGTGCGCGGTCCGTGGCGACGATCCAGGCGCAGCCGGCGGCGCCGCGGATCGCGGCGCCGGAACCGGAGCGCGCCGAGCCGCCCGCGCCCGCCGAACCGGCGGCGACCCGGGTCCGCGGTGTCGTGCCGGTGTCGCCGGATGCGCCGGCCAGGGACGTCCCATCCGCCGCGCCGCACGGTGTCCCCGAGCACACCGTCCTGCGCGCCCGGCCGGCGACCGCATCCACCCCGGCCGATGAGGACGAGACCCCGGCCGACCCGCGGGACGATGCGCCCGCCCGCGACCCGCGGCGTCGCCTCCTCGCCTGGATCGGCGCAGGGGCTGCAGCCGTGATCGTCCTCGGCATCGCCGCGGCCGTGCTGGCGAACGTGCTGGCACCCGCGTCCTCGTCGCCGTCCTCCGGCCCGCGAGCCGGCGACGACAGCAGCATCGCGGTCACCGTGGTGCCGCCGCCCGTGCTCGTGTCCGCCGTGCGCTCGCCGGACGGCGCCAGTGCGACCTTCGTCTGGAAGACGGAGGACGCGAAGAAGAGCGACCAGTTCACCTGGGTGCAGGAGGGCACGACCAACGGGCCGACGGTGGTCGGCGAGCCGACGGTGACCGTGACGGGTGCGACGCCCGGTGTCCCGGTCTGCATCGACATCCAGACGGTCCGGGCGGGGCGCACCTCCCAGCCGCTGAAGGCGTGCTCCACGTGACGGCCGAGGCGCGGCCGCTCACCATCGAGTTCTGCGGCGAGCACTACGCGGTCGATCCGGGCACCAAGTTCGGCATCGGTCGCGAGGCCGAGCTCACGATCGACGACAACCCGTACCTGCACCGCCGCTTCCTCACGGTCGGCCACGACTTCGGGATGTGGTGGCTCAGCAATGTCGGAACCCTGCTGACCGCGACGGTGACCGATGCGACCGGGACGATGCAGGCGTGGCTCGCCCCGGGCGCGAAGCTGCCCATCGTGTTCCAGACCATGCACGTCATGTTCAGCGCCGGCGCCACCACCTACGACTTCACCATCTCGAGCGACGAGGACTGGTTCGACACCGCCGTGCGGGTGGATGCCTCCGGCGGCTCCACCACGGTGCTCCCGGTCACGCTGACCACGAGCCAGCGGCAGCTCATCGTGGCACTCGCGGAGGGCGTCCTGACGCAGACCGTCCCGGGCCGCGGCACCATCCCGAGCTCCGCCGAGGCGGCGGAGCGGCTGGGCTGGAGCATGACCACCTTCAACCGCAAGCTCGACAACGTGTGCGACAAGCTCGACAAGCTGGGTGTGGCGGGGCTCCGCGGCGGCCGGGGCAAGCTCGCCACGAACCGGCGCGCGCGGCTGGTCGAGTACGCCGTCACCACGCGCCTGGTCGGTGTCGAGGACCTCCCGCTGCTCGACCGTCCCGCGGGCGAAGGTGGTTCCGCGCCGCATCCCTCCGCCGGTGTTGACCAACCCGCGGAGGCGGAGGATGGTGGGGCGGACGACTGACGCGCAGACGCGTGGCCCGGCGGGAATGGGGAGTGCTCCCCATTCCGGACGCGTCAGGGGGTCGTGTTAGCGTTTACGCGATTTGTCCGGCCCGGGGGATAGCAGAGTCTTGGTTTCGTTGAGCACGTGGTTCCGACAGCGGAAGACGCTCGCCGTGACCACCGCCCTCGCGGTCGTGGTCGGCGTCCCGCTGACGGTGGCGGTGCTCCACAAGGGCTTCCCGGTCAACGCGGTCGACCTCGACACGCGCGACGTCTGGGTCACCAACGGTGAGAAGCTCCTCGGCGGGCGGCTCAACCACCAGATCGACGAGCTGGATGCGGCGGTCACCGGGGCGAGCTCCGACCTGGATGTGCTGCAGGACGGCTCGTCGTACTTCCTGACCGATCTCCCGCACGGCACGGTCGACCGGATCGACCCGGCGTTCGTGTCGCTCGGCGGCCGCATCCAGATCCCGCAGGACTCGCAGGTCGGCTACGGCGGCGACACGTTCTCGGTGCTGGCCCCGGACGGCTCGCTCTGGGTGCTCGACGCGTCCGGCCGCCTCGACTTCGACCGCGCCAAGACCAAGCCGGTCGCCAAGGCGGGCAGTGGGGCGCGCCTGGTGGTGTCCAAGTCCGGGAAGACGTTCGTCGTCGCGCCGAAGGGCAAGCGCCTCATCTCGGTCGACCGGCCCGGTGCGGAGCCGGCGACCCGGGACTTCCCGGTTCCCGGCGCGTTCCAGCTGACCGCGGTCGGCGACAAGCCGGTCGTGCTCGACACGCAACGCAACCGGGTGATCGGCGGCGACGGTACGGTCGTGGCGCTGCCCGCCAAGGGGCTGAAGCTGCAGCAGCCGGGCGACGACGGGCCGGCCGTGCTCGTCGCGACCGACAACGGCCTCCTGAGCGTGCCGCTCGGCGGAGGCACCGCGACCGCCATTCCCGCCGGAGCGACCTCCCGCGGCGGTCAGAGCGCGGTGTCCGCTCCCGTACGGCTCGGGCAGTGCTCCTACGGCGCCTGGTCCGGGTCCGGACGGTACCTCTACGCCTGCGACGGCAAGAAGCCGATCGGCATCGACATCGATCAGCCGGTGCAGGGCGACGACCTCGAGTTCCGCGTCAACCACGGCGTCATCGCCCTCAACAACCTCCGCGACGGCAACGCCTGGGTGGTCTCCTCGAACATGCGGCTGGTGCAGAACTGGGCGCAGCTGAAACCGAACGACACCACCGTGCAGGGCGACACCGGCGAGGAGAAGCCGGTCGTGCAGTCCTTCGCCGACACTCTCGCGCAGCGCAGCGACGTGAACCGGCCGCCGATCGCGGTGAACGACGCGTACGGCGTGCGCCCGGGGCGCTCGACGGTGCTGCACGTGCTCGCCAACGACACCGACCCGGACGGCGACGTGCTGACCATCTCCGACGTATCGGCGATCCCGGCGGCGCAGGGCGTCCTGCAGACCGTCGAGGGCGGCCGTGCCCTCCAGTTCACGCCGAAGGAGGGGCTGAGCGGCACCATCTCGTTCCGCTACTCCATCGATGACGGCCGCGGCGGCACGGCCTCGGCCCAGGTGGATGCGACCCTCAAGCAGCCGGCGGAGAACGCGGCTCCCGCATCCACCCGGTCGAGCACGGCGCAGACCGAGGTCGGGCAGTCGGTCGAGTACAACATCCTGAACGACTGGATCGACCCCGACGGCGACGACCTCAGCCTCGTCGCCGCGACGGCGACGACCGAGGACGACGTGCGCTTCAAGCCGAACGGCGACGTCACCTTCACGAGCAAGACCGGGCAGGCCGGGTCGAAGGAGGTGCGGGTCACCGTCTCGGACGGCCGCGCCTCGACGACCGGCAGCCTCATCGTGACCGTCAAACCAGCGGGCACCCTCGACCCAGTAGCGGTCACCGACTTCGCCGACGGGTTCACCGGTCGGCCGGTCGTCCTGCATCCCCTCGACAACGACCAGTCGCCGTCGGGGGAGCCGCTGAGCCTGGTCGGCGCGAGCCTCGACGGGTCCGGGGCGCAGGTGACGGCGGACGCGACCAAGGGCACCGTCACGGTGAAGAGCAACGCTCCGGGCGAGTACTACCTCGTGTACACGCTGGGCGCCGGCCCGAGGACCACGACGGGTCTCGCCCGGGTCGACATCGCGGCCCAGGGCGCCAGCGAGGCGCCGCCGATCGCCGTCACCGACAAGGCGTACGTGCGTCCGGGGGAGCCGACTTCGGTCGCCGTCCTGGACAACGACGTTTCGCCGTCCGGCCGGGTGCTGGCCGTCCGCTCCGTCGCGGTGGGCGCGGGCGCACAGGACCTCAACGTCGAGGTGCTCGACAACGCGGTCGTCAAGGTGACGGCGCCGACCGTGCTCACGCAGCAGGTGCAGCTCACCTACGTCGTCTCGGACGGCATCAACGAGGCGACAGCGGGCATCACCGTGGTCCCCGTCCCGCCGCTCGTGCAGCACCAGCCGCCCGTCGCCGTCGACGACCAGGTGCCGGTGCGGGCGGGTGACGTGGCCACGGTCCCGGTGCTCGACAACGACTACTCGCCCGACAACGCCCCCTTCACCCTGGATGCGCAGCTGCGGGACGCGAGCGGAGCGGGCCAGGGCGCGACCGCCTTCGTCAGCGGTGAGAGCGTCCGTTACCAGGCGCCGACGGCGCCCGGGCAGTACAACGTCGTCTACGGCATCACCGACAAGTACGGGCAGAAGGCGCAGGCCACGGTCACCTTCGTGGTCGGCGCACCCGACAAGGGCTCCGACCGGGCGCCGCAGCCCCAGCCCCTCACCGTGCGCGCCTTCGCCGGCTCCTCCGTGCCGGTGGAGGTCCCCCTCGACGGCATCGACCCGGACGGCGACTCCGTGACCCTGTCCGGGCTCGCGACCCAGCCGACGCTGGGACGCATCTCCGACTCCACCAGCCGGTCGTTCACCTACCAGGCCTACCCGGACTCGGCGGGGACCGACACCTTCACCTACCAGCTCACCGACACGTACGGGAAGACCGCGACCGGCACCGTCTCGATCGCGGTCATCCCGCGTCCCAGCCAGGTGCGGCCTCCCATCGCCGTGAACGACCCCGTGCAGGTGAAGCCCGGCCGGACGATCTCCGTCCCGGTGCTCGACAACGACTCCGACCCGAACGGTTACGCGATCGCGCTGCAGAAGAAGCTGCTGCAGGTCGACGACGGGCTCAAGGCCTCCGTCCACGGCAAGGTGGTCCTCGTCACCGCGCCCAAGGAGGAGGGCTCGTTCGTCGTCCGTTACCAGATCACGAACGGCCAGGGCGGTGTCGCGAGTGCGTTCATCCAGGCCACCGTCACCCCGAACGCCAAGGACGTTCCCCCGACGGCGATCGACCACGTGCTGGAGCCCGACGAGGTCGCGAACAAGAGCAGCGTGAAGGTGAACGTGCTGGACGGCGCGACCAACCCCTCCGGGCTCGTGGACGACCTGAAGGTCGACGTCGCGGGACCGAACGCCTCGGCGGCCGAGGTGGCCCAGGACGGCACGGTCTCGGTCAAGCCGGGCGAGCAGCGGCTCGCGATCGCCTACACGCTGACCGACACGGTGACCGGTCTGAAGGGCACCGCGTTCATCGTGGTCCCGCCGAAGGGCGACGCGACGGCGCCGCCGCGCCTCAAAGACGGGCTGCCGCAGCAGATCGTCCAGGCCGACGGCTCCAAGAGCTGGAAGCTCTCCGACATCCTCACCGTGCCCTCCGGACGCGGCTACAAGCTCACCGGGGCGTCGGGCGTCAGCGCGACGAACAGTGCCGGCGGCCCGTCGTACGGCGACGACCAGACGCTGACGTTCACCGCCGCGAAGGGATACCGGGGACCGGCCGCCATCACCTTCAAGGTGAACGACGGACGCGAAGCCGGTCAGACCGCGGACCGCGTGACCACACTCGTGCTGCCCATCACCGTCGGCGAGCCGGACCAGTCGGACGTCGCGCCGACGTTCACGTCGCCCAGCGAGAAGATCGAGCCGGGCGAGGCGCCCCTGTCGGTCGACCTGCGGGCGTCGAGCTTCCATCCGAACCCCGACATCCTGAACAAGCTGACCTACGCGGGCGGCACGTCGTCGAACCCCCGGATCCAGTCATCGCTCAGCGGGTCGACGCTCACGCTCTCCGCGCCGCTGGGCGTGCAGGCGGGAGAGGCGGCGACGATCGCCGTCACCGTCAGCTCCGGCACCCACACCATCACCGGCACGGTGAACGTGCAGGTGGTCAGTTCCAGCCGGCCGGTCGCCACCCAGAAGAACCCGCCGCAGACCGAGGAGGTCAAGCGCGGCCAGACGGCGACCCTCGACGGCGCCTCCAGCGACGCGCAGTGGGTGAATCCGTTCCCGGGGCAGCCGCTCACCATCACCGACGCGACCGCGCAGAGCGCGCCCTCCGGGGTGACGGTGACGCACACCGGCTCGTCGATCAGCGTCAGCGCGTCGTCCGGCGCCGCCATCGGCTCGGTCAACGTGCTGTACCACGTGGAGGACGCGACCAAGGATCCGAAGCGCACCGCCTCCGCCATCGGGCAGCTCCGGGTGACCATCCACGACGTTCCCTCGAAGCCGAGCGCACCGTCGAACCCGCGCGCGAGTGACGGCCAGGTCACGGTCTCCATCAAGGCGCCGGCCGACAACGGCAAGCCCATCACCGCCTACCAGGTCACGGACGGCACCCACTCAGTGACGACCGCCTCGGCGGGGGATGTGACGATCGACGGGCTCACCAACGGCAAGCCGTATTCGTTCACGGTCCGTGCGCAGAACGCCGACGGGTGGAGCGAGCAGTCGGCGGGGAGCACGCCGGTCACCCCGTACGGCACCCCGTCGAAGGTCAGCGGAGCCACCATCCGGAGCAGCGGCAACGCCCCGAGTGATCTCACGATGAGCTGGAACGCCCTTTCCGACCCGAGCGGCACAGGCGGCGGCAAGGCGACCTACTACTACCGGCTGAGCGGCGGCAGCTGGCAGAGCACCACCGGTACGAGCGCGACCGCCAACAACAGGGGAGCGGGAAACTACTCGTTCGAGGTCTACGCCGAGAACCCGGGCGGGAAGAAGGGGACGCCGGTGACGTCCAACACCGTCCAGGTGAAGGACCCGCCGCCCCCGTCGCCGTCGGTCGACCTCTCGAAGGGCGACCTCAAGCCGGGATGGGTCCACAGCTACACGTACGACGTGACCATCCACGACTTCCCGAAGAACCGGACGGTGTCGATGCAGGTGCACTGCAATGGAGGGACGCTGTCGACGCGGTCGATCTCGACCGACAGCAACGGGTACGGCCACTACCACGGCGATCCGAACAGCAGTATCGAGCCGTGGTGCGGCTACCCGGGAGCGTACGTCGTGGTGGACGGCGTTCAGAGCAGCGTGCAGGACTGGTCGAAGTGAGGGCCGGGATGACCGGCCGGAAGAAGGAGAAGCAGCAGTGGCAGTGACACAGGAGCAGGCGGACTGGTTCGCCGGCGCGTTCGCGCAGCTGGTGGCGAACGTCGACAAGGCGATCCTCGGCAAGGAGCACAGCATCCGCCTGGTGATCACCGCGATGCTGTCCGGCGGCCACGTGCTGCTGGAAGACGTGCCGGGCACCGGCAAGACCGTGCTCGCGAAGGCGCTCGCCAACACCGTCGAGGGCACGCAGTCGCGCATCCAGTTCACGCCGGACCTGCTGCCCTCCGACGTCACCGGCGTCACGATCTACGACCAGTCGACCGGCCGGTTCGAGTTCCACCCCGGCCCCATCTTCGCGACCGTGGTGCTCGCCGACGAGATCAACCGGGCGAGCCCCAAGACGCAGTCGGCGCTCCTCGAGGTGATGGAGGAGGGTGTGGTCACGGTCGACGGCGTCGGACACCCGGTCGGTGCGCCGTTCGTGGTCATCGCAACACAGAACCCGGTGGAGCAGGCGGGCACCTACTCGCTTCCCGAGGCGCAGCTCGACCGCTTCCTGATCAAGACCTCGCTGGGATACCCCGACCACGCCACGACCGTCGACCTGCTGCTCGACTCGTCGAACCGGTCGCGGGCGTCGGCGGTCCGTCCGATCATCGCGGCGGACTCCGTGTCCACCCTGGCGCAGCTGGCGTCCGAGGTGCACACCGACGCCAGCGTCATGGGCTACCTGAGCGAGATCGTCACCGCGACCCGCGACGACAAGGATGCGGCGCTCGGCGTGAGCATCCGCGGCGCGCTGGCGCTCGCCCGGGCGGCCAAGACCTGGGCCATCTCCTCGGGCCGCACGTTCGTCACCCCGGACGACATCCGCGACCTCGCGCTTCCGGTGCTGGCGCACCGCGTGATCGTCGACCCGGAGTCGGAGTTCGCCGGCGTGACGGCCGCCGACATCGTCGAGCGCGCCGTCGCCTCCGCCACGCCCCCGGCGTACCGCGCCGCCTGAGCGGCCGCCGCCGAGATCTCAACGTTCCCGCCGAGAGGACCACGATGACCACCGACAGCCCGGCACGCGCCCGGCGCCGCCGCGCGTCCGCGTCGGACCAGGCCCGCATCGCGGCCGATCAGGTCGGCGCGGCCGTCGCGCGCGTGACGCGGAGCGTCTCCGACCGGGTGGCTCCCGCCGGCCGGGCGATCGGCCGGCGCGTCCTCCCGGTGGTCGCGGTCGTGAGCACGCTCGGCTGGATCGTCCTCGGCGGCGCGGTCGTCTCGGTGGTCCTCGCCGCGTGGCTCGGCTGGGCCGAGTTCGCGTACATCGGGGCGACCCTGGTCGCCGCCCTCGTGATCGCCGTCGCGTTCGTCTTCGGCCGGTCAACCTACCGGGTGGGCATCGAGCTCAACCCGCGCCGCGTCGTCGCGGGCGACCGGGCGCTCGGACGTCTCACCGTCGCCAACAGCGGCTCGCGCCCCGTCTTGCCGACCCGCATGGAGCTGCCCGTCGGGGAGGGGCAGGCCGACTTCACCATCCCGCGGCTGGCGCCCGGTGCCGAGACCGAGGAGCTGTTCGCCGTCCCCACCGCGCGCCGTGCGCTCATCCTCGCCGGACCCGCGCTGTCGGTCCGCGGCGACGCTCTCGGCCTGCTCCGGCGCACCAACCAGTGGACCGACCGGATCGAGCTGTTCGTGCACCCCCGCACGGTGCGCCTCGCGGCCACCGCCCGCGGTCTCGTCCGCGACCTCGAGGGGCAGACGACCAAGCTGATCACGGACAGCGACCTCGCCTTCCACGCGCTCCGCACCTACGAGCCCGGCGACGACATCCGCAACGTGCACTGGCGCACCTCGGCGCGCACCGGGCAGCTGATGGTGCGGCAGTACCAGGAGACCCGGCGCTCGCAGCTCCTGCTCGCGTTCGACGCGGAGCGGTCGCGGTTCGCGAGTGACGACGAGTTCGAGCTCGGCGTGGCCGTGATGGCGTCGATCGGGTGCCAGGTCATCCGCGAGGAGACCGAGATCCGCGCGCTGTGGCAGGGCGGCACGATGCGCGTCGAGACGCCGACGGCGCTGCTCGACGACTCGTGCCGCATCCAGCCGGTCGATGGGGCGCACCCGAGCCTGCGCGAGTTCCTGCGGCAGGCGACGCTGCGCATCGCGGCGCCCAGCCTGGCCGTCACGGTGGTCGGCTCGCAGGCGGAGGCGGCGGAGCTGCGGGCGGCGGCCGCCCTCTGGGGCGGCGACACGGAGACCATCGTGATCCGCGTCGACGAGGCCGCCGAACCCCGGCTCACGCGTCTGGGGCGATCGATGCTCATCACGGTGTCAACGCTGCCGGAGCTGCCGACCCTGCTGAAGCGAGCCGGCCGATGACCGCGGCGACCCAGGGCGGCGCGGGCCGCGCCGGCGCAGGAGCCGCTGGCGCGAGCCGTGCGGCGCGTGCTGCCCCGACCGCGCCCGTGTTCGACAGCCTCTCCCGCACGACGTGGATCGACGTGGCCGTGCTCGTCGCGCTGAGCCTCATCGCCGTCGCCGGGTTCGAGCCCGCTTTCGGGCACTACGCGTTCGCGTCCGCGGCCGTCGGCGGCATCCTCGTCGGGGGAGGGGTCGCGCTGCTCGGCCGGCTGCTGCGGCTCTCCTGGTTGCTCACCGCGGTGATCGCGCTGGCCGCCTACTTCCTTCTCGGGACGCCGCTGGCGCTGCCGGGACAGGCGCTCTTCGGCGTGCTGCCGTCCCTCGACAGCCTCTCCGGTCTCGTGCTCGGCGCGGTCTTCGGATGGTCGGATGCGGTGACCCTGCAGGCGCCGCTCGAGGCGCCGCCGTACGTGGCGGTCGTGCCATACGTCGCGGGGTGGCTCGTCGCCCTGGTGTCCGTCTCGCTCGCCGTGCGGTGGCTGCCGCGCCGGGGTTCTCGGCGCGCCCCGGTCGGGCGCGCCGCCGTCCTGCTCGTCGGTCCTGCGTTGCTTCTGCTGGCGGCCATCCTGCTCGGCACGAGGGATCCGTTCTTCGCCGGGGTGCGCGGGGTCCTCTTCGCGGGCGTGGCGCTCGTCTGGCTCGCCTGGCGGCGCGGCCGGTTCGCGCGGGATCGCGTCGAGACCGACACGGCCGTCCGCCGCAGCCGGCTGCTGGGCGGCGCAGCCGTCGTGCTCGGCGCCGTGCTCGTCGGCGCTCTGGCGGGCGCAGTGCTGGCCCCGCCGGCGGCCTCCCGCTTCGTGGTGCGCGACGAGATCACGCCGCCGTTCGATCCGCTCGACTACCCGAGTCCGCTCGCCGGCTTCCGCAAGTACACCAAAGACCTGCAGAAGACGAAGCTCTTCACGGTGACCGGACTCCGTCAGGGCCAGGTGATCCGGCTGGCGACCATGGACAGCTACGACGGCATCGTGTGGTCCGTCGCCGCCCCCGGCAGCGACACGGACGCGTCCGGAGCGTTCGAGCTGCTCGGCAGCACCATCCCGCGGCCACCGCTGTTCACGCCGGGCATCGCATCCACCGCCTCCATCGACGTCCTGGGCTACTCCGACGTCTGGCTGCCGACCCTCGGGTACACCGATCGGCTGACCTTCGACGCCCACACCGGCCAGGACCCGACCACCACCGTGCGCGTCAACACGGCGACCGGCACGGCCGCGGTCACCAGCGGCGTGCGCGACGGACTCAGCTACACGGTGGGCGCGACCGCCCAGAAGATCCCCAACGACCGGGCCCTGGCGAAGGTGCCGCCGGCGAAGCTGACGCTGCCGCCGGTCACCAACGTCCCGGATGTCGTGTCGGCGAAGGCGGAGGAGTACGCCGGCTCCGCCGACACCGCGATCCAGAAGCTGCGGAACATCGAGCGGTCGCTGAAATCGCTCGGGTACCTGAGCCACGGGCGGGCCTCCGACCCCGTGCCGTCCCGCGCCGGCGAAGGGGCGGACCGCATGACGGACCTGCTCTCGAAGTCGCCGATGGTCGGCGACCAGGAGCAGTACGCCAGCGCCTTCGCCCTCATGGCCCGCCGTCTCGGCTATCCGACCCGCGTGGTCATGGGCTTCGCGCCGAAGGTCACCGGCAGCACCACGACGGTCACCGGCGACGACGTCACCGCGTGGGACGAAGTGGCGTTCGACGGGGTCGGCTGGGTGCCGTTCTTCCCGACCCCGACCAAGACGGACGCTCCGAAGAACCAGACGACGAAGCCGAAGCTCGAGCCGCAGCCGCAGGTGCGCCAGCCTCCGCCGGCCGACCCGCGCGCCGAGGACCTGCTCACGCCGGTCAAGACGAAGGACAACGACCCCAAGGACAAGACGTCCGGATTCAGCATCCCCGTCTGGGTCTGGGTCGTGCTGGGGGTCATCGGCATCCCGCTGCTCGCGTACTTCGTGCCGCTGCTGGTCATCGCCGCACTGAAGCGCCGCCGACGGCGGAGGCGCGAGACGACGGGTCCGCCGGACCGCCGGGCGGCCGGCGCCTGGGACGAGCTCGCCGACGGCTACGCGGAGCTGGGGCTCACCATCCCCGAGCGGTCCACCCGGCTGCAGGCGGCATCCTCGCTCGAGCAGCAGTCCGCGGCGCAGAGCCTTCCCGTACCCGACGGCGGCCTCCGCGACCTGGCACGGCACGTGGATGCGGCGGTCTTCGACGGCACGGACGTCGCGGAGCAGCGCGTCCAGACGGCCTGGGGTGCAACGGACCGCGCCCTGTCCGAGGCGACGAAGGCCGCGGGGCCGCTGCGCGCCCGGCTCGCCGCGTTCCGGTACCGCCGCCCGCGCCGGGCCTGACCGCCGGGCCGCAGGCCGCTCCGTATAGTGGCCGTATGGACGACAGCGGGTTCATCGTGCCTCCGCCCGGACTCATCCCGCCGCGCCCGTCGGACGCCCCCGGAACCGGGCCGTCCGCGTCGCCCGGCCGCCCGCTTCCCGCGTTCACACCGCCTCCCGGCCTCCCGGCCGCACCCGGTGCCGGCCCCGCGGCCCCGGCGCAGCAGCCGCGGCCGGTCTGGCGCCTCGTGCTCGCGGGCGGCCACGCCGTCCCGGTGGGCCGCACCCTGCTGCTCGGCCGCAACCCGTCGCACGCCGCCCTTCCCGGCGCCCCCGACGCCGAACTCGTCGTGCTCGACGACCCGACGTCGACGGTGTCGAAGACCCACGCCGCGCTCGCCCCGGACGGCGACGATCTCACGGTCACCGACCTCCACTCGACCAACGGCGTGGTCGTCGACGGCGCCCGGGCCGAGCCCGGTGAGCCGGTCCGGCTCCGGGGGAGCGCCGACATGCTGCTCGGCGACCTGCGGGTCCGCGTGGAGCTGTCCTGACCGGAGGCCCGGCGCTGCCGGTGATAACCTGTCTCTCGTGTACGCGGGTCTTCTCCTCCTTAGCCGCCGCGGCGAGTCCTAGACATCAGGCCACCCTCGCCGCGGAGTCCGTCGACGGCTGATCCGTTCACACGCTAAGGAGTTCGCACGACATGAGCACCCCCACAGTCCCCACACACTCGGGACCCACATCCTCGGGGCCGCTGACGCTGGCCGAGAAGGTCTGGAACGACCACCTGGTCGCGAAGGGCGAGGACGGCTCGCCCGACCTCATCTACATCGACCTGCACCTGGTGCACGAAGTCACCAGTCCGCAGGCCTTCGACGGCCTCCGCATGGCGGGCCGTCCGGTCCGCCGGCCGGACCTCACCATCGCGACCGAGGACCACAACACCCCGACCATCGGCATCGACAAGCCGATCGCCGACCTCACCAGCCGCACGCAGATCGAGACGCTCCGCCGGAACGCCGAGGAGTTCGGCATCCGCCTGCACTCGCTGGGCGACGTCGAGCAGGGCATCGTCCACGTCGTGGGCCCCCAGCTCGGGCTCACCATGCCCGGCATCACCGTCGTCTGCGGCGACTCGCACACCTCCACGCACGGGGCCTTCGGTGCGATGGCGTTCGGCATCGGCACCAGCGAGGTGGAGCACGTGCTCGCCACGCAGACGCTGCCCCTCAAGCAGTTCAAGACCATGGCGATCACCGTCGAGGGCGAGCTGCGACCGGGCGTGACCGCGAAGGACATCATCCTCGCCGTCATCGCGAAGATCGGGACCGGCGGCGGTCAGGGCTACGTGCTCGAATACCGCGGCAGCGCCATCCGCTCGCTCTCCATGGAGGGCCGGATGACGATCTGCAACATGTCCATCGAGGCCGGAGCCCGCGCGGGCATGGTCGCCCCCGACGAGACGACCTTCGCCTACCTGAAGGGCCGTCCGCACGCCCCCGAGGGCGCCGACTGGGACGAAGCGGTCGCCTACTGGAAGACCCTGCAGACCGATGAGGATGCCGTCTTCGACGCCGAGGTCTACCTCGACGCCGCCGACATCGAGCCGTTCGTCACCTGGGGCACCAACCCCGGCCAGGGCGTCTCGCTCAGCCAGGCGGTCCCCGACCCGGCCGCGATCGCGGACCCGAACGCCCGCGCCGCCGCCGAGCGCGCGCTGGAGTACATGGACCTGCAGCCCGGCACCCCGATGAAGCGCATCCCCGTCGACGCCGTCTTCATGGGCTCGTGCACGAACAGCCGCATCGAAGACCTCCGGGCCTTCGCCTCGATCATCAAAGGCCGAAAGAAGGCCGACGGCGTGCGCGTCATGGTCGTCCCCGGCAGCGCCCGCGTGCGCATCGAGGCCGAGGCCGAGGGCATCGACAAGATCGTCGAGGAGTTCGGCGCCGAATGGCGGTTCGCGGGATGCTCGATGTGCCTGGGCATGAACCCCGACCAGCTGGCGCCGGGGGAGCGCTGCGCATCCACCTCGAACCGCAACTTCGAGGGCCGCCAGGGCAAGGGCGGCCGCACCCACCTCGTCTCGCCGTTGGTCGCGGCGGCCACCGCCATCCGCGGAACCCTCTCGAGTCCCTGGGACCTGGAGCGCGAAGGCGACGACACGCCGCGCGATGGCGGCACGGATGCGCGCATCGGAGAGAAGGTGGGCGCCTGATGGAGAAGTTCGAGACCGTCACCGGAACCGCCGTCCCGTTCCGGCGCTCCAACGTCGACACCGACCAGATCATCCCGGCGGTGTTCCTGAAGCGCGTCACCAAGACCGGGTTCGAGGACGCCCTCTTCCACGCCTGGCGGCAGGACCCCGACTTCATCCTCAACCGGCCCGAGTACCAGGGTGCGACGGTGCTCGTCGCCGGCGCCGATTTCGGCACGGGTTCGTCACGCGAACATGCCGTGTGGGCGCTCCGCGACTTCGGATTCCGGGTCGTGCTGAGCCCCCGCTTCGCCGACATCTTCCGCGGCAACGCGGGCAAACAGGGCCTTCTGACGGGCATCGTGACCGAGGAGGACGCCGAGCGCCTCTGGGAGGCGATCGAGGCCCGGCCGGGAATAGCCGCGACGGTGGATCTGGTTGCCAAGACTGCGACCGTCGGTGAGGTCCAGGTGTCTTTCGACATCGACGACTACACTCGCTGGCGTTTGCTCGAAGGGTTGGACGACATCGCCCTGACCCTGCGCGACGAGGCGCTCATCTCCGAATACGAATCGGGCCGCGCGAGCTGGCGGCCCACGACCCTCCCGGTGAAACTTTGAACTCACTCCTTCAGGACGCCCAGGCAGCTGGAGCACGCGTCGGCCTCAAGGGCGACCGCATCACGATCAACGGCGGCATCCCCCTGCGGGGCCGCATCGAGGTCCGCGGCGCCAAGAACTTCGTCACCAAGGCGATGGTCGCGGCCATCCTCGGCGAAGGCCCCAGCGTGCTGCGGAACGTCCCGGACATCTCCGACGTCCGCGTCGTCCGCGGGCTGCTCGAGGTGCACGGCGTCAAGGTGACGGACGGCGCGGAGGAGGGCGAGCTCCTGCTCGACCCGAGCGCGGTCGAGTCGGCGCACATGGCCGACATCGACGCGCACGCGGGTTCCAGCCGCATCCCGATCCTGTTCTGCGGCCCGCTCCTGCACCGCCTGGGTGAGGCGTTCATCCCCGACCTCGGCGGCTGCCGCATCGGCGACCGCCCGATCGACTACCACCTCGAGGTGCTGCGCAAGTTCGGCGCGGTCGTCGACAAGCTGCCCAGCGGCATCCGCATGACCGCCCCGAACGGCCTGCACGGCGCGAAGCTCGAGCTCCCGTACCCGAGCGTCGGCGCGACCGAGCAGGTGCTGCTGACCGCGGTGCGTGCCGATGGCATCACCGAGCTCAAGGGCGCGGCGATCGAGCCCGAGATCATGGATCTCATCAACGTCCTGCAGAAGATGGGCGCGAGCATCTCGGTCGACACCGATCGCGTGATCCGCATCGAGGGCGTCGACAAGCTCGTCGGCTACAGCCACACCGCGCTGTTCGACCGCAACGAGGCCGCAAGCTGGGCGGCCGCGGCGCTCGCGACCGGCGGGGACATCTTCGTCGGCGGCGCCCGCCAGCCCGAGATGCTGACCTTCCTCAACGTCTTCCGCAAGGTCGGCGGCGCCTTCGAGATCGAGGACGACGGCATCCGGTTCTTCCACCCGGGCGGGCCGCTCAAGCCGGTCGTCATCGAGACCGATGTCCACCCGGGCTTCATGACCGACTGGCAGCAGCCGCTGGTGGTCGCGCTGACGAAGGCCGAGGGCGTCTCCATCGTCCACGAGACCGTGTACGAGCAGCGCTTCGGCTTCGTGGATGCGCTGATCGACATGGGCGCGAAGATCCAGGTGCACAAGGAGTGCCTCGGCGGCCACCCGTGCCGTTTCGGCCAGCGGAACTTCAACCACTCCGCGGTCATCATGGGTCCGGTCGACCTGAAGGGCGCCGACATCGAGGTCCCCGACCTCCGCGGCGGCTTCAGCCACCTCATCGCGGCGCTGACCGCCGAGGGGCGTTCGACCGTGAGCAACGTGGGCATCATCAGCCGCGGCTACGAGAACTTCATCACGAAGCTCCAGCTGCTGGGAGCCGACTTCACGATGGAAGGCTGAATCCGCTCACAGCCGGCCACGACCCGGTACTTTTCCACAGATCCCACCCTGTCTCACCGGTGATACACTCCCACCATGGAGACTGTCAGCGTGAGAGATCTACGCAACCATGGCGGCGACATCCTCGACAGGGTGGCTCGCGGCGAACACCTGACCATCACGCGCGACGGCGCCGCCGTGGCGGAGCTTTCTCCGCTGGCGGCGCCGGGGCGCGCCCTGTCCGCGCTGATCGATGCCCGCCGCACGCTGCCCGCGGTCGACCCCCGCGCGCTGCGGGCGGACGTCGACGCGGTCGTGGAGCAGCAGTGGTGATGCAACCGGGGCTCCTCGACACGTCGACGCTCATCCTGCTGGCGCGGGTGGCGGATCCGTCCGAGCTGCCCGACATCCCGTCGATCAGCGCGATCACCCTCGCCGAGCTCTCCGTGGGGCCGCTCGTGGCCGCCACGGAGAGCGAGCGGGCGGCCCGCCAGGCGCACCTGCAGCTCGCCGAGGCGGACTTCGACCCGATCCCGTTCGACACCTCGGCGGCCCGAGCGTTCGCGCGGGTCGCCCAGTCCCTGCGGGAGGCCGGCCGCAAGCCGACCGCGCGGGCGTTCGACGCCCTCATCGCCGCGACGGCCATCTCCCGCGATCTGCCGCTGCACACCTGCAATCCGGACGACTTCGCGGGCATCCCGGAGCTCGATCTGCGGCCCGTCACGGTCGCGCCATGAGAGCGCCGCACACACCCGCATGCGCCGAGCGCCATGCCCGTCACGGATAATGGGATGGTGCCAGCAACCGATCCGCCCGTGAAGAAGCAGCGATCCGAGAAGAGCCGTCCCTCGATCTTCTGGGTGCTGGCAGGCATCCTGCTCCCCATCGGCTACCTGCTGGCCCGGTTCAAGATCGTCGACGGCGAGAAGCTGCCGCGCACCGGAGCGTTCATCCTGACGCCCAACCACTACAGCGAGATCGACCCGGTGATGATGGGCATCGTCGCCTGGAAGCTGGGCAGACTCCCGCGCTTCTTGGCGAAGGAGAGCCTGTTCCGGGTCCCGGTCGTCGGCTGGTTCCTGCGCAGGTCCGGTCAGGTCCCGGTCGCGCGCGGCGGAAGCGCGCGGGGGTCGGCCCCGCTCGAGGCCGCCCAGAAGGTCGCGGACGAGGGCCGGATCGTCGTCATCTACCCCGAGGGCTCCCTGACCCGCGACCCCGACATGTGGCCGATGCGCGGCAAGACCGGCGCGGCGCGGATGGCGTTCGAGCACGACATCCCGGTGATCCCGATCGCGCACTGGGGCACCCAGCAGGTGATGGCGCGCTACGCCAAGAAGATCAGCTGGTTCCCGCGTAAGACCATCGACGTCAAGGTGGGCGACCCGGTCGACCTGTCGGCCTTCCGCGGACGTCCGCTCGACAATGCGACGCTCACCGAGGCGACCGCCGTCATCATGGATGCGATCACCGCACTCCTCGAGGATCTGCGCGGCGAGAAGGCTCCCGCGGAGCGGTGGGACCCGTCCCAGCACAACCAGAAGGAGACCGGCCGCTTCGATGGCTAAGGCAGTGAAGGCTCCCGTCGCCCGTCCCCGCCGGATCGCCGTGCTCGGCGCCGGCAGCTGGGGGACCACATTCGCGAAGATCCTCGCCGACGGCGGTTCCGACGTCGTGCTCTGGGCGCGCCGGCCGGAGCTCGCGCGCGAGATCAACGAGGTCAAGCGCAACAGCGACTACCTCGAGGGCATCAACCTGCCGCGCAACCTGCGGGCCACGTCCCGGCTGGGGGAGGCGATGCGCGACGCCGAACAGGTCTTCGTCTCCATCCCGAGCCAGACCCTCCGGTCGAATCTCGAGGCGATGATCCCGTTCCTCGGGCCCGAGACCGTCGTCGTCAGCCTGATGAAGGGCGTCGAGAAGGGCACCGGCCTGCGCATGAGCGAGGTCATCGCCCAGGGGCTCCCGATCGAGCAGGACCGGATCGCGGTCGCCTCGGGTCCCAACCTGGCGCTCGAGATCGCGCGCGAGCAGCCGACGGCGGCCGTCGTGTCCTCCTCGAGCCTCGAGACCGCACAAGCGGTCGCGATCTCCGCGACCAACCGGTACTTCCGCAGCTTCGTGAACACTGACGTCATCGGCACGGAGTTCGGCGGCGTCCTCAAGAACTTGATCGCGGTCGCGATCGGCATCGTCGACGGCGTGGGCTACGGTGAGAACACGAAGGCCTCGATCATCACGCGCGGACTGGTCGAGATGACGGACTTCGCCGTCGCGTACGGCGCGAAGGCGGAGACGCTGTCGGGCCTCGCAGGCCTCGGCGACCTCATCGCGACGTGCGAGTCCTCCCTCAGCCGCAACAACACCGCCGGGCGGCTCCTCGGGCAGGGCTACGGCTTCCACGACGTCGTGAAGCAGATGAACCAGACCGCGGAGGGGCTCGCCTCGGTGGCGCCTATCCTCACCCTCGCCGAGGCGCGGGGGGTCGAAATGCCGATCGTCCGTCAGGTCAGCCAGGTGCTCGCCGGTACGCTCGATCCGAAGGACATCGCACCGCATCTCACGACGGATTCGGACGAGCCGCAAGGCGAAAGGACATTGGATGACGGACAAGGTCGCGGTCGCGCTTCTCTTTGGGGGTCGCTCAAGCGAGCATTCGATCAGCTGCGCGACGGCGGCGGGCGTCCTTGAGGCGATCGACCGGGACCGCTACGACGTCATTCCGATCGGGATCACGCACGACGGCGCCTTCACCCTCCAGCCGGACGACGCGGCGCGCTTCGCGCTGAACGCCGAGAAGCTGCCGGAGGTCGACGACAACGGCACGCGCATCCTCTGGCCGGACAGCGCATCCAGCCGGGCACTGTCGGTGGTGAACCCCGACGGCTCCCGCTCGTCGCTCGGCGACGTGGACATCGTCTTCCCGATCCTCCACGGACCCTTCGGCGAGGACGGCACGCTTCAGGGCATGCTCGAGCTCGTCGGCCTGCCGTACGTCGGCAGCGGCGTGCTCGCCAGCGCGCTCGGGATGGACAAGCACTTCACCAAGACCGTGCTCCAGCAGGCGGGCATCCCGGTCGCACCGTGGCGCACGGTCACCGCCTACGAGTGGGGTACCCGTCCGGACGAGGTGCGCGACGCCGTCCGCCCGCTCGGGCTCCCGGCGTTCGTGAAGCCGGCCCGAGCCGGTTCGAGCGTCGGGGTGACGAAGGTCTCCGACTGGTCCGAGCTGGATGCGGCGATGGCGACCGCCCTCGCCGAGGACGACCGCGTGCTGATCGAGTCGATGGTGGCGGGTCGCGAGGTCGAGATCGCCGTCCTCGGCGGTCGTCCGGGGGAGCCCGCGCGAGCGTCCGTCGCCGGCGAGATCGTGCTCACCGGCCGCGACTTCTACGACTTCGCAGCCAAGTACCTCGACGCTCCGGGCATCGACCTGGTCTGCCCGGCGGACCTCACCGACGACCAGCTCGCGGAGATGCAGGACCTCGGCATCCGTGCGTTCGACGCGATCGGCGCCGAAGGGCTGTCCCGCGTCGACTTCTTCCTCACCGCGGACGGGTTCGTGGTCAACGAGATCAATACGATGCCGGGCTTCACGCCCATCTCGATGTTCCCGCGCTGCTGGCAGGAGTCGGGACTCAGCTACCCGGCGCTGATCGATGAGCTCATCCAGGTCGCACTGGCCCGCGCCGCCGCCTGACACCTCTCGGAGAATCCGGGCGCTGTCGGCGCGCCGGTGCGGCGATCAGGGGGCTGTCGTCGCGGTCGGAGCGGGCGTCGGGGTCGAGCCCGGGTCCGTGTCGAGCGTGGAGAGGCACTTCTGGGTCTGCTTGACTGTGGAGATCGCGCTGGCGAACTCGGGCAGCACCGACGAGTCGGAAACGCCGGAGACGTGGTCGATGATGACCTCGGTCGCCGGGGTGCGCCCGAACGTCTGGTAGACGATCGTCTTGGCCGCTGGGTCGGTCATCAGCACCCAGTCGACGCCGTTGACGTTGACGCAGGGCTTCGTCGTCGGTCCGATCGGCGGAACGCCGCAGCGCAGGATCACGACGGCCGGGTCGCCCCACGCGCCGGTCGCCTGGGCGTCCGTCTCGCGCGCCGGCTCGTCCGCGACCGTGTCGGGGAGGCGGACGCTGATCTCCGCGCAGCCGGGCGCATTGCTGTCGGCGGCCGGGTCGAGGGAGACGGTCGGCGTGCAGCCGGCGAGGAGGAGTGCCGCTCCGGCGAGCAGCAGGGCCGGGAGGGCGCGGCGACGGGAGTTCATCGGTTTCAGGCTACCGTTTCAGATCATGGGAATCTCTGGGAGCGACGCGTCCGCCATCACGCTCGGTCAGGCGTCCGAGCGGGAGGCGCTGCGGCGCATCTTCCCGCGGCTCCCACAGTCGTCGGCGACCCTGGTGGGCCCCGGTGACGACGCCGCCGTGCTCGCCGCACCGGACGGCCGCTTCGTCGTGACCACCGACATGATGGTCCACGGACCGGACTTCCGTCTCGCCTGGTCCGGACCGGTCGACCTGGGCTGGAAGGCCGCCGCGACCAACTTGTCGGATGTGGCCGCCATGGGCGCCGTGCCGACGGCGCTCGTCGTCGCGATCGCCGCGCCTCCCGAGACCCCGGTGGCGTGGCTGGAGGGCGTGGCGGATGGCTTCCGCGAGGCCTGCGCCGAGCTCGCCCCGGGCTGCGGAGTCGTCGGCGGGGACCTGTCCGTCTCCGCCACGCTGACCTTCGCGGTGACCGCTTTCGGCGACCTGGAGGGCCGGACGCCGGTGCTGCGCAGCGGTGCGCGGCCGGGCGACATCGTCGCGGTGTCCGGCGCTCTCGGGCAGGCGGCGGCCGGTCTGCGAGTCCTCTTCGCGGAGGCGGTGCATGCGTCGGGCGAGCCGGACGCGGACCGCTTCGCCTCCGTCGCGGCCGCGCATCCGGACACCGTCGGCGCGCAACTCCGCCCGCGGCCGCCCATCGCGGACGGGCCGCGCGCCGCCGCCTCCGGCGCGACGGCGATGCTCGACCTGAGCGACGGCCTCGCGCTCGACGCGCGCCGCGTCGCGGAGGCGAGCGGGGTCGCGATCGACCTCGACACGTCGACCCTCGGCCCGGATGCCGCCACGGCCCTCCGCGGCGGCGAGGATCACGGGCTCTTCGCTGCCTTCCCGCCCGGCACGGAACTCCCGGGCGGATTCCGCCGCGTCGGCGTCGTGCGCGAGGGCCAGGGCCTGCTGGTGGACGGTGTCCCGTTCGGCGAACGCGGGGGATGGGACCCGTACCTGGAGTGGGACGGCGGTCAGGGCTGACCCGGCGTCACCCAGAAGATCGCGGTCTCGCCGTAGTCCTTGCGGCGTTCGAGCACGAGGCCGTCGGGGAGTGACGGCTCGGGCCCGCGGGCGCTGCGCTCGACGCACACCACGGCGTCCTCCGACAGCAGCGGTTGCAGCGCGGTCAATACGGCCGCCAGCTCCTCCTCGCCGACCTCGTACGGCGGGTCGATGAACACGACGTCGAACGGCCCGCTCGCCTGCCCGAGGTACGACTGTACGGAGGCGGCGCGCACGTCGATCGACGGCGGGGGCCCGTGGTGCCGGCTCGAGCGGGCGGCAGCGGTCAGCGCGGCCGCGTTGCGCCGGCACACCTGCGCCGCCGCGGGGCTCCGCTCCACGAGCACGATCGAGGTCGCGCCCCGGCTCGCCGCCTCGAGGCCCAGGGCTCCCGAGCCCGCGTACAGGTCGAGCACCCGCGCCTCGTGGAGAGCATCCCGCGCCTCCAGGGCCGAGAACACGGCCTCCCGCACGCGGTCGGAGGTCGGGCGCGTCCCGCTCTTCGGCACCTGCAGGGTGAGCGATCCGGCGAAACCGGAGACGATTCGGGTCATAGCCCCCCGAGCCTAGCGTCGCGGAGGATGCACCCGCCAAGATATGAGAATGGAGGAACGCCTGGAGCAGGCAGAGCTCGACCGCCTGTGGCTCCCCGGTGACCCGATCGCCTCCGAAGAACGCCTGGCCGACGCCGTCGCCCGTTCGGACCGGTCGGAGGTCGTCCGCGCAGAGCTGGAGACGCAGCGAGCGCGCGCCCTCGGTCTGCAGGGGCGCATCGAGGAGGGCGAGGCGCTTCTCGACTCGCTGGAGCCGGCCTCCGGAGTCCTGGAGGTGCGCGTGCTCCTCGAGCGGGGCCGCCTCCGCCTCGCCGCCGACCGGCTGGAGGAGGCGGTGCCGCTGCTGGAGGCGGCCCTGCGCGCTGCCCGCCGTGACGGCGACACCGGCCTCGCGCTGGAGACCGCGCTGACCCTCGCCGAGGCGGACGCCCCGCGGTCCGAGCAGTGGGTCGAGGAGGGGCTCGCCGATCTCGCCGGGACGGGCGATCCGCGGCTGCTGCGCTTCGGCGCCGTGCTGTTCGATCTGCGCGGCTGGGCGCGGTTCGCCGACGGCGACGCGGCGGCCGCGCTGGTGTCCTTCGAGGATGCGGTGCGCGCCGCCGAGCTCTACGGCACGCCCGACC
Source organism: Leifsonia shinshuensis (assembly GCF_031456835.1). NCBI lineage: Bacteria > Bacillati > Actinomycetota > Actinomycetes > Micrococcales > Microbacteriaceae > Leifsonia > Leifsonia shinshuensis. The sequence continues at coordinate 520,559 of NZ_JAVDVK010000001.1, forward strand.
AGCGCTTCGCCGCGCAGTGGGCGGTGGGCAGAGCCTTGCGGGCGCTGGGACGGACGACCGAAGCGCTGGCCGTCCAGCGACGGCTCCAGGAGGAGCGACCGGACGCACGGGCCGTCGCCGCCGAGCTGGCTGAACTCGAGCGGTCGACCGAGCAGCGACCCACCGGCACGGATCCCTCCACAGGGTCCGGCGGGCGTCCCTTTCCCACCGCACCGCAGACCGACGGCGCAGTGCCGGGGGAGACGCATACGATCGAGTCATGACCTCCGCCTCCGCCCCGGCCGGCTCCGGAGTCGACGCCGGCGCCGTCGGCCTCGACTCGCGGCTGAGCGGCGTGCTCGGGGGCCGCACCGCATCCGCGTTCGAGAAAGCGTTCGGGATGCGCACGGTCGCCGACCTGCTCAGCCACTACCCCCGCCGCTACGCGAAGCGCGGCGAGCTCACCGCCCTCGCCAACCTGCCGCTTGACGAGAACGTCACGATCATCGCCGAGGTGCTGCGGGTGCAGGAGCGGCCCATGCGCGCCCGGCGGGGAAGCATCCTCGAGGTCAAGATCTCCGACGGCGAGGGGATCCTGACCCTCACCTTCTTCAACCAGGCGTGGCGGTCGCGCGAGCTGACGCCGGGCGTCCGGGGCATCTTCGCCGGCAAGGTGTCGGCGTACCGCGGAGCGCTCCAGCTCGCGCATCCCGACTACGAGCTCTTCGAACCGGACGCGGAGAACGCGGTGGTCCCGGGGAGCGCCGCGGCGAAGGACTGGGCGATGACCCCGATCCCGATCTACCCCGCGACCGGCACCGTCGCGAGCTGGCAGGTGCAGAAGGCGGTCGGGCTGGCGCTCGACGCGCTGGGTGACGTGCCCGACCCCGTCCCCGACTCCGTAGTCGTGGAGCGCGGGCTCGTGCCGTTCCGCGACGCGTTGGAGGGCATCCACCGGCCGCAGAAGGATGCGCAGTGGCAGCGCGCCCGGGACACGCTGCGGTTCCAGGAGGCGTTCGTGCTGCAGGCCGCGCTCCTGCAGCAGCGCGCGGCGACGCGCGAGGTGGCGGCCACCCCGCGGAAGGCGGTGCCCGGCGGCCTGCTCGAACGGTTCGACGCGGCGCTGCCCTTCGCCCTCACGGGTGACCAGGACGTCGTGGGCGGCGAGATCGAGCGCGACCTGGCCGGCACGGCGGCGATGCACCGGCTGGTGCAGGGCGAGGTCGGGTCCGGCAAGACGCTGGTCGCGCTCCGTGCCATGCTCGCGGTCGCCGACTCCGGCGGTCAGTCCGCCCTGCTCGCCCCGACCGAGGTGCTGGCGGCGCAGCACCTGCGCTCCATCGCCGCCATGCTCGGTCCCGATCTCTCCGCCCAGCTGATGCCGACCCTGCTGACGGGTCAGCTGTCCGCCGCCGAGCGCAAGCGCGCCCTGCTGCGCACGGTGTCCGGCCAGGCGCGCATCGTGGTCGGCACGCACGCGCTGCTCGGGGACGCGGTCACGTTCTTCGACCTCGGTCTGGTCGTCGTCGACGAGCAGCACCGCTTCGGCGTGGAGCAGCGGGAGGCGCTGCGGGCGAAGGGCGGCACTCCGCCGCACGTCCTCGTGCTCACCGCCACGCCCATCCCGCGCACGGTCGCCATGACCGTCTTCGGCGACCTGGACGTGTCGACCATCGCACAGCTCCCCGCCGGACGGCAGGGGATCGAGAGCTTCGTCGTCCCGCTCGCCGACCGCCCGGGCTGGGAGCGCCGGATCTGGGAGCGGGCCTCCGAGGAGATCGGGAAGGGCCGCCAGGTCTTCGTCGTCTGCCCGGCCATCTCGGGCAAGGATGCGGAGGACGACGGCGAGGAGCCGGAGCCCGACGAGGAGCAGCCCGACGGCGCACCGCCGCGGCCCACCGCGAACGTGGAGGCGGTCGCCGCGCAGGTGCGCGCCGATCCGCTGTTCGGGGACGCGCGCATCGGCGTGCTGCACGGCCGGCTGCCCTCCGAGAACAAGGACGAGGTGATGCGCGCCTTCGCGGCCGGCGACATCGACCTGCTCATCGCTACCACGGTCATCGAGGTCGGCGTGAACGTGCCCAACGCCTCCGCCATGGTGGTGCTCGACGCCGACCGGTTCGGCGTCTCCCAGCTGCACCAGCTGCGCGGCCGGGTGGGCCGGGGTGACATCCCCGGACTGTGCCTGCTGGTGACCGCCGCCGAGCAGGGCTCCCTCGCCCGGGAACGCGTGGAGGCGGTCGCCGCGACCCTGGACGGGTTCGAGCTGGCGAACGTCGACCTGGAACTGCGTCGCGAGGGGGATGTGCTCGGCAGCCGCCAGTCGGGCGGCCGGTCGTCGCTGCGCCTGCTGCGCGTGGCCTCCGACGGCGAACTGATCGCGGAGGCGCGGGTCGCGGCTGAGGAGACACTGGAGTCCGACCCGGGGCTCGCCGAGCATCCCGCGCTGCGCGCCGCGCTCGCCCGCCGGCTGGACGAGAGCGAGCGGGCCTTCCTCGGCAAGTCCTGACCGCTCGGCGCGGTCGCCGGGTCAGCACGTCGCCGGGTCAGCGGGACGACGGCCCGCAGGGCAGGATGCGCATCCCGCGACGCGGATCGCCGGGCAGCACGACGACGCGGCGGCGATCACCGAGGAGGTTCGTAAGCAGGGTCTCGGGCGGCAACTCCGGCACGAAGCCCCCGACGGGGCGCGTCCGTCGCGCGGCCACACGCAATCGGTGCACGGTCACCACCCGTGCCGTCGGGCTGAGCGAGGCGAGCCGGCGCTCGATCCGCGTCGCGCTCTCCTCCGTCTCCATCTCGTCGAAGCCGGGATGGGTCAGGATTCCGAGCGCGCTCCCTCGGCCGTCGCCGAGATCGAGCGGCACCTGCGCCGCCACCCAGCCCCGCTCGCGAAACACTGCGAAATCGCGCTCCGCCCGCCGCCGGACCGCCCGGCTGCCGACCACCGCCACGAGGGCGCTCGCCACGAAGCACGCGGCGAACACCGCGGCGATGACCAGCGGAGTTCGCCCGTCAGGCTGCATCGTCGCCCGGGACAGTGAGGCCAGGGCGACGATGAGGCAGCACGCGGCGGCGATGACAGCGGAGCGGGCCAGCACGCCCAGCACGCCGTAGTCGCGCACGGCCGCGCGCAGGTGCCCCGGCGAGCCGATGGATGCGCGCCGCTCGGCGGCCGCCGCGGTGGTCGTCACGTCGTGGTCCTCTCCCGGGTGCGGATGCGTTGTCTCACCTCTGAAGACGGGAACGGCCGCCGATCGTGACGTGCGGGGGCCGCGAACTGCTTGGTAACGGATTCACAACGAAATGCCGGGATCCGCGGGATAGTCTGAAGGTCTATGAACAGGATCGCCGTTGTCCCTGGATCGTTCGACCCGGTCACGCTCGGGCACCTCGACGTGATCGAGCGTGCGGCGGGCATGTGGGACGAGGTCCACGTCGTCGTGGTCCACAACCCGGACAAGTCCGCACTGCTGCCCATCGCGCAGCGGGTCGCCCTGCTGGAGCGGTCCATCGAGGATGCGGGCATCGTCGGCAACATCGTCATCGCCTCCTGGTCCGTCGGGCTCCTGGTGGACTACTGCACCGACGTGGGAGCGCACGTGCTGGTGAAGGGCATCCGCTCGCAGGTGGACGTCGCCTACGAGACGCCGATGGCGATCGTCAACCGTCACCTCGCCGACGTCGAGACGGTCTTCCTGCTCCCGAACCCCGCGAACGCGCACGTCTCCAGCTCGCTGGTCCGGCAGGTCTCCGCCCTGGGCGGGGACGTCAGCCCGTACGTGCCGCCGGTCGTGCACGAGTACCTGCAAGAGACGTGACCCCACAGACGTGAATCCAGAGACGTGAGCCGAGGGCAATGAACAGTTACGCGACGCGCCAGCCCACCGAGTCCTCTGTGGCGCCCCAGGAGGACACCGGCGCGGCCGCGCTCATGGACCTGGACGAGCTGCAGCGCGCTGCCGAGCAGATCACGGCGAACGTCGAATCCGTCATCGACGGCAAGCACGAGGCCGTTCAGACGGCGCTCGTCGTCCTCCTCGCCGAGGGGCACCTGCTGATCGAGGACGTCCCGGGCGTCGGCAAGACGATGCTGGCCAAGTCGCTGGCGAAGTCGGTCGACTGCACGGTGAGCCGCATCCAGTTCACCCCGGACCTCCTGCCGAGCGACGTGACCGGCGTGTCCGTGTACAACCAGGCGGAGCGGCGCTTCGAGTTCAAGCCGGGTGCGATCTTCGCGAACATCGTCATCGGCGACGAGATCAACCGCGCCAGCCCGAAGACCCAGTCCGCGCTCCTGGAGTGCATGGAGGAGCGGCAGGTCACCGTCGACGGCTCGACCTATCCGCTGGCCGCACCGTTCATCGTGGTGGCCACGCAGAACCCGGTGGAGATGGAGGGCACCTACGCCCTCCCGGAGGCCCAGCGCGACCGCTTCATGGCCCGCATCGCGATGGGGTACCCCGACGAGGGCTCCGAGCTCGCCATGCTGACGACGCGCGACACGTCGAGCCCGCTCTCGCGCATCCGGCCCGTCGTCACCTCCGACGAGCTGCGGGCGATGATGATCACCGCGCGCAACGTGTTCGCGTCGACGCCGGTGAAGCAGTACGCGGTCGACCTCGTGCGGGCCACCCGCGAGGACCGCGACCTGCGGCTGGGCGCCAGCCCGCGCGCCACGCTGCAGCTCATCCGCGCGGCGAAGGCCATGGCCGCCCTGGCCGGCCGGGACTTCGTGCTCCCCGACGACGTGGACGCCCTGGCGGTCCCCGTACTTGGGCATCGTCTGCTGCCCACCAGCCGCGCGCTCGGCCATCACCACGAGAGCGCGCCCGTGATCGCGGACATCGTGCGCCGGATCGTCGCCTCGACGCCGGTCCCGGTCGGATCGGGCTCCGCCGGATCCGCGCAGCAGCCCGGCGCCGTGGGTACTGCGACTCTGGGCCGCTCGGGACGCTAGCGTGCTGGTCCGCGGTCGCGCCTCCTCGCCGCTGAAGCGGCCGCGCCCGACCGCGCGCGGGTGGACGCTGGGCGCCGTCGGTGTCGTCGCGCTGGTCGCCTCGGCGCTGTTCGGCCGCACCGACGTGCTGTTCGTCGGCGTGTTCCTCACCGTCCTGCCGCTCGCCGCGATGATCTCGGTAACGGTGGACCGGCCGCGGCTCACCGTCACCCGCAGCTTCCACCCGGACGTCGTCGCCGTGGGCGAGCGCACCACCATCGTCACGACCGCCCGGAACCAGTCGGCCCGGCCCAGCCCGGCGGCACGCTGGCGCGAGTCGGCGCCGGCCGTGGTCGGCGTGCAGCCGTCCGCCGCGTTCCCGCGGCTCGGCGCGCACCAGCCGGACGGCGGCCTCGGCCGCGACACCGTCGTGCTGCGTCAGGATGTGATCCCGGAGCGCCGCGGCGCCCACGCGGTCGGCCCGCTCGTCGTGAGCCGCACCGACCCGTTCGGCGTCGCGTACGCCGAGTACGCGATCGGCCAGCCGCGCCAGCTGCTCGTGACCCCGCGCGTCGTCCCGCTGTCCCGCGGCGAGCTGGATGTGGCCCACAGCGAGGGCACGGAGCACGAGCTGCTGCGCCACAGCATCCCGAGCGCCGACGAGCTGATCGCGCGCGAGTACCGCCCCGGCGACCCGCTGCGGCGCGTCCACTGGCGCGCCACCGCCCGTCACGACCAGCTGATGGTCCGGCAGGAGGAGCAGCGCAGCAATCCCGAGGCGTGGATGCTGATCGACACCCGCGCGCTCGGCGCGCACACCCCGTCCGCCGCCGACGAGTTCGAGACGCTGGTCGATCTGGTCGCCTCGATCGGCGTCCACCTGCTCGACGAGGGATTCGTCGTCAGTGTGGTGGAGACGGGGGACCGGCAGCTCTCGGGCCGCAGCGGCGCCGGCCGCACCGGCACGCTGGGCTCCACCACCGCGACGTACGACTCCGGAAGCGCGGACCGGATGCTGCTCGCCGACCTCGCCGGCGTGGAGTCGTCCGGCCACGGGCGAGACGACGCCGTCGCGGAGCTGGGCGGAGGCCTGCGCAAGGCGGGCCGTCCCGTGCCCGTGTTCGCCGTGCTCGCCGGCTCGCCGCTCCCGGAGCTCGGCGCTCTCGCCTCCCTGCGTTCGATGGGGGACCCGGCGGTCGCCTTCATCGCCGCATCCACCCCTGTGGAGGCCGCAGAGGTCTTGGCCGACGCCGGCTGGCTCTGCGTCCGGTTCGAGGCCGGCGACGACCCCGCCGAATGCTGGCAGCGCGCCCTCCACCGGCAACGGGATCGGGTGGTGGCCGGTGGTGACTGAATCCCTCGCGTTCGCGGTCCCGCGCGTCGCCGCACGCCGGCGGGTCGGCTACTGGCGCATCACCGGCGCCCTGATGCTGCAGGTGCTGGCCCTGAGCTACGCGCTGGTCGGGCTGATCCAGGGACCGGGCTGGTGGTTCGCCCTCGTCGGGACCGCGGCGGCGGTGCTCGCGACCGGCGCCGGTCTCCGCAGTCTCGGGGTGCCCCGCGGCGTCGTCCCGGTGCTCCTCGTCGTGGAGTCGGCGGCGATCATGACGATCGCGTTCGGGCGCGGCACCGGCCTGCTCGGCCTCATCCCGACGCCCGCCACCGTCTCGGCATGGTCGCAGTCCCTGCAGCAGGCCATGCTGTCCATCTACCAGCAGGGGACGCCCGCCGAGCCGCTGCCCGAGTTCCTGTTCCTCGTGGTCGGCGGCGGCTGCCTGCTGGCCCTCATGCTCGACACCCTCGCCGTGGCCGTCCGGACGCCCGCGTTCACCGCCCTGGCCGTGGCGGCCGTACTGGTCGTGCCCGGCGCGCTGCTCGGCGACGGCCTCGATCCGTTCGCCCTCGCCGCATCCGCCGCCGCCTACCTCTGGCTGCTGCGCAGTGACATCCGCACCCGGCGTTCGGCCACACCGCGCCCCGGCGCCGCGCTGTCCGTCGGCGCGTCGGCGGTCGCGATCGCCGTCGTGCTCGCGGGCACCGCACCCGGCTTCGACCAGGGGGGCGCCACCTCGTTCACCGCCGGCGGCATCTCGATCGGCGGCACAGTTACTCCGCTCGTGGATCTGGGAAAGGACCTGCGCCGCCCGGCGGCGGTCCGGGCTCTCACGTACACGACCACGTCGGCGAACGGGCAGTACCTCAAACTCGCGTCGCTGGACCAGTTCACCGGCTCCGTCTGGAAGCACCGCGAGCGCGACACGAGCCGGCTCTCGGACGGAGCCACCATCGGCCCGGTGGCCGGACTGTCGGACACGGTCAAGACGACCAAGATCACCACGACGGTGGCCATCGACAACATGACGAGCCGCTGGCTGCCCGCCCCGGCGCCGGTGCGCTCGGTGAAGGGACTCAGCGGCACCTGGTCGTGGGACCCGGACGACCTCACCATCGGCGGCATCAACGCGACGACGCAGGGTCAGCGATACACGGCCACCAGCCTGGTCCTGGAGCCGACCGCGGACCAGCTCAAAGCGGCGGGCGGCTTCGTGCCGGCGGACGTGCAGCGCGACCTCTTCCTCCCGCCGAACCTCCCGACGATCATCGAGCAGACGGCCCTGACGGCGACGAAGGATGCGCTCACCGAGTACGACAAGGCCGTCGCGCTCCAGGACTACTTCCGCGACAACGGTTTCGTCTACTCGACCCAGACGCCGCTCAAGCAGGGCTTCGACGGCGACGGCTCGCGCGTCATCGCCCGGTTCCTCGAGGTCAAGAGCGGATACTGCGTCCACTACGCGTCCGCCATGGCCCTCATGGCCCGCACCCTCGGCATCCCCTCGCGGGTCGCGGAGGGTTACCTGCCGGGAGCCACCAGCGGAGGGACCGCGACGAACCCCGGCGAGTACACGGTGACGAGCGACGACCTCCACGCCTGGCCGGAACTGTACTTCGCCGGCGTCGGCTGGGTCCCGTTCGAGCCGACGGTGGGCCGCGGGACGGTGCCGGACTACACGCGTCCGCAGACGGACCCCGCCGCACCGCCGCCCACATCGGCGTCGACCTCCGGCGCGGCGCCGCGCGCGCTCGTCCCCACCGACCCGGCCAACCCGTCGGGCTCCGCGTCGTTCACACCGCAGTCGAGCGCGCAGCCGATCGCCACGGGCATCGGCGTGGGCATCCTGGTGATCGCCGTGCTGCTCGTGCCGGCCGCCTGGCGCCGGATGCGGCGGCGCCGGCGGCTCCGCGAGCTCACCGACGAGTGGGGCGGAGCGACCATCGTGTGGGAGGAGCTGCGGGACACCGTCCGCGACCTGGGCTGGACAGCTCCGCCCACCGAGACGCCGCGCGTCTTCGCGGGCCGGGTGGAGGCGGCGGTGGCGGGGACACCAGGGGAGGAGGCCGTTCGCCGTCTGCTGGCGGAGCTCGAGCGCGACGCCTACGGGCCCCCGGCCCGCCGGTGGGCCGGCGGTCTCGCGGACGACCTTACGGCCGTGATCGCGGCGCTGGAGGCTCAGGCCGGCGCGGGCGTGCGGCTCAAGGCCGCGCTGATTCCTGTGTCCTTGCTGCCAGCGGGCTGGCCTTCCGCCGCACGACCCCGGAGCGCCGCGTAAAATAGTTCCTCGTGACCACGAAGAACTCCCCGTACGCCATCAATGTGTACGACCTCATCCGCCACCCCGGCGCCATGCGCGAGCAGCGCATCAGCATCCCCGTGACGGAGAAACTGGGCGAGGGGCTGATCAGCGTCCCGGAGGGCGAGACCATCGATCTCGACCTCCGTCTGGAGTCGATGCACGAGGGGATCCTCGCGACCGCGGACGCCGTGACGACCGCGACCGGCGTCTGCGGACGCTGCCTCACCGACATCGAGCAGTCCGTCCAAGTCGATTTCCAAGAACTTTTCGCGTATCCTTCTGACGAAGCTTTCGATTATGAGGTTCACGACGACCACGTGGATCTTGAACCTCTGATCAGGGATGCGGTGGTGCTGTCACTGCCCTTCCAGCCGGTGTGCCGGCCGGACTGCCCGGGTCTCGACCCCGAGACCGGGGAGAGGCTGGCGGATGAACCGGATCGCGAGCCCACCCAGACCATCGATCCTCGTTGGTCTGCGCTTGCCGGATTCCAGGCTTCCGACACCGATGAACCCCGACCGAACCCTCGCGGAACGAACACAGAGAAGAGATAGTCATGGCCGTCCCCAAGCGGAAGCAGTCGCGCGCCAACACCCACGCCCGCCGTTCGCAGTGGAAGGCCACTGCCCCCACGCTGGTCAAGACCATCGAGGGCGGCAAGGTCACCTACAGCCTGCCGCACCGTGCGAAGGTCGTCGAGGACTCTGCGGGCACCGCCCTCTTCCTCGAGTACAAGGGCCGCAAGGTCGCCGACGTCTGATCGTCGCCCAGCAGCGACGAACACAGTCACGGTGAGCACCGTGGTCGGAGAGAACCCTGACCGCAGCACACTTCTCGAGAAGCTCGGGGTCGACATCGACCCCGAGCTTCTCGAGCTTGCGCTGACCCATCGCTCGTACGCGTACGAGCACGGCGGCATCCCCAACAACGAGCGCCTCGAGTTCCTCGGCGACTCCATCCTGGGGCAGGCCGTCACGGTGAAGCTGTTCCGCGAGAACCCGGACCTCGACGAGGGCGAGCTCGCGAAACGCCGGGCCAGCCTCGTGAGCTCCGTCGCGCTGGCGGAGGTGGCCCGCGGCATCGGCCTCGGCGAGTACCTCAAGCTCGGCCGCGGCGAGAATCAGAGCGGCGGCCGCGAGAAAGCGTCCATCCTGGCCGACACCGTGGAGGCGCTGATCGGCGCCACCTACCTGGACGCGGGCGGCGATGCCGCGACCGCGCTGGTCCTGCGCCTGATCGAGCCCCTGCTCGACGACCCGGAGCGCTTCGGCGCCGCCATGGACCCGAAGACCAGCCTGCAGGAGGCCGCCGCCCACCGCGGCGCCGGGCTGCCGGTCTACACGGTGACCAACACCGGGCCGGACCACTCCAAGACCTTCCACGCCACGGTCGCCGTCGGCAGCCTCGTCACGGCGACGGGGGAGGGCACCAGCAAGAAGCAGGCCGAGATGGCCGCGGCGCTCAGCGCCTGGACGGAACTGACGAGAAAACGTGCCAGAGCTCCCCGAGGTTGAGGTCGTCCGTGCGGGCCTCGCGCCCGCCGTCACCGGCGCGACCATCCTCGGTGTGGAGGTCTTCGAGCCTCGCTCGCTGAAGCGGCACGACCCGGTCGCCGGCGCGTTCGAGACGCTGCTCACCGGCCGCGTCATGGAGGGGCCGGTGCGCCGCGGCAAGTTCCTCTGGATCCCGCTGCAGGGAGCACCCCGCCGCGCGATCGTCGCTCACCTCGGGATGAGCGGCCAGATCCTGCTCCGGGAGCCGGGCACGGTCGAGGCGGGTCTGCTGCGCATCCGCTTGCACATCGAGAGCCCCGAGCACGGGGAGCTGTGGGTGCACTTCGTCGACCAGAGGATCTTCGGCTCGATGGCCGTGGACGCGCTGGTGCCGACGGACGACGGAGCCCACGGCGGTCTCGGGACGGACGAACCGCTGATCCCGACCCAGGTGACCCACATCGCCCGCGATCCGCTCGATCCGGCCTTCGACGACGCCCGCTTCGCCGCGGCTCTCGCGCGCAAGAACACGGGCATCAAGCGAGCGCTGCTCGACCAGACGCTGATCAGCGGCATCGGCAACATCTACGCCGACGAGGCGCTGTGGGCCGCGCGCATCCACTACGCCCAGCCGGCAGCCTCGCTCAGCCGCGCCCGTGTGCGCACCCTGCTCGCCGAAATCCGTCACGTGCTCGAGAAGGCGCTGGCCGAGGGAGGCACGAGCTTCGACGCGCAATACGTCAACGTCAACGGCAACTCGGGCTACTTCTCGCACAGCCTCAACGCCTACGGCCGCCAGGGCGAGCCGTGCCCGCGCTGCGGCACGCCGATCGTGCGCGAGCAGTTCATGAACCGCGGGTCGCACTTCTGCCCGCACTGCCAGCGGCTGCGAGGCGTGACAGCCGCCTAGCCACGCTCGGCACGACGGGGCTACTCTGAGCGCGTTTCAGCACGCGCCGGCCGGTGCGCGCTGGCTGAAGGGGGCGGCCATGCCCGGCTGGTATGTGCACATGGAGGTGGCCCACCAGACCGCCGAACGGCTCCGAGCGGGTCAGGTCCCGCCGGGGTGGGGCGTCGACAGCGCCGAGGCCCAGCGCGTCGGCGAGCTCTGCCACACCTGGCGGAACTACCTGGCCCTCGGGGCGCTCGGCCCCGACCTCTTCTACATGCTCCCGGACTTCGCCGGCACCAAGGGCGTCGTCATCCGCCAGGTCATCCAGTGGGTGATCGACGTGTGGGACGTGGTCGACGAGGAGTTCGTCGCCAAGTGGGAGAAGTGGATCGATCCGATCTCCACGAACAACTCCCAGCTCGCCTCCCAGCTGACGGGCGGGCTGTCCGCTCAGCTCGGGCAGATCGTGGATGAGCTGACGTCGGCCGTCATGACCGCCTTCAAGGGGCTTCTGGCGACCATGGGCGATTGGTTCGGAGTGCTCACCTCCGGAGCACCGCAGGGATACGGGAACGCCGACTTCTACTGGGCCGACACCTTCCACTACCGGCGCACCTACCAGTTCGCCCACGTGCTCTACCGGCAGGCCTCGGACGCACTGGCTGCCGCGACCACCGACGACGAGCGGCACGACGCGGAGGCGCGCGTGGCCTTCGCGGTGGGGTGGATGACGCACTGCGGCACCGACGTCACCGGCCACGCGTTCACGAACGCGAAGACCGGCGGACCGTACCGGGACCACTGGCAGCGGCATCACCTGGTCGAGAGCCACATCGACAGCCAGAACTACGACGCGGGCAACAGCGGGCCTCTGTACGGCGAGTTCGGCCTGAGCGCGCTGCACTTCCGGGTCGCGTTCGTCCACCGGGGTGACGCTCCCTACGCCGGCCGGGCGGACGGCCCGCGGTTCGACTACTTCACCGGATTCCCCGCCTACGACACCTCGCAGGGACCGAACGGGGCCGCGCACCGGCGCGCGCATTTCGACCAGGACACCGAGGGTCTGCCCGACCACCTCGTCCAGGCGCTGACGGATGCGATGGCTCTCGTCCATCCGGACGGCCCGCGCATCCTGAGCCAGGATCCGCCGTATTCGGAGACCGATGCGCAGGGCCATCCGGACGGCCGTCCCAACGCGGACGCCATGGCGCAGATGTGGACGATCGTCTACGGATACCTCAAGATCACCTGCAAGGACGGGCTCAGCCCGCAGGCGCCGGAACCTCCGGACGTGTTCACCGACCACTCGTTCCCGACGCCTCCGGGCGGCGGCGGCAGCGGGGTGAGCGACTCGAACGGCGCGGATGTGGACGACGACGACTCGTTCACCCTGCTCGACCTGCTCCTCGCGCTGTTCGCGTGGGCCGTGTACCTGGCGCAGGTCGCCCTGTGGCTCGCGACGATCCTGCCCGGCCTCATCCTCGACCCGCTCACCTTCCCGGCCCGGGAGGCGCTGTACTACGGACTCGTCGTGCCGCTGTGGAACCTATATCTCCTCGCCCGGCGCGCCCTCGTCATGTCCGGCTTCCTGATGCCGAAACCGGACGAGATCGACGGTGGCCTGGTCACGCTGGGCGCCGCGAGCGGATCCTTCAGCATCGCATCGGCCCTCGACGACCCGACCGGGGTCGGCGTGCAGGCCATGGTGATCACCGAGCCCTCGGGACGCCTGCATTCCGGCGCCTCGTTCGGGATCGACCGGGGCTACCCGCGCAACATCGTGCGCGACGACCCGGACGACGTCTCGGACATCGACATCACGTCCGCTCTCGGACTGACCCATCGTCTGCCGTACGCCGGCGATTCCACCGAGTTCAAGCCGAGCGAGTGGGTGGCGCCGTGGCGCTACCCGCTGGTGAACCAAGCGGGCGACGGCGTTCCCCGGGAGGACGCTGCGACCCATGTCGGTCCGTATCTCGTCATGCAGGACAGCAGGCTGCTGCTGTCGGCGCTGGCCGGCAGCGACGAGGCGCGTCAACGCCTGTCGGATGCCGGGTCGCCGGGCAAGACCTTCTCCGAGCTCGAAGACCTGCTTCCGCAGGACAAGCATCTCGGCGGTCCGATCGACTACAGCACGTATCTCGTCACGATCATGGCAGGGGAGCCCGGCGACGAGTTCCCGCAGAGCGACTTCAACCTCGACAGCGATCGCGGTTACGCCTGGCACTGCTGGGATTTCGACCGCCACGGGCTGGGCCGGGATGCCGCGCATCCCACCCGCGGGGAGTGGGAGTACGCCACCGACACGACCGGCTTCGCGTACACCCAGCCCTGCACGCCGCCGCAGTTCCTGCATCCCGACACCGACGCACCTCCCTTCGTCGCGGGCGATCCGCCGGCCGAGACGCGCCTGTACGATCCGACGCGCGATCTCGCCGTGCACTACCTGACGCGTGACGTGGTGCCGCCGCCCGGGCCGCAGACACCGGATGCCTGCCTGCCGTCGAAGCCGCACGAACCGTTCACCGACCACGAGTGGCGCCGCTGGCTGAGGGAGGGATGACATGGACGACGATCGGCAGCCGAGGCCGCCCGAGCATCCCGAACTGACGCCGGAAGAATTGGCGGAGCAGGCCGGCACCGTCGAGGACCCGGTCGGCGCGCCGCCGCGGAAGCCGGACTTCCCCGACCCGGACCCGGGCTGGAAGCCCGATCCCGGCCGCGCCCGGGAGTGGGAGGAGCTGGCCCGGTCCATCTCGAAGGAGCATCGGCCGCGCCGCGAGGACGTCTACCCGTACCTGCTGATACGCGCGATGTCGCCGGGGGACCGCGGGCAGCGACCGCTCTGGCCGCCGACGGTGTGCTGGGAGTCGCCGGACATCCTGCTCCTGGACGCCGCCTATCCCGGCCCCTTCGATCCGTACCGTCTCGAGGCGACCGCTCAGGCCGGGCGCAGCTACCGCGTGTTCGTCCGCGTGTGGAATCTCGGGCTGCTGCCCGCGGTCGGCGTGCACGTGCGCGTCTGGGTGGTGGAACCCGGGTTCATCGGCGCGGGCAACGCCTCCGACCCCTACTACGAGCAGCACTTCGTCGGCGGCAGGATGGTCGACAAGCTGGATGACCGCACCCGTCCGGGGTCGGTGGCCGTCGTCGAGCTCGACGCGCCCTGGACCGTGGGCGAGGGCGCCTTCGGGCACTGGTGCATGATCGCGAGCGCGACGTGCCCCGCCGACGACTACCAGGGGCCGCTGCTGGTCAACGAGAACCGGCACATCGGGCAGCGGAACCTCGACATCCTGGCGCCCGACGCGGATCTGCAGCCGCTGCTGATGGGCCTGGGCGGCCTGGTCCCGGATGGCGCGACGCTCGAGGTCACGCACGGGGGAACGGCCGTGCTGCCGCTGCTTCAGGGGTTCCTCCCACCCGATGATGTGGCAGGGATCGAGGCGCCGGACGTAAAGGAAGTGCGGGCCGGCGTGGACCTCGGCGGCACCGCCCACCTCCTCACCGCCTTCCGCGAGGACGGCCGGACCACGATCGTGCGGTCGCGGGCTCTGCTGCAGCGGCTGGGGGGCCGGAGCGGGGAGCTGGCCGCGATGCTCGCCCGGCCGGGCGGCGCCCGTCAGCTGATCGAGAAACTCGGCCCCGACCGTGTCGGGGAGGCGGGTCTGCAGACCGACGCGCCGCTGGAGAAGGCGCTGCCGGAGGCGTTCACTCGCCTGCTCGATCTCCGCCGCCTCGAGGCGGAATCCGTGGCGCGCGGGCTCGGCGGGCCGGGCGGCGCGTGGCATCTGCTCCGTTTCACGCTCACGTCGGAGCGCCGCGAATTCGTCGGCGGCTACTCCGTGGCGCTGCACTGAGCACCGCCTCGCGGCGGGAGCAGCCGGGCGGAGGCCGGACTACTCCAGCGTCTTCTGCCAGTGCCCGGTCAGGGCGTGCGGCCGGAACCCGAACGCCCGGTTGATCGCCAGCATCGGGTCGTTCTCGTCGGCGTTCCAGGTGAGGATGCGGCGGATGTGCGGAGCACGCCGTCCGAGCTCCTGGATGTTCCGCAATTTGACCGCCGTGCCGAGCCGGTGGCCGCGGTGGGCGCGGGCGACCAGCGTGTCGTACTGCTCCGCCTTCGTGCCGTCGGCCGGCACTGCCAGCTCCGTGTAGGCGGCGATCTCGCCCGTCTCCTCGTGCACGGCGGCCGTGACCAGCAGAGGCTCGCCGCGCGCGACCAGGGTGCGCTCCTGCGAGCGGACCCGCTCGCCGTCCCAGTCCTCCGGGTCGACGGCGATGCCGGTCTGCGGGATGTCGGTCGACATGCGGGCCTTCATCGCCGCGAACCGCTCCAGCAGGTCGTCCGGCGCGGCGCCCCACCACGACACCAGCCGGAAGCCGTTCAGCGTCATGGTCAGGCCCGCCTCGCGCTCGGGAGGGAGCGGGAGGTGCAGCTCGCTCGACCGCTCGATCTGGCCGAGCGTGTACCCGTGCTTCAGCGCGAACCGCACGTGCGGCGACTCGCGCGGGAGGCCGGCGGTCCCGGCGGGCGCCCGGACCAGACGGTCCGCGCCCTCGAGCGTGCGCACCGGGTGCTCCGTGTAGGTCGAGATCACCCGCCTGCCGCCCTCGGCGGCGAGCTCCTCGCCCTTCTCGAGCAGCGCGGTGCCGATCCCGCGGCCGCGGAGGGCGGGCGCCACGTCGACGAGCAGCGAGACCGTCTCGGAGTCCTCCTCGAGCGGGAAGATCGCCTCGACCCGGCCGACGATCGCGCCCTCCTCGACGGCCACGTGGACGATGCGCTCGACGTAGTCCTGCTCGCGGTGCGCCGCGAGCGCTTGCTCGGCCGTCTCTACGAAGTCGTCGTCGCCCCACAGGTCGACAACGATGCCGTTCAGCACGCCCACGAGCTCCTCGAAGGCGGCCGACTCCCGGGTGCCGAGCGCGTCGGGGATGTGCAGCCGCGTCACACGCATCGGGGACACCTCCTCGCGCCGGTCCGGGCAGGGGATCAGCCTATCCGCGCGGCCGTCGCGGTGTGAAGCGCGCGAACAGTTTGGTTTCGATCGTGTAAATCTGCGCGCCGATCGCGGTTGCAAAAGGTTGCGAGCACTGTATTCTCAGCACACATATTCGTGGCACGAACCAGCGAAAACGCAGGTTCGTGACGGATTTACGTCGAGAGGCAAGAGATGCTACGGAAGAAAGTCACCATCGGTGCGGCTGTTGCAGCGTCAGTCGCACTGCTCCTGGCGGGATGTGCGAACCAGCCGTCCACGGGAGGATCCACCAACGGGAACTCGTCCAAGGTCGACATCCCGGCGATCACGTCGGTCGATGTCCCCAAGGACGCGGTGCTCCCCGCCGGAGACGGGAAGGCCACCTGTCCTGCCGGCCTGACCATCGGCTACGTGGGCGCGGAGACGGGCCCCAACGCCCAGCTCGGTATCAACATCTACAACGGCATCCAGCTGGCGATCGACCAGCACAACGAGGCCAACAAGGGCTGCCAGGTCGGATTCAAGAAGTTCGACACCGAGGGCGACCCGAACAAGGCGACCGGTCCGGTCACGCAGGCGGTCAACGAAGCCGACATCGTCGGTGTCGTCGGCCTCCCGTTCTCGGGTGAGTCCAAGGCCACCGGCAACATCTTCGAGCAGCAGGGCCTGGTCCACATCACCCCGTCGGCCACCAACCCGGGCCTGACGCAGAACGGCTGGAAGACCTTCTTCCGCGGTCTCGGCAACGACGCCGTGCAGGGTCCGGCCGCAGCGAAGTTCCTCACGGACAAGCTGGAGGCCAAGAAGGTCTACCTGGTCCAGGACGACTCCGACTACGGCATCGGCCTCGGCACCCAGACCTCGAAGGCGCTCGGCGACGCGCTCGTCGGCACCGACAAGGTGACCACCGGCCAGAAGGACTTCTCCGCGGTGATCTCCAAGATCATCAACGCGAAGCCCGACGCGGTCTACTACGCCGGCTACTACGCCGAGGGTGCTCCGTTCGACCAGCAGCTGGTCAACAAGGGCTACAAGGGCACCTTCGTGGGCCCGGACGGTGTGAAGGACGACCAGTTCATCAAGCTGGCCGGCGACGCGTCCAGCAACGCGTACTTCACCTGCCCCTGCATCCCGGGTGAGCTGATCACCGACTTCGAGTCCGCCTACAAGAAGCTCGCGAGCGCCGAGCCGGGCACCTACTCGATCGAGGGCTACGACGCCGCCACCGTCCTCCTGTCGGGCATCGACAAGGGCAAGACGACCCGCGCCGACCTGCTCTCGTTCGTGAAGGACTACGACGCCGACGGACTGAGCAAGCACTACAAGTGGGACTCCACGGGTGAGCTGCAGGCTCCGGCCGTCTACGGCTACAAGGTCGAGAACGGCAAGATCGTGCCGATCGGCACCATCGGCTGAGAGCGACACCCCGGGGGTGCCGTGGGCCCCGGCCCGCGGCACCCCCGCTATTTCGACTACGCTCGCTACCGACCGGATCGACGGCGACCCGGCACTGAACCCTGGATGCTCGAATGCTCGAAACCCTCCTCCTCCATCCCGCCCTCGACAGCTCCTGGATCAACTTCGACGTCAACGCGCTCGTCCAGAACTTCTGGAGCGCCACGTTCGACGGGCTCACCTTCGGCGCTGTCTACGGCCTCATCGCCGTCGGCTACACGCTGGTCTACGGTGTGCTGAACCTGATCAACTTCGCCCACTCCGAGGTCTTCATCGTCGGCGCCTACGGCGTCGTGATCACCCTCACCTCGCTCGGCTTCGGTCCGAGCGCCCCCAACCTCAGCCCCGCGGCGATCATCGGCGACCTGATACTCGCCCTCCTCGTCGGCATGCTCGCCTCGGGCGTCACCGCGTGGGTGCTCGAACGCGTGGCCTACCGGCCGCTGCGAAGGCGGAACGCGCCACGCCTGGTGTTCCTCATCACCGCGATCGGCGCGTCGTTCACGATCCAGTACCTGATCTTCCTGATCCGGGGCGCGAACGCGGAGCCGGCGGTGACCATGTTCATCCCGCAGCCGATCTTCGACGTGTTCGGCACCATCGTGAACAGCCAGCAGCTGATCATCGTCATCGCCTCGGTGGTGCTGATGGTCGCGACCGACTGGTTCATCCGCCGCACCCGCACCGGTCGCGGCATCCGCGCCGTCGCGCAGGACCCCGACACCGCGACCCTGATGGGCGTGAACAAGGAGCGGATCATCCAGATCACGTTCATCACCGGCGGCATCCTCGCCGGTGCGGCCGCACTGTTCTACGTGATGCTGGTGCCCTCCGGCGTCATCTACAACGGCGGCTTCGTACTCGGCGTCAAGGCCTTCGCCGCAGCGGTCCTCGGCGGCATCGGAAACGTCCGCGGCGCGCTGCTCGGCGGCCTGCTGCTGGGCGTCATCGGCAACTACGGCCAGATCCTCCTCGGCGACTCGCAGTGGACCGACGTCGTGGCCTTCGTGGTCCTCGTCCTGGTGCTGCTGGTCAAGCCGAGCGGCATCCTCGGCACCTCGCTCGGAAGGAGCCGCGCATGAGCATGACAGAAGGACCCCGGGTTCTGCCCGACGGTCGTGAGGAGCAGGCGGTCGACGCCTTCGAGGCGGCGCGCGCCAAGCGCAGCAACGGCCCGTTCGCTCAGCTCCGCGACCGTTGGAACAACCTGCCCCGCCCCGTGCAGTGGGCCTGGCTGCTCATCGTGGTGGCCATCGCCTACGCGCTCCCGTACCTGAACTTCTTCCCGCTGACCACGGCCCCGGGCAACGACTGGGCGCTGGCCTGCTTCTCGATGGCGGTCTACGCGCTCATCGCGATCGGCCTGAACGTCGTGGTCGGCTACGCGGGTCTGCTCGACCTCGGGTACGTCGCCTTCTTCGCCGTCGGGTCGTACACCGCGGCGATGCTGACCAGCCCGGACTCGCCGTTCGTGAAGATCCCGTACCTGTGGACCATCCCGGTCGCCATCGCCGTGACGATGACCTTCGGCATCATCCTGGGCGTCCCGACGCTCCGTCTGCGCGGCGACTACCTGGCCATCGTGACGCTCGGCTTCGGTGAGATCGTCCGCATCCTCGCGACGATCATCCCGGCGATGAAGGGCCAGGTCGGATTCCAGAACGTCGGGCACCCGCCGGGGGAGAACGCCGACGGCATCCCGATCTTCTCCAACTCCAACGGCGTGCCGTGGTACTGGCTGACGATCACCGTCATCATCGTGATCCTGCTGCTGGTCGGCAACCTGGAGCGCAGCCGAGTCGGGCGCGCCTGGGTGGCCATCCGCGAGGACGAGGACGCCGCGGAGATCATGGGCGTCCCGACCTTCAAGTACAAGGTGTGGGCGTTCGCCATCGGCGCCGGTGTCGGCGGCCTCTCCGGCGCGCTGTTCGCCGGCCAGGTGGGCTTCGTCAACAACCAGAAGTTCGACGTGCAGACGTCGATCCTGTTCCTCGCCGCCGTCGTGCTCGGCGGCGCGGGCAACAAGGTCGGCGCGATGCTCGGCGGTGCGATCGTGGCGTACATCCCGCTGCGGTTCACCGTCATCGCGGACTACAAGTACCTGATCTTCGGCATCGCGCTCGTGCTGATCATGATCTTCCGCTCGCAGGGCCTGTTCCCGGCGCGGCAGAAGCTGCTCGCGTACGGGAGGCACGCCTACCGCCGGGTGGCGGAGGCGGCGAAGGGGCGGCCCGGGACGCCGACGGCGGCGACGCCGGTGGTCGACCAGGGCTCGCTCGACGGAGACGGCGCGAAGGGAGGCGCACGATGACGGACGCACGCAACACGGTGCCGGAGGGTGAGCCCGCCCTCGGCGTCAACGAGGAGGAGCTGGAGGCCGCAGGCATCGACCTGGAGGTCGCGGAGGCCGCAGCCCCGGATCGCGAGATCGCGGTCGAGGTGGGCGAGAACATCGTCGAGGTGCGCAACCTGACGGTCAAGTTCGGCGGTCTGACCGCCCTCGACGACGTCACGTTCGACATCCGCCGCGGCGAGATCCTCGGCCTGATCGGCCCGAACGGCGCAGGCAAGACGACCTGCTTCAACGCGATGACGGGCGTCTACAAGCCGACCAGCGGCGACGTGCTGCTGGAGGGCCAGACGATCAAGGGCCGCAAGCAGCACCAGATCACCCGCCTCGGCCTCTCGCGCACGTTCCAGAACATCCGCCTGTTCGGCGAGATGACGGCGCTGGAGAACGTGGTGGTCGGCCTGGATGCGCGGCACCGCACGTCGGTCCCGGGTGCGCTCCTGCGCCTCCCGCGGCACAC
Source organism: Leifsonia shinshuensis (assembly GCF_031456835.1). Classification (NCBI taxonomy): domain Bacteria; kingdom Bacillati; phylum Actinomycetota; class Actinomycetes; order Micrococcales; family Microbacteriaceae; genus Leifsonia; species Leifsonia shinshuensis. The sequence goes on from NZ_JAVDVK010000001.1 coordinate 540,747, forward strand.
GCGTGAGGAGAAGTCGTCCATCGAGCGCGGCATGGCGCTGCTCGAGTTCGTCGGCATCGCGGACCACGCCGGTTCGCTGTCCCGCTCGCTGCCGTACGGCTACCAGCGTCGCCTGGAGATCGCACGCGCGCTCGCCACCGACCCCAAGGTGCTCTGCCTGGACGAGCCGGCCGCCGGCTTCAACCCGGCCGAGAAGGAGGAGCTCATGGAGCTCATCCGCACCATCCGGGCCGACGGCTACACGGTGCTGCTGATCGAACACGACATGAAGCTGGTCATGGGTGTGACCGACCGGATCGTGGTGCTGGAGTTCGGGCGCAAGATCGCCGACGACACCCCCGAAGCCATCCGGAACGACCCGCGCGTGATCGCCGCCTACCTCGGGGAGCCCGAAGATGACGTTGCTTGAGCTGAAGAACATCAGCGTTTCCTACGGCCGGATCGAGGCCATCCACGACATGTCCTTCTCGGTGGAGGAGGGCGAGATCGTGAGCCTCATCGGCGCGAACGGCGCCGGCAAATCGACGACCATGAAGACGATCTCCGGCATCCTCAACCCGTCGAAGGGGTCGATCCTCTTCGACGGCGAGGACATCACCAAGATGAAGGCGCACATCCGCGTGGTCCGCGGGATCTCGCAGGCGCCGGAAGGCCGGGGCATCTTCCCCGGCATGACGGTGCTGGAGAACCTCGACATGGGCGCGTTCGGCCGGAAGGACCGCTCCAAGATGGGCGAGGACTTCGACCGCGTGTTCGCGCTGTTCCCGCGTCTCGCCGAGCGCAAGACGCAGGTCGGCGGCACGATGTCCGGCGGCGAGCAGCAGATGCTCGCCATCGGCCGCGCGCTGATGTCGAACCCGCGCCTGCTGCTCCTCGACGAGCCGTCGATGGGTCTGGCGCCGCAGTTCATCCGCCAGATCTTCTCGATCGTGACGGAGATCAACAAGCAGGGCACGACCGTTCTGCTGGTGGAGCAGAACGCCAACCAGGCGCTGGCCCGGGCGAACCGCGGCTTCGTCCTGGAGACGGGCTACATCACCCGCGCGGGCACCGGCAAGGAGCTCCTCGCCGACCCCGCCATCAAGGAGGCCTACCTCGGCGTCGCCTGACGCCTGTCCCTCCCGGCGGGTCGCCCCCCCGTCGAGTACACGAAAACTGCACGGAATCCTCCGGGATACCGTGCAGTTTTCGTGTACTCGACGGGGGAGTAGTGCGGCGCTCCGGCGCGGCGGCGGCGTGAACGTCCGGTAAATTCGCCTGCGTGTACTTGAAGAGTCTGACGCTCAAAGGCTTCAAGTCGTTCGCGCAGCCGACGACTTTCGCCTTCGAGCCGGGCGTCACCTGCGTCGTCGGGCCCAACGGGTCCGGCAAGTCGAACGTGGTCGACGCGCTCGCCTGGGTGATGGGCGAGCAGGGCGCCAAGACGCTTCGCGGCGGCAAGATGGAGGACGTCATCTTCGCCGGCACGGCCACCCGGGGTCCGCTCGGGCGGGCCGAGGTGCAGCTCACCATCGACAACTCCGACGGCGCCCTGCCGATCGAGTACTCCGAGGTGACGATCTCGCGCACCCTGTTCCGCAACGGCGGCAGCGAGTACGCGATCAACGGGCAGTCCTGCCGGCTGCTCGACGTGCAGGAGCTGCTCAGCGACTCGGGCCTCGGCCGCGAGATGCACGTCATCGTCGGGCAGGGGCAGCTGGATGCGGTGCTGCACGCCAGCCCGGAGGACCGCCGCGGCTTCATCGAGGAGGCGGCCGGCATCCTGAAGCACCGTCGCCGCAAGGAGAAGACCCTTCGCAAGCTGGAGGCCATGCAGGCCAACCTGACCCGGTTGAGCGACCTGGCCGGCGAGGTGCGCCGGCAGCTGAAGCCGCTCGGGCACCAGGCCGAGATCGCACGCGAGGCGCAGTCCATCGCCGCGGTGGTCCGGGATGCGCGGGCGCGGCTCCTCGCCGACGAGGTCGTCACCCTGCGCCGCACCCTCGACGACCACAGCCGCACGGAGTCGGAGCGGCACAGCGAGCAGATCGTGCTGCAGGAGCAGCTGGAGCAGAAGCAGCTGCGCCGCACCCGGCTGGAGCAGGCGCAGGTCGGCGACGCGGTCGACACCGCCCGGAGCACCGCCTTCGCCCTCGAGTCCGTGCAGGAGCGGCTCCGCAGCCTGTTCACCCTCGCCAACCAGCGGGTCGCCCTGCTCGGCAGCCAGGGGGATGCACCCGACTCCGGCCCCAGCGTCACCCCGCAGAACGTGCAGGACGCCCGCGACGAGGTGGAGCGGCTGCGCGGGGTGGTCGCGGAGGCGGAGGCCGCCTGGACCGCGGCGCAGGCGGCGACCCGCGACGCGCGCGCCCGCCTCGATGCGGTCGACGAGGAGATCGCCGCCCAGAGCGCCCTCGTGTCCCGCCACGACCTGGAGATCTCGAAGCTCAACGGCCAGGCGGAGGCCGCCGCCCAGCGGCTCGCCGCCGTCCGCGGCGAGGTGCTGCGGCAGCAGAACGCACTGGACGCCGCGACCGAGCGCCGCGAGCGCGCCCGCGCGGAGTTCGCCGCCCGTGAGGCGGAGGCGGCGACCGCCGACGTGGGCGAGGGCGACCTCGACGAAGCGTACGAGCTGGCCCAGGCGACCGTGTTCGAGGCGGAGGGCGAGATCGAGCGGCTGCGCGAGGAGCTGCACACGCTGGAGCGCGAACGCGACGCCCTCGCTGCCCGCACGAGCGCCCTCTCGCTCGCCCTCGACCAGAAGGACGGCTCCGCCGCGCTGGTCTCCGCCCGGCTGCCGGGAGTCCGCGGGCTCGTCGCCGAGCACGTCCGCGTGCATCCCGGCTTCGAGGCGGCCATCGCAGCGGCCCTCGGCACCTTGGCCGACGCCGTGCTCGCCGACGACCGCGGCGCCGCCCGGTCCGCGGTCGCGCACGCGGCCGCCGACGACCTGGGACGCGTCGAGGTGGTCGTCGCGGACGCCCCCGCCGCTTCCGTCGACCTGTCCGGGATCAGCGGCGTCGTCCCCGCGACCAGCGTGGTGGACGCGCCCGAGGGCGTGCGCGGCATCCTGGCCTTCACCGCTGTGGCGGACGACCTCGAGGCGGCCCAGAACGCCTTCGAGTCGTTCCGCACCCGGTCGCTCGGCGGACCCGTGACCATCATCACGAAGAGCGGGGATGTGCTCACCGAGCATGTCCTCCGCGGCGGCTCCGGCGCGAAGCAGAGCCGCATCGAGCTGATCGCAGACCGGGATGCCGCCCAGGAGCGCCTGACCGAGGTCACCTCGCTCAGCGACCGCGCGAAGTTCGCCCTCGCGGAGCAGCGCGGAGTGCTGCAGGTCGCCAAGGAGCAGTCGCAGGCGGCTCTCGCGACTCTGCGGGAGTTCGACGCGAAGCTAGCGGCCCGCACCGAGCAGTTGAACCGGCTGAAGGTGCAGCTGGAGGCGTCGCAGGCCGAGTTCGATCGGCTCAGCCGGGCGCTGGAGCAGGCCGGCGAGCGGGTGGCAGAGGCGGAGCAGGCGGCAGACAAGGCGAAGGCCGAGTTGGAGGCGGCGCGCTCCCGTCCGCGCCCCATCCTCGACGTCAGCGCCCGGGACGCGCTCGCGACCGAGCTCGACGCCGCCCGCGAGGCGGAGGTGGAGGCGCGCCTGTCGGTCGAGACGGCCAAGGAGCGCGTGCGTGCCGAGCAGGCACGCGGCGAGGCGCTGGCGCGTCGCCTGGAGGCGGAACGGGCCGCCGCGGAGGAGGCGGCACGGCGGGCCGTGATCCGCCGCCGCCAGCTGGACGCCGCGGAGAGCGTCATCTCCGCCCTCCCGGCCGTCCTGGCGTCGGTCGACCGCTCGGTGGCACAGGCGCGCCTCGAACTCGCGCAGGCCGAGGCCGAGCGCGCCAGCCAGAACGAGGAGCTCGCGACGCTGCGCCGCGACGAGAACGCCGTTCGGCAGCGCCTGCAGGCGATCACCGAGTCGGTGCACGGCCTGGAGCTGCAGATCTACGAGAAGAAGCTGCACCTCTCGAGCCTGCTCGAACGCGCGGGAAGCGAACTGGGGCTCGTGGAGGATGTGCTGGTCGCCGAGTACGGCCCGGCTGTCCCCGTGCCGGTCGACGTCGCGCGCGGCGCAGCCGCCGAGGAGGACGCCGACGGGACCGGCGACACCGCCGACGCCGACACCGAGCCCGAGACCGTCCCCTTCTCCCGCGAGCAGCAGCAGAAGCGCCTCGCGGCCGCCGAGCGGAAGCTCGCCCAGCTCGGCCGCGTGAACCCGCTCGCGCTGGAGGAGTTCGCCGCGCTGGAGCAGCGGCACAAGTTCCTCACCGAGCAGCTGACCGACCTCACGAACACCCGCAAAGACCTGCTCACGATCATCGAGGACATCGACGAGCGGATGCAGACCATCTTCGAGTCCGCGTTCGCCGACACGGAGGCGGCCTTCACGCGCGTGTTCCCGATCCTGTTCCCGGGCGGCCAGGGCAGCATCAGCCTGACCAACCCCGACGACCTGCTGACGACCGGCATCGAGGTCTCGGTGAAGCCCGCGGGCAAGAAGATCGAACGGCTGTCCCTGCTGTCCGGCGGCGAGCGGTCGCTCGCGGCGGTCGCGCTGCTCATCGCGATCTTCAAGGCCCGGCCCAGCCCGTTCTACATCATGGACGAGGTGGAGGCGGCCCTCGACGACGCGAACCTGGGCCGGCTGCTCACCATCTTCGAGGACCTGCGCGAGAGCAGCCAGCTCATCGTGATCACGCACCAGAAGCGCACGATGGAGATCGCCGACGCCCTGTACGGCGTGTCGATGCGCCAGGACGGCGTGTCGGCCGTGGTCGGCCAGCGTGTCGCCCAGGAGCGCGAGCAGGAGCAGGAACGGGCCAGCTAGCCCAGCGGCCGGCCCGGCCGAGGGCACGAGCGCAGGCTCAGAATTCGGCCGCCGCCTCCACCGCGCCCAGCTTCTCGTCCAGCCCGGCGAGTTTCTCGGCCGCACGCCGTTCGCAGTCCTCCGCCAGCGCCTCGACGCCGGCCCTGACCGCCGGCAGGCCGTCCAGCTCCGCGTGCTCCCGTAGGTGACGGGCCAGGAGGACCAGGTCGCGGTGCTCGCCCAGCGCATCCTGCAGCTCCTCCGCCGCCTCGGCGAGCCGGACGGCGTCGCCGCCCAGGTCGTCCGCCACCGCCTCCGCCGCGTACCGGAGCCGACGGGCCGCCTTGCGCGCGGCGTGCCGCTCCTCGAGGCGCTCACCCTCGACGCGCAGCACCCGGCGTGCGGCCCTGCGGAGACCCTTCCGTGCGACCCGGTGCGGATGCGCCGAGCCGTCCTCGCTCAGCGGGGGAGCGGCGGCGAACGACTGCAGGTCGGCGAGCAGCTCGCGGTGACCCCGGCTCCGGACATGCCGGAGCAGGTCGTCGAGCGCCCGCCCGTACTGGGCGCGGGCCCGGGCCGCCATCGCCTCCACCGCGTCGGCGACGGCCGGATCCGTCTGCTCGCTCAGGAGTCCTTCGAGGTCGCGGGCCCGCACATCCAGGTCGCGCACATCGCCCAGCCGGTGCCCCAGCCGCTTGAGCCGGGCGCGCATCCGGCGCTGCTCCTCCTCGTCGAACGCCTTCCGGAACACCGCGAGGATGCTGCGCAGCCGCCGGACGCGTGTGCGGGCCTGGTGCACCGCATCCTCGCCGCCGGTCTCGATCGCCACCAGCTGCTCCGCCAGCTCCGCCGAGACCTCCACGAGCGCGTACATGAGCACACCGTACATCCGCGCGGCTAGGCTGATCGTCATGGCTGACCGCACCCCCTGGTCTCTGTCGGGCGCCCTCCGCGGGCTGTTCGCGAAGAAGACCATCGACGACGACACCTGGGACGACCTCGAGACGGCGCTGATCACCGCCGACTTCGGTCCGGATGTCACCGAGGCCGTGGTCGACGACCTGCGGGCAAAGGTCGAGCGGTACCACACCACCGACCCGGCCGACCTGCAGCGGATGCTGCGGGAGACGCTCGAGGAGCGCCTGTCGAAGCTGGACACCACGCTCAAGCTGAGCGACCGTCCGGCCATCGTGCTGGTGGTCGGGGTGAACGGCGTCGGCAAGACGACGACCATCGGCAAGTTCGCCAAGTTCCTGCGCACCTACGACCGCTCCGTCGTGGTCGGCGCGGCCGACACGTTCCGCGCCGCCGCCGTCGAGCAGCTGGCGACGTGGGCGGAGCGCGCGGGCGCCGAAATCGTCCGGCCGCAGCAGCAGGGCCAGGACCCGGCGTCCGTGGCCTTCCAGACGGTCGAGAAGGCCAAGCGCGACGGCACCGAGATCGTCATCATCGACACGGCGGGGCGGCTCCAGACCAAGGGCGGCCTGATGGACGAGCTCTCCAAGATCAAGCGCGTGGTCGAGAAGCAGTCGCCGATCGCCGAGGTGCTGCTCGTCCTCGACGCGACCACCGGCCAGAACGGGCTCGCCCAGGCCGAGGCCTTCCTCGAGCACGCGGGCGTCACCGGCCTGGTGCTCACCAAGCTCGACGGCTCGGCCAAGGGCGGCTTCGTGCTCGCCGTTCAGGAGCGCACCGGGATCCCGATCAAGCTGGTCGGCCAGGGCGAGGGCATCAACGACCTCACCGGCTTCACCCCGCACGTCTTCGCGCAGCAGCTGGTCGGATAGGGGCGGCGACATGGCGATCGAGCACGACTTCTTCGGCATCATCGACGAGACCGCGAGCGGCGGCCTCGCCTGGGACGACACGGTGGAGATGGGCGACCAGGCCGTCGAGGTCGAGCTGCTGGCCGACGACGAGAGCGCCGTGCCGGAGTTCGCGGTGGATGCGGCGGCCGCGCTCATCCAGGCCCTCGAGGGCTTCGACGCCCGCGCCCGGGACGCGCTGGTCGCCGAGCTCAGTTCGCGGCAGTCGGCGACGACCAGCTACATCGACGAGCACGTCGACAAGCTGGGGGAGAGCCTCCTCGACCTGCTGGTCTACAACTCGGGCGACATCGCCATCGATGTGCTGCGCTCGCTCCAGCTGTTGAGCGTCGTGATCCAGGTGGACCACTCCGACGAGGACGAGGTCTTCGCGACGTTCGACTACTCGATCGCCCCGGACGAGTCGGATGCGCTGCTCACCGTGTCGTTCGACGTGCGCGGCGACGTGGTCTCGGTCGAGACCCAGCCGTAACGCGGCGAGGCCGCATCCCGGCCCGGTAGAATGACAGGATCATGGCTACTTTCGGCTCGCTCTCCGACCGTCTTGCGGACACCTTCAAGAACCTGCGCACCAAGGGCAAGCTGTCGCCGGCCGACGTCGACGGCACCGTGCGCGAGATCCGCCGCGCACTGCTCGACGCGGACGTCGCCCTGCCGGTGGTCAAGGACTTCACGGCGAAGGTGCGCGAGCGCGCCCTCAGCGACGAGGTCAACAAGGCCCTCAACCCGGCCCAGCAGGTCGTGCAGATCGTCAACGAGGAGCTCGTCGCCATCCTGGGCGGCCAGCAGCGCCGTCTGCAGTTCGCGAAGCGCCCGCCGACGGTGATCATGCTCGCGGGCCTCCAGGGCGCCGGAAAGACGACGCTCGCCGGAAAGCTGGGCAAGTGGCTGGTCAAGGACGGCCACACGCCGCTCCTGGTCGCCGCCGACCTCCAGCGCCCGAACGCCGTGACGCAGCTGCAGATCGTGGGCGAGCAGGCCGGTGTTCCGGTGTTCGCGCCGGAGCCCGGCAACGGGGTCGGCAACCCGGTCAAGGTGGCGAAGGATGCGCTGAAGTTCGCCGAGACCAAGCAGTACGACACGGTCGTCATCGACACCGCCGGCCGTCTGGGCGTCGACGCCGAGCTGATGAAGCAGGCGGCCGACATCCGCAAAGCGACCGACCCCGACGAGGTGCTGTTCGTCATCGACGCGATGATCGGTCAGGACGCCGTGGCGACCGCCAAGGCGTTCCAGGACGGCGTCGACTTCACCGGTGTTGTGCTCTCCAAGCTCGACGGCGACGCTCGCGGTGGTGCGGCCCTCTCGGTCGCCTCGGTGACCGGCCGCCCGATCATCTTCGCGTCGACCGGTGAGAACCTCGACGACTTCGAGCCGTTCCACCCGGACCGCATGGCGTCGCGCATCCTCGACCTCGGCGACATCCTGACCCTCATCGAGCAGGCCCAGGAGGCCTTCGACGAGGAGGAGGCGCGCAAGGTCGCCGAGAAGTTCGCGACCGACTCGTTCACGCTCGACGACTTCCTCAAGCAGATGCAGCAGCTGCGCAACATGGGCTCCATCAAGAAGATGATGGGGATGCTGCCCGGCGCCGGCCAGATGAAGCAGCAACTGGACAACTTCGACGAGCGGGAGATCGTCCGCACCGAGGCGATCATCCAGTCGATGACCAAGGCCGAGCGCACCAACCCCAAGCTGCTCAACGGTTCGCGCCGGCTGCGCATCGCGAAGGGCTCCGGCAGTACGGTCACCGAGGTGAACCAGCTGGTCACCCGGTTCGAGCAGGCGGCCAAGATGATGAAGACGGTCGCGAAGGGCGGCGTGCCGAACGTGCCCGGCATGGGCCCGATCCCCGGCGCGTCCTACGCCGGCCGCAAGCAGCAGAAGAACAAGAAGAAGAGCGGTTCGCGTTCGGGCAACCCGGCGAAGCGCGCGGCGGAGAACGCCGCCCTCGCGGCCGGCGTCAAGCCCGGCGCCGGCGCTCAGGCGGGCGGCAGCGGCTTCGGCCTCGGCGGGGGAGCAGCAACTCCCCAGGGCGGACCCTCGGAGGAGGAGATGGCCGCGCTGCAGAAGTTCCTCGGCCGCTGACTCCCGGCGCCCGGGCCGCCTCGCGCGCGCCCGCCGGGGTGGTGCTCGTCGCCGTCAGAGGGCGAGGTTGAGCGGACGCAGCTTCGACTCGATCGTCTGCGCCACGATCTTCTGACCCGCCGCGTTCGGGTGGATGCCGTCCGCCTGGAGCAGCTGCGGGTGCCCGACGAGCGGGAAGCCGATGTCGAGCCAGGTGCCGTCGACGTCGCGCACGGCGTCGCCCACGATCTCGTCGACGTGCGTCATGGTGGCCGGCGGCTGGTCCGATCCCCAGACGCCCGTGATGCCGATGATGGTGGCGTGCGGGAAACGCTCCCGCAGCTCGCGCAGCATCCGGTCGGCGTTGGCCGTCACGGCCGCGGGATCCTGCTCGCGGTCGTTGCGGGTGGCGGCGAGGAGGATGACCTGCGGCTGCAGGCGCAGCGCCGCGTCGACCTGCTGCCGGTACGTGGTCCCGTTCCAGCCGGGCTTCACGAACCCGGAGCCCGAGACGGCGAGGTCGGTGAGCTTCCAGCCGTGCGCGGCGGACACGAGGGCGGGCCACGCCTGATCGGGCGCGACGCCCTTGCCGAAGGCGATCGAATCGCCGATCGCGACCGCGTCGACGGTCCCCGTCGTCCCCTGGCGAGCGCCCGTCCCGGCTGCAGCGACGGCGGTGGGCCGAGTGCCCTGCGCCGGCTGCACCTGGCCCGCCACCGGCCGCACCGACGGGAGTGCCGAGCATCCCGCGAGGGCCAGCAGCGCTGCGGTCACCGCAGCGGGCGCGACGAGGGCGAGGCGGGTGCGGAGGCGGCGTCGGGTATGGATGCGCACGGGTGCGAGGCTAGACGGTGGAAGCTGCGAACCAGCTGTGACTCGCTTCACGGCGTGTCGGCACGGTGGTAACTCTCTGCGGGATCGAGCGCCTCAGCGGCGATCACCGCGGGAAGGTCTGCGCGGCGATGCTGTTCGCGATCGTCGTGGCGAGCATCCGCTGACCGGCGACGGTGGGATGCACGTGGTCCGCGAGGACCAGCTCGTCGCGGCCGCTGAACGGCTGGCCCAGCGAGACCCAGGACCCCCCGACGTCGAGCACGGCGTCGCGGACGGTCGCCGAGATGACCGCCACCTGCGCGGGCGCTGGCTCCGAGCCCCATAGCGCGCTGACGCCGATGATCCGGGCGTCCGGAAGAGCGGTGCGCAGCCGGCGCAGGGCCGCCGTGGCATCCGCCTTGAGGGTGCTCGTGGGCGCGAAGAGGTCGTTCCGCGTCGCGCCCACCAGGACGACGTCGGGGTGGACGCGGATGGCGGCGCTGACCTGGTCGTCGAACGTGTGCGTGTTGAGCCCGGGCACGGTGAACCCCGCTGCGCTCTCGCCGAAGTCGCTCAGCGTCCAGCCGAACCGCTGCGCCACCAGCAGCGGCCACGCATCCTCGGCGGGGACGCCGTTGCCGATCGCGATCGAGTCGCCGATCGCCGCGGCGATCACCGGGCGCGGCGTGGACGTCGGGCTGGGTACGGGGACGGGCTCCGCCGTCGGCGCGGCCTGGGTCGCGGCCATGCAGCCGACGAGCGACACGCCCAGGAGGGCGGCGGCCAGGAGCGCGGCGACAGAGGCCAGGGGTGAGCGTCGGGTCGTCACGTGATCAACGATAGGAGAAGCTGCCTGGGCGGAAGCTCACGCCCCGAGCCTGGTCTCGACGACGGCCGCGATCGCCTGCTGCTCGGGAAGGGTCGGGTGCTCGCCGTCGTCCTGCACCAGCCCCGCACCGTCGCGGTACGGCTGGCCGAGGTCGAGCCAGGTGCCGCCGACGCCCTCCACCGCCTTCTGGAGAGCGTCGTCGAAGGGGGCGAGCTCGTCGTCGCCGGCCTCGCCGGAGAGGGCGTTGAACCCGACGATGTGGGCATCCGGGAGAGACGAGTGGAGGCGCGCGACCTGCTTCTCCATCGCGGCCGCGACCTCGGAGACATCGGTTCCGAGGTCGTTGTCGGAGGCGCCGATCAGCACCAGTTCGGCGTCGGAGGCGATGGCCGTGTCGACCTGGGCGGAGAAGTCCGCACCGTTGGACCCCTGCGCCACGAATCCCGCTCCGGGCACGCTGAGGTTGTCGAGCCGCCAGCCCCGGTCCGCCGCGACGAGGGCGGGCCAGGCCTCCTCCGGCTCGAGCCCGAGACCGGACTCGATCGAGTCGCCGATCACCGCGACCCGCGTGGCCGACGCGGTGGTCGTGCGTCCGGTGACCAGGCCCGCACCGCTGTTCGCACTCGCGCAGCCCGAGAGCGCGCTGAGCGCCACCAGAGCGGCGGTCAGGGCCGTCGCGGCGGTCGCGAGGGGGCGTCGGGCGAGCATGCACAAACCGTACGCGCGCATCCTATGGATGGGCTCTGGCCGCCATGAGCAGGAGCCGTACGGTCAGCGGCCGAGCCCGCTGCGCAGCTCGTGCGTGAGCGAGCTCACCACGGCCTGCAGGCTGCCGCCGTTCGCCTCCGCGACGGCCAACTGACGCTGGTAGCTGCCGCCGGTGTCGAGGATCGTGAGCACGGTCGCCAGCTCGTCCGTGCATCCCAGCCGCTCGGCCTCCGGCTGGAGCTCGTCGACCAGCTCGCGCAGGGAGTCGGACACGAGCCGCTCGCTGCCGTCCGGCGCCACCATGATCTCCGCATCCAGCCCGTACCGTGCCGCGCGCCACTTGTTCTCGCGCACGAACCACGGCTGCAGCGTCACCGGTTCGACGCCCTGCTCCAGCTGGCCGGACATCCGGTCGGTGAGGCAGTGGATCAGCGCCGAGACGGCACCCACCTCGTCCGCCGTCGACAGTCCGTCGCAGGCGCGCATCTCCACCGTTCCCCACTTGGGCGACGGACGGATGTCCCAGCGCACCTCCGAGTGGTCCTCCACCACCCCCGTGGTCACGAGGTCCTGCACGTACTCCTCGTAGTTCGCCCACGTGCCGAACTGCCAGGGCAGCCCCGCGGTCGGGAGCTGCTGGAACATCAGCGCACGGTTGGAGGCGTACCCGGTCCGTGCTCCCGCCCAGAACGGGCTGGAGGCGCTGAGGGCCTGCAGGTGCGGGTAATAGGTGAGCAGCCCGTTCACGATCGGCAGCGCCTTGTCGACCGAGTCGATGCCGACGTGGACGTGCACGCCCCAGATCATCATCTGCCGGCCCCACCACTGCGTACGGTCCAGCAGCCGGTCGTAGCGCTCGTTCGGCGTCACCTTCTGGTCGAACCACTGGGCGAAGGGATGCGTCCCCGCGCACATCAGCTCGACGCCGAGCGGGTCGGTCACCCCCCGGACCAGCCCGATCAGCTCCTGCAGGTCGGCGATCGCCGCCGGCACGGTGTTGTGGACGCGGCTGACCAGCTCGACGGTGTTCAGCAGCAGCTCGTGCGTGATCTGCGGATGCTCGCGGCCGTCCGGCGTCCCCAGCTCCCGGAGCACCTCGTCGGCGAGCTGGACCAGGTCGCCGGTGGACGCATCCACGAGCGCGAGCTCCCACTCGATGCCGACAGTGGAGCGCTCGGACTCCGAGAATTCGATCTGCATGCGGTCGTCCCGTCCGTCCGATTGTTCAAAGCAGCGCAGTATCTGACAGAATAGCTAGTTGAGTTCGACGTGCCCGACCCTCTATCCGGCGCGTGGGACGAACATTAGACCTCCTGCCGAGTGTGCCCCCACGCCCACGGCAGTCAGTTCGACACAACTCATCCACTCACACAGGAGAATCGTGGCCGTCAAAATCCGTCTGAAGCGCCTGGGCAAGATCCGCGCTCCGTACTACCGCATCGTCGTCGCCGACTCGCGCACCAAGCGCGATGGTCGTGTGATCGAGGAGATCGGTCTGTACCACCCGACCGAGGAGCCCTCGCGCATCGAGGTCGACTCCGACCGCGCTCAGTACTGGCTCGGCGTCGGCGCCCAGCCGACCGAGCAGGTCCTCGCCCTGCTGAAGCTGACCGGCGACTGGGGTCGCTACAAGGGTGACAAGAACGCCGTGAGCACCGTCAAGGTCGCCGAGGGCAAGGCCGAGTTCGTCGCCGACGACAAGAAGAAGCCGGTCCTCAAGCCCAAGGCCGACAAGGCCGCCGACGTCACCGCCGAGGCGGAGGCCGTCGTCGAGGCCGAGGTCGAGCGCGAGGAGGCCGCCGAGGCCAACGTCGTCGCCGAGGCCGAGGCGATCGCCGACGACGCGTCCGACGAGAAGGCCTGACGTCTTGCTCGCACCCGCGCTCACGCACCTGGTCAAGGGGATCGTCGATCACCCTGACGACGTCCACGTCGTGGCCAAGAGCTCCCCGCGTGGCGAGGTCCTCGAGATTCGCGTGAATCCCGAGGACCTCGGCCGGGTGATCGGCCGCTCCGGCCGCACGGCGAAGGCCCTCCGCACGCTCGTGGCCGCGCTGGCCGATGGCCGGCGCGTCCGTGTCGACGTCGTCGACGACTGAGGTGGCCGACCACAAACTGCCCCGCAAGGAGGTCGCCCCCCGGCCCGGTCAGACCGAGCTGCGGGTCGGGCGCCTGACCAAGGCGCACGGCCTCAAGGGCGCGCTCAAGCTGGAACTGTTCACGGACGAGCCGGAGAAGCGGTTCGTCCCGGGCGCGGTGTTCACCCTGCAGGTGCCCACCGCCTCCAAGTGGCACGGCAAGACTCTGGAGCTCCGCGAGCTCCGCTGGTACAACGGCCACCCGGTCGGATTCTTCGAGGGGGTCGACGACCGCACCGAGGCCGAGACCCTCGTCAAGGCGATCCTGTGGGTCAGCCAGGACGTGAAGGAGCTGCCCGAGGAGGAGGACGCCTGGTACGACCACCAGCTGGTCGGGCTCGACGCGGTCCGCGACGGCGTCACGGTGGGACGCGTCGCCCGCGTCGATCACCTGCCGGCGCAGGATCTGCTGGCCGTGGCCACCGCCGATGGCGAGGTCCTGGTGCCGTTCGTCAAGGCGATCGTGCCGGAGGTCGACCTCGCTGCGGGGACCGTCACGCTGACGCCTCCGGCGGGCCTGTTCGAGGATCTGCCGGACGACGAGCCGGAGCCGGACGCGGAGGCGGAGCCGGAGGCCGATGCGGAATCGGAGTCCGACGCCGAGACGACCGAGACGTCCTCCGACGAGGACTGACCGCAACACCCGCACGCTGAAGAAGGGCGACCCGACCGGGTCGCCCTTCTTCGCGTCTGCTGACGATTCCGCGCGTCAGGACACGATCGCCAGTCCGCGGCCGCGCAGGCTGCGCGCCTGCGCATCCAGGGCGGTGACAAGGCCGTCGTGCGTCGCGACGATGTGGCGATGGATGAGCTCTGCGGCGTCGTCCGGGCGGCGCGCGGCGAGCGCCCGCACGATCTCCCGGTGCTCCTGCCACGCCTCCTCGCTCCGGGCGACGAGCCAGCGGGCACGCGCCAGCCGGGTCATGGCCGCATCCACCGCATCCGCGAAGAAGTGGTTGCCCGACAGGGCGGCGAGCCGCACGTGGAAGTCGGTGCCGGCTCGCACCGCCTCGTCGGCGGGGAGGGCGGTGTCGTAGGCGTCCAGTTCGTCCGCGAGCGCGGCGATCTCGTCATGCGTCGCGCGGGAGCTGCTGAGCCGGACCGCACCCGTCTCCAGTGCATCCCGGAGTTCGCTGAGCCGGGCGATCTCCCCGAGGTCGATGGGGGAGACCTCCCAAGCCCGGCCCTCGCGCACGACGAGGCCTTCGGACTCCAGCCGCATGAGCGCAGCACGGAGCGGAGTCCGGGACGCGCTGAGCTCCGTCTCGAGGCCGCGTTCGGTCAGGCGTGAGCCGGGGATGCGGTCGAGGTCGAGGATCTGCGCGCGCAGCGTGGCGTATACCTGCGGTTGCTCGGGCATGCATCCTCCTCTCGGTATACCAAGCCGGTATACCGCTAGGGTATACCCATGGATCGCCGAATCGCCCGCCGTCCTCACCCGTGGTGGATGCTGAGCTTCGGGGTGCTCGCGCAGGCCAGCTCGACGGTGTTCGTCTCCACCCCGGCGTTCCTCATCCCGCTGCTGCACACGGAGCGCGGACTCAGCCTCGCCCAGGCCGGACTGCTCGCCTCTGCCCCGACCCTCGGCCTCGTGCTGACACTGATCGCGTGGGGCGCGCTGAGCGACCGGATCGGGGAGCGCTGGGTGATCGCGTCCGGCCTCGCCGTCACCGCGGTGGCCGCCGTGGCGGCGATGTTCGTCGACTCCTACCTCGCCCTCGGCGCGCTGTTCCTGGTGGGCGGCATGGCGTCGGCCAGCCCCAACGCAGCGAGCGGCCGGGTCGTGATCGGCTGGTTCCCGAAGGAGCGCCGCGGTCTGGCGATGGGCATCCGTCAGATGTGCCAGCCGCTCGGCGTCGCGATCGCGGCCGTGAGCGTCCCACTGCTGGCCGCGAACGGGGGAGTGGCTGCGGCCCTCGTCGTGCCTGCCGTGCTGTGCGGCGTGTCCGCCATCGTGTGCGCCGTCGGGATCGTCGATCCTCCGCGTCCGCCGCGCAGTGCGGCAGGCGGCGCCGACGCGCATCCCCAGGCCGTCTGGCGCCCCTACCGCGAGACGTCGCTGCTGTGGCGCATCCACGGCGTCTCGATGCTCCTGGTGGTGCCGCAGTTCACGGTGTCGACGTTCGGGCTGGTGTGGCTCGTCGCCGAGCTCCACTTCACGTCGCTCGCCGCCGGGATCGTCATCGGCGTCAGCCAGTTCGCCGGCGCCATCGGGCGGATCGGGATCGGCGTGCTCAGCGACCGCGTCGGCAGCCACCTGCGTCCGCTCCGCTGGGTGTCGCTCTGCGCGGTGGGCGTGATGCTGCTGATGGCCGCCGCATCGGCGCTCGGCTCGGCCGCCGCCGCGGTCATCCTGGTCGTGGCCGCGATCGTCACGGTGGCCGACAACGGGCTCGCCTACACGTCCGTCGCCGAGATCGCCGGCCCGTTCTGGTCGGGACGTGCGCTCGGCGCCCAGAACACCGGGCAGTTCCTCGCCGCCTCGGTGGTCGGCCCGGCCGTGGGTGCGCTGATCGGCTGGGTCGGCTTCCCGGTCGCCTTCGCCGTCGTCGCCCTCTGCCCGGCCGTCGCGACGCCGCTCGTGCCCCGTGACCGGGAGCTCGCCGTCGTCCCCGCTTGAGGTCCACCTCTTAGAATTCAGGGATGCGCATCGACATCGTCACGATCTTCCCGACCTTCTTCGATGTGCTCGACATCTCGCTCCTCGGCAAGGCCCGCCAGTCCGGGCTCATCGAGCTGGGCGTGCACGACCTGCGCGACTTCACCCACGACCGGCACCGGACGGTCGACGACACGCCCTACGGCGGCGGGGCAGGCATGGTCATGAAGCCGGAGCCCTGGGGAGAAGCGCTGGACGCCATCCTCGACGGTGCCGACGATCCCGTCGTCGTGTTCCCGTCGCCGGCGGGTGAGGTGTTCACGCAGCGCACGGCTCGCGAGCTCGCGCAGGAGCAGCACCTCGTGTTCGGCTGCGGCCGCTACGAGGGCATCGACCAGCGCGTCTTCGACCACGCGGCTAGCCGGGCGCGCGTGCGCCTCATCAGCATCGGCGACTACGTGCTGAACGGCGGCGAGGTCGCGACGATGGCGATGATCGAGGCGATCGGCCGGCTGATCCCCGGCGTGGTGGGCAATCCCGAGAGTCTGGTGCAGGAATCGCACGAGGACGGTCTGCTCGAGTACCCGAGCTACACCAAGCCGGCGGTGTGGCGGGGGCTGGAGGTGCCTCCCGTGCTCCTCTCGGGCAACCACGGCGCCGTGGACGCGTGGAGGCACGAGCAGCAGCTCGAGCGGACGCGCGCCGTCCGCCCCGACCTGCTGTCCTGATCGCGTCGGCTAGGGGGCGGTGAGGACGAGCGGGCCGTCCTCGGTGATGGCCACCGTGTGCTCGGAGTGCGCGCCGCGCGAGCCGTCCGCGCTGCGCAGCGTCCAGCCGTCGCGGTCGGTGTAGATCTCGTCCGTCGTCTCCAGGAACCAGGGCTCGATCGCGATGACGAGTCCGGGGCGCAGGGGGTACCCGCGTCCGGCACGCCCGTCGTTCGAGATGTGCGGGTCGCCGTGCATCGTCCGCCCGACGCCGTGGCCGCCGAACTGCGTGTTGATCGAGTACCCCTCGGCGTGCGCGACCGCGGCGATGGCGGCCGAGATGTCGCCGATCCTGCCGCCCGGCTGAGCCGCCTGGATGCCCGCCGCCAGTGCCCTGCGGGTCGTGTCGATGAGGCGCAGGTCCTCGTCGCGCGGCGTGCCGACCACGAGGCTCACCGCGGAGTCGGCGACCCAGCCGTCTACCGCGGCGGCGAAGTCGAGGGTTAGCAGATCGCCGTCCTGCAGGCGGTAGTCGTGGGGGAGACCGTGGAGGACGGCGTCGTTCACCGAGGTGCAGATCACTTTGCCGAACGGGCTGGCGCCGAACGACGGGTGGTAGTCGATGTAGCAGGACTCGGCGCCCCGGCGGCGGATGAGGTCGTGGGCGAGCGCGTCGAGCTCCAGCAGGTTGACGCCGAGGCGTGCGGCCGCCGCCGTCGCGGCCAGCACCTCAGCGACGAACGCGCCGGCCGGGCGCATCTGCTCGATCTCGGCGGGCGTCCTCAGCTCGATCACGGGATCTCCTTCCACGTCGTACCGCTCCAGTCTCGCAGGTGAGCGTGGGGTAAACCCGCAGCCGCGGCACAGGCACGCGCGAGTACGCTGATGCCGTGATCATCCGCAAGGCGTTCTACTGGTGGCTCTTCCCCTCCGCCGTGGTGCTCCCCGTGTGGGTGCTGATCGGCTGGGCCGCCTTCCACGAGGGGAGCGGCTGGTCGTTCCTCGGCCTGCTGGTGCTTTGCCCCATCCTTTTCATCGCGATGCTCGTCGTCGGCGGCATCGTCATGGCGCGGCGCAGCGTACGCGAACGGCGGGCCGTGTCCTGGTGGGATGCGGGGCTCTTCGCCCTCTGGCACCTCTCGATCATCGGCTTCGGCTTCTTCCCGCCCGGCGCCACCGGATGGCTCGCCGTGGTCGGCGTGCTGCTCTTCCTCGCGATCTTCTGGCTCACGGTCTGGGAGCTGCTCACCGAGACGCGTGCTCGCGTGCAGCAGACGTTCGCCGCGTACGAGCGGATCGCGCAGCCGCGGCCGACCGAGAACACGCCGCGCGACGTGGTCGACGACGGGGAGTACATCGTCATCGAGGAGCGCCGCGACCGGGAGTGAACCGGCTGCGGAACAGCCCGCTTTGGTAAAGCGGGCCGCCGCATGGCAGAATTGATCCTTGTGCCGCGGCCACGCTCTGCCACGGGGGAGCCAGCACTTCTCGCGACACCCACTTATCGAACCCAGACGGCCGACGCTCCGGATCGGAGCCGGCCCCGAGTCCGTTCCCGACCTGTGGCGGGTACAGAGAGCGAACAGCCATGCACATCCTCGACCAGGTCGACGCCGCGTCCCTCAAGCAGGACATCCCCGACTTCCGCGCCGGCGACACCGTCAAGGTGCACGTGAACATCATCGAGGGCAACCGCTCTCGTATCCAGGTCTTCCAGGGCGTCGTGATCGGCCGCTCCGGCGAGGGCGTCCGCGAGACCTTCACGGTCCGCAAGGTCAGCTTCCAGGTCGGCGTCGAGCGCACGTTCCCGGTCCACTCGCCGGTCATCGACAAGATCGAGGTCGTCACCCGCGGTGACGTCCGTCGCGCCAAGCTCTACTACCTGCGCGAGCTGCGCGGCAAGAAGGCGAAGATCAAGGAGAAGCGCGAGAACTGAGCGTCTCCGCGCCCTACGGCTTCACGAGCTCCCGGTCCGTTCCTCGGACCGGGAGCTCTGTCGTTTCGTGGACGTCGCGGCGCGTGCGAGCGCTTATCCTGGGACGGTCGGAGAGTTCGGCGCGGAGGAGTGAAGAGCGGATGATGACCCCGGTGTCGCCGTCGCTGCGGTTCGAGAAGGCGCTCTACCGCCAGGGGGTCACCTCGATCGTCGCGGTGGACGAGGTCGGTCGCGGTGCGCTCGCCGGCCCGGTCGCCGTCGGGATGGTCGTGATCGACACCGCGGTGAAGCGCATCCCACCGGGGCTGCGCGACTCGAAGCTGCTGCCGGAGCCGGTCCGCGAATCCCTCGACCCGCTGTGCCGCAAGTGGGCGATGAACCACGCCGTGGGTCTCGCCACCGCAGCAGAGGTCGACTCGCTGGGGATCATGCGCTGCCTGGGGCTCGCGGGCGCCCGTGCGCTCGCGCAGCTCGAGGAGCAGGGCGCACTCGTCCACGAGAGCACCCTCATCCTGGACGGCAACTACGACTACCTGAATCCGGCGCTGATGCGGCCGGCGAAAGTCGTGACGCGCATCAAGGCCGACCGCGACTGCGCCTCGGTCGCGGCGGCGTCGGTCATCGCGAAGGTGCACCGCGACCGGATGATGATCGCGCACGACCTCGAGTACCCCGGCTACGGCTGGGCGAGCAACAAGGGCTACTCGTCGCCCGAGCACTTCGCGGCGATCGCGGAGCTCGGGCCGAGCGCACTGCACCGGCTGACCTGGCTCAAGCAGCCGGCCCTCCTCGACCTCGCCGAGTAGGCCGACCGGCCGCGCGCATGTCCGGGTTCGGCCGCCCCGGAGCGCTCGCGTCCCATCCGGCATAGACTTGACGGACGATGGATGAAGACGAGTTCGACGACTACGACCGCGAGGTCGAGTTGGCTTTGTATCGCGAGTACCGGGACGTCGTCTCGCAGTTCAAGTACGTGATCGAGACGGAGCGCCGTTTCTACCTCGCGAACGAGGTGGAGTTCGTGCGCCGGGACACCGAGCACGACTTCTACTTCGAGCTGACGATGAACGACGTCTGGGTGTGGGACGTGTACCGCGCCGATCGGTTCGTGAAGTCGGTGCGCGTCCTGACGTTCAAGGACGTCAACATCGAGGAGCTCTCCTCCAAGGAGTTCGAGCTGCCCAAGGAGCTCGCCCTCGACGAGTAGTCGTCGTCGCGGCCGATTCGCTCACAGCGACGGTCCGCCGCCTCTTCTCCACAGATTCGCCGCCCGCCGTCCCTCCGCCGCACCGCCCCACGAGGCTGGATGCGGAGGTACACATGGCACAGAAAGACGAATTGGGCAGGCGCGGCGAGCAGGTGGCCGCCGACTGGCTGCAGGAGCGCGGCTACACCCTGGTGGACCGCAACTGGCGATGTCCGTCGGGTGAACTCGACCTGATCCTGCGCGACGGATCGACGATGGTCTTCGCCGAGGTGAAGACGCGTTCGTCCCTGGAGTTCGGGCATCCCTTCGAGGCGATCACCGCTCGCAAGGCGGCCCGGCTCCGGCGGCTCGCCGCGGCCTGGTGCCGCGAGCGCGAACCCGGGTCCACCGGCGTGCGGATCGACGCCGTCGCGGTCACCGACGCGTGGAGCGAGCGCCCGGTGGTCGAGCACCTGACCGGGATCGCCTGATGGCTCTCGCACGCACCTTCGCGATCGCACTCGACGGCGTTCGTGGTCACGTCGTCGAGGTGGAGGCCGACATCTCGGCCGGCCTGCCGTCGTTCGTGCTGATCGGGCTGCCGGACACCGCGCTCGGCGAATCGTGCAAACGCGTGGGCGCCGCGGCCGTCAACGCCGGCTGCCCGCTGTCGCAGAAGAAGCTGACCGTGAACCTGTCGCCCGCGGCGCTGCCGAAGCAGGGGTCAGGCTTCGACCTGGCGATCGCCATCGCGGCCCTCGCCGCGGCCGGAGCGGTGCCCCGCGAGGCGGCGGCGAGCGCCGTGCACCTCGGAGAACTCGGCCTCGACGGCCGCGTACGGCCGGTGCCCGGCATCCTGCCGGCCGTGCTGGCCGCGAGGGACGCCGGCTTCGCGACGGTGCTGGTCCCCGCGGGCAACCTCGATGAGGCGCGCCTGGTCGACGGCCTGGAGGTCGTGGGCGTCACGAGCCTGAGGGCGGCGGCGATCCGGCACGGAGCGGGCCTCGAGCCGGTGGACGAGGAGCCGGTGGCCGCGAAGGCGGCCGCCGTGTCGGAGGCGCCCGAACCCGACATGGCCGAGGTGGCCGGCAACGACGAGGCGGTGGAGGCGCTGGTGGCAGCTGCGGCCGGCGGCCATCACCTGTCGATGGTGGGGCCGCCGGGGGCCGGCAAGACCATGCTCGCGCAACGTCTGCCCTCTCTGCTGCCCGACCTCTCGGACGACGCTGCGCTGGAGGCCACCTGCATCCGGTCCCTGGCCGGACCGGGTGCGGCGGGCCGCCTCGTCCGGCGTCCGCCGTTCGAGGCGCCCCACCACACGGCGTCGGCGGTGGCGCTGGTCGGCGGCGGAAGCGGGCGGATCACACCCGGCGCGATCGTGCGGGCCACCCACGGGGTGCTGTTCCTCGACGAGGCGGCCGAATTCCCGCCCTCGGTGCTCGACGCGCTGCGTCAGCCGCTCGAGAACGGCAGGATCACCATCCACCGGGCGAGCGGAGCGGCGTCCTTCCCGGCGCGCTTCCAGCTGGTCCTCGCGTCGAACCCGTGCCCGTGCGGGCGCTACGGATCGTCGGATGCCGAGTGCACGTGTTCGCCGATGGCCCGCCGGCGCTACCTCGCGCGGCTCTCCGGTCCGCTGCTCGATCGCGTCGACATCCGGCTCACCGTCCGCACCATGGGGCTGGCAGTCCTCCGGTCGGCGTCCGATGAGGGAGCGACCCGGCGGACGAGTGCGCAGCTGCGGCGACGCGTCGAAGCCGCGCGGGCGCGCGCCGCGGAACGTCTGCGCGGGACGGAATGGGCGCGGAACGCCGAGGTGGCGGGGAGCTGGCTGCGTGCGAATCACCGCCTCGGCGCCTCCGCCATCGCGCCGCTCGACCGCGCGCTGGAACGGGGTGCGATCACGATGCGCGGATACGACCGGACCCTGCGGCTGGCGTGGACACTGGCCGACCTGGACGCAACATCGTCGCCCGACGTCGACCACGTGGGACGGGCGCTCTTCCTGCGGCGGGGGATCGGCGCATGACCGGCGGATGCGAGGAGTGCGCGGTGGCGGAGCATATGCGGGAGCTCGCGGTGGAGAAGCCGATGACGCCGCCTGAGACTGACGCGCCGGCGGGGGCGGATGCCTCGACGCGAGAGCTGCGCCGCGGCCCCCGGTCCGGGATCCCCGGCATCGGCACGTCGGAACTCGCGCGCCTGGTGGGGCCCGTGCGAGGCGGACCCGACCACGAGGACGAGGCACTCGATTCCGACGCACTCGTCGAACGGTTCGCCCGTGCGGCGCTGAGCACCGCGATCGAGCCGGGCGACCTCGACGCGGGCCGGGCGATCGACGCCGTCGGAGCGCTCGGGCTGCTTCGGGCGATCGTCGACGGGGAGGGTGCGCGGACGCTGCTCGACCGGATGCACGGGTCGGGCGCCTCGGTCGGCCCGCACAACGGGCAGATCCGGGCCGTTCCGTTCACAGACATCGACCGCGGGCCACAGGACAGCAGCCACGCGACCGGTGCGAGCGGGCTCGACGCACGCGTAGAGAGGCGGTTGGCGGAGTCGCTGTCACGGTGGCGTCCGCGGCTGTCGCTCGACGAAGCCCGGCGGGCGCTGGAGCGCGCCCAGAAGATCGGCGCTCGGCTCATCACGCCGGACTCACCGCTCTGGCCGGACGGCTTCGACGCCCTCGACGACGGACCGCCCGTCGCCGTGTGGGTGAGAGGAGACCCGTGGCGACTGCGGACGCTCGACCGGTCGATCGCACTGGTCGGCGCGCGGGCGTCCACGCAGTACGGCGAGCACGTCGCGATGGAGAGCGCCGCCGGACTCGTCGACCGCGGGTTCGCCGTCGTCTCCGGCGGCGCCTACGGGATCGACGCCGCGGCGCACCGGGCGGCGCTGCTCAGTGGAGGGGTCACGGTCGCCTTCCTCGCCGGGGGAGCCGACCGGCTCTACCCGGCCGGCAACAGCGAGCTGCTGCGCCGGATCGCCGCCGACGGACTGCTGATCGCGGAGCTGCCGCCCGGCTCCGCCCCCACCCGCTGGAGGTTCCTGATGCGCAACCGGCTCATCGCCGCCGCGGCTGGCGCGACCGTGGTCGTCGAGGCGGGACACCGTTCGGGGTCGCTGAACACGGCCGGGCACGCGGCTCAGATGGGACGTCCGCTCGGCGCGGTGCCCGGCAGCATCCTCTCGCCCGCGTCGGCGGGATGCCACCGGTTGATCCGCGAGTACGCGGCGACCTGCGTGACCACGGTGGAGGAGATGGCCGAGTTGGCGGATCCACTGGGCACGGGACCCCGTGACGACCCGGAGGGTGGGGCGCCAGCGGGAGAGGGCGCGGCTGAGGGGTCGGAGGGGGCGATCGTCGCGCACCTCTCCCGGACACGCCGCGCCTCGGCCGACGAGATCGCCGCCCGGGCGGCCCTTCCGTTCGCCACGGTCGCTGCCGTCCTCGGGCGCCTCGACCTCGCAGGGAGGGCGCGGGAGAGCGGAGGTGGCTGGGTCCTGGTGGGGGAGAGGAGCGGGTGAGGGCACACCGTGCGTCGTTACGCAGGGCGTCGCTGCCCAGCGCGTCGCTACCTCGTGCGGCGGGCGGGAGGGCGAAGCTTGAACGGTGAACCTGTCCGACGCGATCGACGCCTACGAGCGCCACCTGCGGGTGGAGCGCGGCTACTCGCCGCAGACGGTCCGCGCCTACCGGGCCGACCTGACGGCGCTCGCCGCGTTCGCGGAGACGCGGAAGGTCTCGTCGCCCGACGGTCTCACGCTCGACCTCTACCGCGACTGGCTCTGGGAGGGGTCGCAGCGCGGGCTCGCAAAGGCGACGCTCGCCCGGCGGTCGGCCTCGGCGCGGGGCTTCAGCGCCTGGTGGGCACGGGCCGGCGGCGAGACCGGCACGGCCCAGGGCGCAGAAGGAGCGGACGCCGCGGCGCGGTTGCGGGCGCCGAAGGCCGACAAGACGCTTCCCCGGGTGATCACGCGCGAGCAGATGGACGGGATCCTCGAGCAGCTGGCGGCACGTGCGGACGACGGGGAGCCCGGCGCCCTGCGGGACGTCGCGGTGATCGAAGTGCTGTACGCGGCGGGGATCCGCGTGTCCGAGCTCACCGGACTCGACATCGACGACGTCGACCTCGAACGGCTGACGCTCCGCGTGGTCGGGAAGGGTTCCAAGGAGCGGGTGGTCCCGTTCGGGGTGCCGGCCCTGCGGGCCGTGCGGGCGTGGCTCGACGGCGGCCGGCCGCGCTTCGCGGTGCCGCGGTCGGGGCCCGCCTTGTTCCTCGGCAGCCGCGGGTCACGGCTGGGCAGCCGTGCTGTCTACGAACTCGTCGCCGGACTGCTGGCGGATGTGCCCGGCCGGGGCCCGTCCGGCCCGCACGCGCTCCGGCACACGGCGGCGACGCACCTGCTGGATGGGGGAGCCGACCTCCGTGCGGTCCAGGAGCTGCTCGGCCATGCCAGCCTCGGCACCACCCAGATCTACACGCACGTCTCCACCGAGCGGCTCAAAGAGGCCTACCGGATCGCGCACCCGCGCGCCTGACCGCCACACGCGGGCTCGATCGCCTACCGGTGAGCCTGATCGCCCACTCGCGCGCTTCATCGCCGACGGTGCGCCTGACCGCCCACCGCTGCGCGATCACCCGCCGCTCACGGACCGCCGAGCGGGAGCAGCACGGCGGGCGGCACCCGGGCGAAGAACAGCAGCGGGGACACGTACTCCCCGTCCACGCGGACGCCGACGTGCAGGCACGCCTCGGCGCAGTGACCACCCGCCGCCACCGTGCCGATGATCGCACCGCGGGCGACCGAGGTGCCCGGAACCAGCTCGGAGGCGACCGGCTCGTAGCTGGACAGCACGCCGCCGCCGTGGTCCAGGGTCAGTACGGGCCGGTCCACCACCACACCGGAGAACCGGACCACCGCGTCGGCGGGAGCCGACACCACGACGCCGGAGGACGCCTCCAGGTCGATGCCCCGGTGGCCGGCCGCGTACCGCGTGGCAGGCGCGGCGTACGGGCCGCTCACCGCGTGCGGCTCGACCGGCCACGGCCAGGAGCCGGCGGCTCGGGCCGCGGAGCGTCCCGCGTGCACGAGGTCGCCCGCGTACGACGCGCTTGCGCCTGGCGCGCCCGCGTCCGACGCGGCCGCCGCCCGACCGAGGCTCCCGAGCAGGAGTGCCACCACCACGAAGACCAGGGCGCCCATCCACCGCCGACCCCTACCCGGCAGGCGACGGAGCCGCTCGACCACCGCATCCCTCCGCTGCTCACCCTTCGACATCGTCCCTCCGCACCCGCGACGCACCCGCGACGCATCCGCGCCGGGCACCTCCCGGCTCACCGACTCTCCCGCTCGGCGGGTCGCATGAGAGACGCAGGAAGCGGATCTGTGGAGAACCCGCACATCCGTGCAGGTGTGAGCGCACGCGGGGCCGACGGTTCTGCGGGAGCGATTCGGGGCGTACCGTGAGTTCCGCCCTCGCGCCCTCCTCGGACGGCGCGGACAGCGAGGCGACGACAACCGAAAAGGGATGACATGTCTGAACAACGAAGGAACACAGGCACCACGAGCGACGAGAACGTGCCGCAGCCCACCGCGAAGATGCGGCGCAGGGTCACCGGCCTGGCGATCGCGGCCGCCGTCGGCGGGTTCCTCTTCGGCTTCGACTCCTCGGTGATCAACGGCGCCGTCGACTCGATCCAGCACAACTTCGCGCTCAACGCCTTCATCACAGGCTTCATCGTCGCCATCGCGCTGCTCGGTTGCGCGGTCGGTGCGTTCATCGCCGGCCGGCTCGCCGACCGCTGGGGTCGCCTCAAGGTCATGCTGCTCGGCGCGGTCCTCTTCCTGGTCAGCTCGATCGGGGCCGGCCTCGCCTTCTCCGCCTGGGACCTGGCCCTCTGGCGCGTGGTCGGCGGTCTCGGCATCGGCATCGCGTCCGTCGTGGCCCCGGCCTACATCGCCGAGATCTCGCCGCGACAGTCGCGCGGCCGCCTGGCGTCGCTCCAGCAGCTCGCCATCACCATCGGTATCTTCGTCGCGCTGCTCTCCGACGCGCTGCTCGCGGGAATCGCGGGCTCCGCGTCCAAGGAGCTGTGGCTCGGCCTCGAGGCGTGGCGGTGGATGTTCCTGGTGGGCGTCATCCCGTCGGTGGTCTACGGCATCCTCGCCCTGACGCTCCCCGAGTCGCCGCGCTACCTGCTGGCGAACGGCCGCCGCGACGATGCACGCGCGGTGTTCGCGACCCTCGTGCCGGAGGGCGACCTCGACCGTCAGATCGGCGACATCGAGAACGCGATCAAAGAGGACCGCGAAGGCGCGAAGGCGACGCTCGCGGGCAACCGGTTCGGCCTCAAACCGATCGTCTGGATCGGCATCATCCTGTCGGTGTTCCAGCAGTTCGTCGGCATCAACGTGATCTTCTACTACTCGACCACCCTCTGGCAGGCGGTCGGATTCACCGAGAAGAACTCGCTGCTCATCACGGTCATCACCTCGGTGACGAACGTCGTCGTGACCATCGTCGCCATCCTCCTCGTCGACCGGGTGGGCCGCCGCCCGATCCTGCTCACGGGATCCGTCGGCATGGCGCTGTCGCTCGGCGTGATGGCGCTCGCGTTCACCTTCGCGGTCAAGCACGACGGCGCCGTCAGCCTCCCGAACCCGTGGGGACCGATTGCCCTCATCGCGGCGAACATCTTCGTGGTGTGCTTCGGCGCCTCGTGGGGTCCGCTCGTCTGGGTGCTCCTCGGCGAGATCTTCCCGAGCCGGATCCGCGGGAAGGCCCTGGGCGTCGCGGCCGCGGCGCAGTGGATCGCGAACTTCCTGGTGACCATCTCGTTCCCGCCGATGGCCGACTTCTCGCTGCCGTTCACGTACGGCATGTACGCCCTCTTCGCCGCCCTCTCGTTCTTCTTCGTGTTCTTCAAGATCCCGGAGACGAACGGCATGGCGCTCGAGCAGGCCGAGACGCTCTTCAAGAACTCCGGGGGCCGTGGACGCGGCGTCCAGGTGCGCTCCAGCGGAGACTCCGCCTAGTCCCGGTTGCTGCTAGACTCTTCGGAGCACTCCGCTCGTCGGGGTGACTACGCGTGCCCGCAATCCTGAGCAGGAACCAACCCTGCACGGGACGCCCTCGCTGAGGGCGGCACGCGCATCCATTGGTCTCCCATCTCCCTCAACGGCAGCGCCGCGCGAGCGGGACGGGTGCGGATGCGCGCGGGGCACCAGGAGTGGCGGCCGCCGGCCGTCGCAGACAACCGCAACCAAAAGGAGAACGGCAATGGCCGTCGTCACCATGCGCCAGCTGCTCGACAGCGGCGTCCACTTCGGACACCAGACCCGCCGCTGGAACCCGAAGATGAAGCGCTTCATCCTCACCGAGCGCTCGGGCAGCTACATCATCGACCTGCAGCAGTCCCTCGCGTACATCGACAAGACGTACGACTTCGTGCGCGAGACCGTCGCCCACGGCGGCACCATCCTCTTTGTCGGCACCAAGAAGCAGGCCCAGCAGGCGATCGCCGAGCAGGCGACCCGCGTCGGCCAGCCCTACGTGAACCAGCGCTGGCTGGGTGGTCTGCTGACCAACTTCCAGACCGTGTCCAAGCGCCTCGCGCGCATGAAGGAGCTCGAGGAGCTCGACTTCGAGGGCACCACCAGCGGCTTCACCAAGAAGGAGCTGCTGATCAAGAAGCGCGAGCTGGACAAGCTCCACAAGTCGCTGGGCGGCATCCGCAACCTGTCGAAGACCCCGAGCGCGCTCTGGGTCGTCGACACCAAGAAGGAGCACCTCGCGATCGACGAGGCCAAGAAGCTGGGCATCCCGGTCATCGGCATCCTCGACACGAACTGCGACCCGGACGAGGTCCAGTACCCGATCCCGGGCAACGACGACGCGATCCGCTCCGTCACGCTGCTGACCCGCATCGTGGCCGACGCGGCCGCCGAGGGCCTCATCCAGCGTCACCAGAAGCCCGAGGAGGGCGCCGAGCCGGCCGAGCCGCTCGCCGAGTGGGAGCAGGAGCTGCTGCAGACCTCGTCCGACGAGGTGCAGTCCAGCGCCGAGACCACCAAGGCCGCTGACGCCGACCTGGCCGAGGCCAAGGCCGATTCGGCCGAGGTCGTCGCCGAGGGCGAGGCCGACGCGGAGGCCGCCGAGGCCGCCGCTGCGCCCGAGTCCGAGTAATCCTCCCCACCAGAAGTCTTCGAGAAGAAGAAGGTTCCAGTCAGAACATGGCAAACATCAGCATCGCCGACATCAAGGCTCTCCGTGAGCAGCTCGGCACCGGCATGGTCGACACCAAGAAGGCGCTCGAGGAGGCCGATGGCGACATCGAGAAGGCCACCGAGATCCTGCGCCTGAAGGGCGCGAAGGGCAACGCCAAGCGCGCGGACCGCTCCACCAGCGAGGGCCTCGTCGCCGCCAAGGACAACGGCAACGGCACCGCCACGATGATCGAGCTCGCGTGCGAGACCGACTTCGTCGCGAAGGGCGACAAGTTCATCGCCCTCGCCGACAAGGTGCTCGACGCAGCGGCCGCGGCCGGTGCGACCACCGTCGAGGAGGCCCTCGCGGCCCCCGCCGGCAGCCAGACCGTCGCCGAGCTCATCGGTGACGAGGCCGCCATCCTCGGCGAGAAGGTCGAGCTCCGCCGCATCGCCGTCGTGAACGGCGAGCACTTCGCGATCTACCTGCACAAGACCTCCAAGGACCTGCCCCCGCAGGTCGGTGTCGTGCTCGGCTACGCCGGCGACGACGCGGAGACCGCCCGCAGCATCGCGCAGCACATCTCGTTCGCGAACCCGACCTACCTCTCCCGTGAGGACGTCCCGGCCGACGAGGTCGAGAACGAGCGTCGCATCGTCGAGGAGATCTCGCGCAATGAGGGCAAGCCCGAGGCCGCGCTCCCGAAGATCATCGAGGGTCGCCTCGGCGCCTACTTCAAGCAGGTCGCCCTGCTCGAGCAGGAGTACGCCCGCGACAACAAGCTGACCATCAGCCAGGTGCTGAAGGACTCGGGTCTCACCGTGTCCGGCTTCGCCCGGTTCAAGGTCGGCGCGTAGCAGACCATGAAGGAGTCCGGATCGTGACAACGATCCGGACTCCTTTTCTGTGCGCGGCACCCACTAGCTTTAACCAGAACCACAGACGGAAGGACGTTGATCACGCATGTCGGCAGCCACTCAGAGACATCCTTCACAGCGGCGCAGAGTCCTTCTGAAGCTCTCCGGCGAGGCCTTCGGCGGAGGCCAGCTGGGGGTCAACCCGGACATCGTCAGCAGCATCGCGCGTGAGATCGCGCAGGCCGCGCAGGACGTCGAGATCGCCATCGTCGTCGGCGGCGGCAACTTCTTCCGCGGAGCCGAGCTGTCGCAGCGCGGCATGGACCGCGGCCGTGCGGACTACATGGGGATGCTCGGGACGGTGATGAACTCGCTGGCCCTCCAGGACTTCCTGGAGCAGGCGGGCGCCGAGACGCGCGTCCAGTCGGCGATCTCCATGACCCAGGTGGCCGAGCCGTACATCCCGCGGCGGGCCGAACGGCACCTCGAGAAGGGCCGGGTCGTCATCTTCGGCGCCGGCGCCGGACTGCCGTACTTCTCCACCGACACGGTGGCCGCCCAGCGGGCGCTCGAGATCAGCGCGGACGTCGTGCTGGTCGCCAAGAACGGTGTCGACGGGATGTACGACGACGACCCGCGCACGAACCCGGACGCGAGGAAGATCGACCAGATCAGTCACCAGGAGGCTCTGCAGCAGAACCTCAAGGCGGTCGACTCGACGGCGCTGAGCCTCTGCATGGACAACGGGATGCCGATGCGCATCTTCGGGATCGAGCCCGCCGGCAACGTGACCGCCGCCCTCCTCGGCGCGGAGATCGGGACACTGCTCGGCTGACGCCGGGTGGCCGCGCAATAGACTAGACACCGACCCACCTACGTATAAGGAGACACCGTGATCGCGGATGTGATTTCCGATGCCCGCCAGCGCATGAGCAAGACCGTGGATGCTGCGAGGGACGACTTCGGCACGGTGAGCGCGGGCCGCGCCAACCCGGCTCTGTTCCAGAAGGTGCTGGTCGACTACTACGGGTCGCCGACCCCGCTGGCCCAGCTGGCCGGCCTCCAGAACCCCGAGGCCCGCGTCCTGCTGGTCACGCCGTACGACAAGTCGGCGCTCAAGGACATCGAGAAGGCCATCGTCAACATGCCGAACCTGTCGGCCAACGTGGGCAACGACGGCGAGATCGTGCGCGTCACCCTCCCGGAGCTCACCGAGGACCGCCGCAAGGAGTTCGTGAAGATCGTCCGCAGCAAGGGCGAGGACGCCAAGGTCGCGCTCCGCAACATCCGCCGCAAGGCCAAGGACGACCTCGACGCGCTGAAGGGCGAGGTCGGGGACGACGAGGTGGCGCGCGGCGAGAAGGAGCTCGAGACGCTGACCCGCACCCACGTGGAGGCCGTCGACGAGGCTCTGAAGCGCAAGGAAGCCGAGCTGCTCGAGGTCTAGCCGATGAGCGACGACAGCAGTCCCGGCGCGCCGGACCCGGTACCGCGCGGAAAGGCGCGATCCCGGGAGGAGTTCCGGGCGCAGGTGCAGGCCACCCGCGCCGACTTCGAGCGTCAGGTGCAGGCGCGCAAGGCTCAGCTCGACGCGACCCAGGAGCGGATCGCGGAGCGCACGGGCCGCAACCTGATCCTGGCGATCGTCATCGGCCTGGGCGTCGGCGCGCTCGTCCTGGTCAGCCTGATCTTCATCAAGGAGCTCTTCCTGGTGTTCGGCGTGGCCATGGCCGGCTTCGCCACCTTCGAACTCGTTCAGGCGTTCCGCGTCTCCGGGCGGCGCGTGCCCCGCATCCCGTCGATCCTGGCGGCCGCGGGGATCGTCCCGGTCTCGTTCTTCCTGCACTCGGGCGGCCAGCTGGTCTCGCTGTCCGCGGGGATCGTCCTGGTCGTCGTGTGGCGGCTGATCGAGGAGGCGGTGGTCCCCGCCGCCCGGCGCGGGTCGGCCGCACTGGGGCGCGACCTGCTGTGGTCGGTGTTCGTGCAGCTGTACATCACGCTGCTCGCCAGCTTCGTCATCCTGCTGCTGGCGGAGCCCGGCGGCGAGTGGTGGGTGCTCGCGTTCCTGATCCTGGTCGTGTCGGTCGACACGGGCGCCTACGTGAGCGGACTCTCCTGGGGCAAGCACCCCATGGCGCCCACGATCAGTCCGAAGAAGACCTGGGAGGGCTTCGCCGGCGCGGCAGCGGCTGCGATCATCGCGGGCATCCTGCTCTCGGTGTTCATGCTCGGGGAGCCGTGGTGGTTCGGCGTGGTGTTCGGCGTCGTCCTGCTCCTGACGGCCACCGCCGGAGACCTCGCCGAGTCGCTGATCAAGCGGGACCTCGGCATCAAGGACATGAGCTCGTGGCTGCCGGGGCACGGGGGATTCCTCGACCGGCTGGACTCCATCCTCCCGTCGGCAGCGGCCACCTACGTCCTGTTCCTCATCTTCCGATGACAGAATGGGGGAGTGAGCACCTTCCCCCGCAGCCCCAAGTCGAAGCCGGGCTACGACGTCGAACAGGTGGACGAGTTCCTCGCGACGGCGCGCCGTGCCTACGACGGAGACGCGTCGGCGCCGGACCTGACCGCGGCCGACATCCGGCACACCGCGTTCGCGATGACGAAGGGCGGCTACTCCACGACCCATGTGGATGCGGCGCTCGAGCGGCTCGAGGACGCGTTCTCGGCCCGTGAGCGCGAGGCCGCGCGAGCGCGCCAGGGCGACGCCGCGTGGTTCGAGGAGGCGCGGACGACCGCGCAGGTCATCCTGAATCGGCTCGACCGGCCGCTCGGGCAGCGTTTCGACCGGGTGAGCCTGCTCACGCTCGGCTACAACCGCAACGACGTCGACCGGTTCGCCAACCGCTTGGTGCGCTACTTCCAGGACGGACGGCCGATGAGCGTCGAGGAGGTGCGCACCGTGACGTTCCGCGAGCAGCGGGGCGGATACCGCGAGGTGCAGGTCGATCTGCTGCTCGACAGCGTGACCGACGTGATGCTGGCGGTTCGCTGAGTGCGGGGGCGGAATCTTGGGTTTTCCGACGATCTCCGTTATCGTTCTGTGATCGTGGGTAGACGAGAAGCAGCAGCAGCAGAGATCGTGCCGCTGACTCCGGCCAACCCGGTCGGCGTCGCATTCAAGCGGTCCCGCCGTCCGCACATCCGGTCGCGAGCAGCGGTGTGGGGTTTCGCGTTCACCGCAGCCGTCGGTTTCGCGCTCGTGAACGTGGTGGATCCCTTCTCCGGCGCGACGACGACGCCGGCCTACGCGGAGTCGCTGCAGCAGATCCCCACGACGGAGCGCTACGACGGTGCTCCCGCCCAGAACCTCACCGCGCCGGACTCGGCGGCCCTCACCATCACCCGCGACGCGGTGACGGTGAAGGAGAAGCCGAAGCCCACTCCGACGCCGACCCCGACGCCCACGGCGTCCAAGAAGTCGTCCAGCGGCGGCGGAGGCGGCGCGCCGTCGGCGCCCATCCCGTCGCCGGGCACCGCGCAGGCGATCGCCTATCAGATGGTGCACGACCGCGGCTGGGGCGACGACCAGTACGGCTGCCTGGTCCAGCTGTGGAACCACGAGTCCGGTTGGCGCGTCAACGCCTCCAACCCGAGCGGCGCGTACGGCATCCCTCAGGCGCTCCCGGGCAGCAAGATGGGCCCCGGCTGGCAGACCGACGCATCGGTGCAGATCTCGTGGGGCCTCGGCTACGTGTCCGGGCGCTACGGCACGCCGTGCGGTGCGTGGGGCGTCTGGCAGTCCCAGGGCTGGTACTGACCGCTCTCCGGGCGGACCCGCCTAGACTTGACGCATGCCGCGCTCGAACCGTCCCCGTGGCCGCTCCGGCGGCCGGCCGGCGGAGGAGCCGGACAGCCTGGAGCGTCTGCTCTCCGGCTGGCGACGGACCGAGACGCGCCGCGGCGTGACCTGGAACGTGCAGCCGGTGTCGGCCGCGCAGGCGCAGAAGACGTACGTCTGCCCGGGCTGCGGCCGTGATATCCCGCCGGGGACGTCGCACCTGGTCGCCTGGCGCGCCGACGGCGTGCTGGGCGACGCCCCCGACCTGGCCGCACGACGGCACTGGCACGAGTCCTGCTGGAGGATCGCATGACGAGCGAGGGTAC
Source organism: Leifsonia shinshuensis (assembly GCF_031456835.1). Classification (NCBI taxonomy): domain Bacteria; kingdom Bacillati; phylum Actinomycetota; class Actinomycetes; order Micrococcales; family Microbacteriaceae; genus Leifsonia; species Leifsonia shinshuensis. The sequence continues at coordinate 573,569 of NZ_JAVDVK010000001.1, forward strand.
GACCATCGAGATCCGGGGCGGCGTGGAGCTCCCCGCCCGCCGCGAGGACGTCGAGTTCCGGACGCAGGACGGGCTGACCCTGGTGGGCGAGCTGGCCACCCCGCTCGACCGTGAGCCGGTCGCGACCCTGGTGACGCTGCACCCGCTGCCCACGGCGGGCGGCTTCATGGATTCGCACATCCTGCGCAAGGCGGCTGCCCGCCTCCCGGCACTCGCCGGGATCGCCGTCCTGCGCTTCAACACGCGGGGCACCGCGTCGCCGCGCGGACGGAGCGAGGGGTCGTTCGGCGACGGCGTGGGGGAGCGCTACGACCTGGAGGCCGCGATGGCCTTCGTCGGCGACCGCGGCCTGCCGCATCCCTGGCTCGTCGGCTGGTCGTTCGGCACGGAGCTGGCCCTGATGTACGGCCGCGCCTGCCCGGTCGACGGCGTCATCCTGCTCTCCCCGCCGCTCCACCGCGCCAAGCCGGAGCATCTGGAGGCGTGGGCGGGAGACGAGCGACCGCTGGTGGCGCTCATCCCGGAGCACGACGACTTCCTCCGTCCGGCCGCGGCCGCGGAGAAGTTCGCCCCGCTGCCGCAGATCGAACTGGTGACCGTGGAGGGCGGCAAGCACCTCTGGGTGGGGGAGAACCAGACCCGTCGCGTGCTCACGGAGATCGTGGAGCGCGTGAACCCGTCGGCCCTCCCGCTGCCGACGGAGTGGCCCGCGGGCGCTTAGCGAGCCGCTGAGGGCGTCTCAGAGCTCGTTCTGGCGCGGGATGACGACCTGCTTGACGATGAGCAGGATGGCCGCGGCGAACGGGATGGCGACCAGCGCGCCCAGGATGCCGAGCAGCGTGCCGCCCGCGAGGGCCGCCACGACCACGAGCGCGCCCGGCACGGACACGGCGCGGTTCATGATGCGCGGGCTGAGCACGTACGCCTCCACCTGCATGTAGATCAGGTAGTAGATGGCGGCAGCGATGGCGGTCGGGGGTCCGGAGAGGAAGCAGACCGCGACGATGATCACCGAGCCGGTGATCGTGCCGACGAGCGGGATCAGCGAGAAGAAGAAGGCGATGGATGCGAGCAGGATCGGGAACTTCGCCCCGATCACCGTCAGGAAGATCGCGCTGAGCACGCCGTTCACGAGGGCGAGGGAGACCTGGCCCATGACGTACTTGCCGACGGAGTCGGTGATCTGGTCGCCCAGGTCGGCGAACCGGGCCCGGCGCGAGGCCGGGACGAGCTGGTAGGCGGAGCGCTTGATGCTGGGCAGGGATGCGGTGAAGTAGATCGTCAGGATGACGACGATGATCACGCCGAACGCACCCTGGATGATGCCCACTCCGGTCTGCAGCACCTTGGACGTGATGTCGGGGAGGTTCTTCTGCAGCCACTCGGTGACGGCGTCGATGTTCTGCTGGTTGATGATCGACGGGAACTGGTGCTGCAGGCTGAGGAACCACTTCTCGGCGGCGCCGCTGTTGACCCAGGAGATCGTGTTCTGCACGAGCTGGGAGGCCTGGTCGACCGCGATCGGGACGATCGCCCAGATGAGCCCGATGAACGCGCCGATGATGACGACGAGCGCGACCACCAGGGCCAGCCAGCGCGGGAACCGGCGCCGCTCGAGGAACGAGATGAGCGGCTCGATGCCGAGCGCGAGGAAGAGCGCGGCGCCGATGTACGTGATGATCGTCGCCAGGCTGGTGACGGCGCTGAGGATGAGGATTCCGAGCCCGACGCCCAGGGTGCCGATGAGACCGAGGCGGAACGGGTTCTGGATCTTCACGTGTTCCCCCTGGGGTCAGTCGCGGTCGGCGGTCACCTTCTCGGCCTGCTGGAGGACGCCTCGGAGGTTCTCGAAGTACCCGGCCACGGCCTCGCGCTCAATCCTAATCTGCGCCAGTCGCTCCTCCGCGTCCGCCACGAGGCGTTCGGTGCGCTCCTCGGTCTCGGCGAGCAGGGCGGCCGCGCGCTCCTCGGCGTCGCGGATGACGGCGGAGGCGGTCTCCTCCGCCTCCTTGCGCGCCTCGGTGACGGTCCGGCGGGCCTCCGTCTCGAAGGCCTCCGCCTCGGAGCGCGCCTGGGCGGTGCGCTTCACGGCGTCGGCGAGCTGGACGTTCGCCTCGTCCAGGTACTTCTGGGTCTGCGCCACCGCCTCCTGGTGCCGGGCGAGGTACTCCTTCTCCGCCTCGTCGCGGCGCGCGCGCAGCTCGACGTCGAGGTCGATGCGCGCCTGCTCCACCTCGCGGGTCCGGTTCTCGACCTCTTCGAGTGTGGCGTTGCGCAGTGCGGTGAGCTCCGCCTCCAGCGCCGCCCGGGAGGACGCCGCCTCCTGCTCGAATGCGGCCAGCTTCTCGGCCAGTTCGGCATCCTGGGCCGTGCGCGCCTCGGCGACCTCGCGGGCGAGCTCCGCCCGCGCCTCCGCGGTCTCCTTCTCCAGCGCGGCGCGCGTCTGCTGCGCCTCGTCGGCCAGGGCGACGCGCGTCCGCTCGGCCTCCCGCTCCAGCTCGAGGCGCTGCTGCTCGCGCTGGTCGGCGAGCTCGTTGGCGGTCGACTCTCGCTGGTCCGCGAGCTCGGCTGCGGTGCTCCGGACGTCTTCGGCGAGCCGGCTACGGGTCTGCTCCTTCTCCGCGGTCAGGGCGCTCGTGGTCTGCTCGACCTCCGCGGCGAGGGCCTTCTTGGTCTGCTCCACCTCCGCCGCCAGGGCCGACTTCGTGGTGGTGACCTCGGTCTCGAGGGCCGACTTCGTCTGCTCGACCTCGGCGGCCAGCTCGGTCGTGGTCTGCTCGACCTCGGCGGCGAGCTCGGCGCGCGTCCGCTCGACCTCGTCGGCCAGGGCGGCCTTCGTGGTGGCGACCTCGGTCTCCAGCTCCTTCTTGGTCTGCTCGACCTCGGCGGCGAGGGCGGCCTTCGTCGTGGTGACCTCGGTCTCGAGGGCCGACTTCGTCTGCTCGACCTCGGCGGTCAGCGCGGAGGTCGTCGTCTCGACCTCGGCGGCCAGCCGCGCACGCTCGGACGCGAGCTCGGCCTGCAGGGCGCTGCGCTCGCGGCTGAGCTCGTCGGCGAGCGCGGTGCGCGCGGCGTCGACCTCGGCGGCCAGCTCGGCGCGGAGCTCCGTCGCCTCGGCGTCGAGCTCACGGCGGCGGCGGTCGGTCTCGGCGGCCAGGCGTGCCCGGGTCTGCTCGACCTCCGCCGCGAGCTCGCTGGCGGTCTGCTCGCGGTCCGCCGCGAGGCGGGCGGCCGTCTCGGCGCGGTCGGCCTCGAGCGCGGCGCGGGTCTCGGTCGTCTCCTTCTCGAGGGTCGTCCGCGTCTGCAGCCGGTCGTCCTCCAGCTGCTTCGTCGTGCGCTCCACTTCCTCGGCGAGGGCGGACTTCGTGGTCGTGACCTCGTTCTCGAGCGCTGCGCGGGTCGAGGCGACCTCGTTCTCGAGCGCCGAGCGGGTGGTGGTGACCTGGGTCTCGAGCTCCGAACGGGTGCGCGTCACCTCCTCGTTCAGCGCGGAGCGGGTGCGGGTGACCTCGTCGGCCAGCTCGGCCTTGGTGCGCTCGACCTCGTCGGCGAGCGCGCTGCGGGTGGAGGTGACGTCGGCGTCCAGCGCCGAGCGGGCCTGCTCCACCTCCGCCGCCAGGGCGGCCTTGGTCTGCTCGACCTCCGCGGCGAGGGCCTTCGTCGTCTGCTCGACCTCGGTGGCGAGGGCGAGCCGGCGGGTCTTCTCCTCGTGCTCCAGGTCGGCGCGCGTCTGCGCGACGGATGCGGCCAGCTCGGCGCGCTGCTCCTCGACCTCGCCGGCCAGGTCCGCGCGCGCCTGAGCGGCCTCGGCGGCGAGCGCGTTCCGTGTCTCGGCCTCTTCGGCGGCCAGGCGATCGGCCGTCTCGGCGACACGGCGGTCGAGCTCCAGGCGGGTCTGGGCCGCTTCGCGCTCGAAGGCGGCGCGGTCCTCGGCGAGAGCGGTCTCGAGCTCCGAGCGGCGTGCCGCGATGGTGCGGTCGAGCTCGGCGGCCTCGGCGCGGGCGCGCTCCGCCTCGCGGGACGCGACGGCCTTGAGCTCCGCGGCCTCCCGGTCGGCCTCGGCGCGAACGGCGGCGGCCTCGCGTTTGCTGGTGGCGCGCAGCTCGGCGGCCTCGGTCGCCACGGCGCCCCGGATCGCCGCGGCCTCGCGCATGGCGTCGTTGAGCAGCGTCTCCTTGTCGGCGCGGGTCTTGGTGAGCAGCTCGCCCGACTCGATCTGCGAATCCTCGAGCAGCGTGGTGGCACGGGCCTGGGCGTCGGCGAGGATGCGCTCGGCCTGCGCGGCCGCCGCCTTCTTCATCTTGTCGATCTCGGCGGCGACGCCGGCGCGCAGCTTCTCGGCGTCGATGTCGGCCTGGGCGATCAGCCGGGTCGACTGCTCCTCGGCGACCCGCAGCGTGTTCTCGAGCTTGGTGCCGAGTCCGGAGTACGTCGGGCTGCCGACCTCTTCGATCTCGGCGTTGAGGTCGTCGATGCGCGCCTGAAGCCGCTTGATCTCCTTCACGGAGTCCGCCGCCTGGGTGTTCGACTTGATCAGCTCGCGCCGCAGCTCCTGGAGGGCCTTGTCGACCTCGTCCTTGTCGTAGCCTCGGAAGACCTGGGTGAAGGTGGAATCGTCGGTCGCCACTGTGATTGCTCCTGGGGATTTCGGGTGGACCCGCTGCGCGCGCGCCGGGTCGATCCTACAATTCAGCGGTCTGCGCCCGCACGGGGGGATGCGCGAGCGTCCAGACAAGGGTTAGCTGCCTTTCAGGCACGTCCGGTATCGTCAGGTCACTGTGCCTGCCCCCCGAATCGGCACATGAGGAGCTCTGCTTGCGTTTCGTACTCGCCATCGTCGCGTTCGTCGTCGCCGCGGTCATGATCGTGGCCGGCATCGCGCAGCGGACCGTCTTCGCCCCGCCGAGCCGCATCCAGGCCGCCGCCACCGTGTCCGGCGACCCCCGTTACCTGGTGATCGACGGGTCGGTGCTGAACGCGCATCCCGGACAGCAGACGCTCACCGTGACCGGTGCCCCCGACGCCGCGAAGCAGGTCGTCGCTTACGGCCGTACAGCGGACGTTAAGGCCTGGCTCAGCGGCCAGAAGTACGTCGCGGTCGGCTATCAGAAGGCCACGGGGAAGCTCTCCACGAAGGCCGTGACGGCGAAGCCGGCGACCTCCGCCACCGACGGTTCGGATTCCGGCAGCGGTTCGACCGCCACGCCGGCCCCGACGCCGTCGCCCACCGCAACGGCGGCCGCCGGCTCCGGCTCCTCGGAGACCACGTCCTCGGCCGCCGGCCCCAATCCGGCCGGGAGCGATCTCTGGCTCGAGGAGTTCGACGGCGACGCCGCCCAGGTCACGCGGATGAACATCCCGGACGACGTGAGCGTCATCGTCGCGTCGGACGGTCAGAAGTCCGCGCCGTCCCGCGTCAGCGTCACCTGGCCGGTCGACTCGAGCACGCCGTGGGCGTTCCCGCTGATCATCGGCGGTCTCATCCTGCTGGTGATCGGGATCGCCCTCTATCTCTGGGGCCTCTACACCCACCGCCGCTCGCGCGGCCCCCGCCGGAAGAGCGGACCGAAGATGCCCAAGCTGCCCAAGGCCCCGAAGTACAAGCCCACCGCCATGGTCGAGGCCACGCCCCGCGGACGCCGCTCCACCCGTCGTGCCCGCGTGATGCTGCCCGTCGCCCTGGCCGGCGCCCTGGCCCTCACCGGCTGCACGGCCGGGACGGACGCCGCGACGACGCCGTCGAAGACCGCGACGCCGCTCGCGACGGAGGCGCCGAACGCGAAGGACCAGCTCCCGCCCGCCGTGACCGTGCCGCAGCTCGAGCGCATCGTGAAGCGCATCTCCGAGTCGGCGGCCCAGGCGGACGCGAAGGCCAGCGCGGATCTCGCCAAGGTCCGGTTCATGGGGCCGGCCCTCCAGCTCCGCGAGGCCAACTACGCCATCCGCGCACACAAGTCGGACGAGCCGGCGCTCCCGGCCATCCCGGCGAGCCCCATCGTGCTCTCACTGCCACAGGCGACGGACACCTGGCCGCGCACCGTCGCGGCGGTGATCCAGAGCCCGAAGGATGCGAAGGGCAACGCGCAGGCCCCGATCGCCCTCACCATGGTGCAGGAGACGCCGCGCGACAACTACCAGGTCGAGTACGCGGTCTCGCTGGAGCCGAAGGCGAAGGTGCCGAACCTCGCGCCCGCCAGCATCGGCTCCGCCGTCGTCCCGCCGGACTCGAAGCTGCTCGCGCTCCCTCCGGAGAAGGTGTCCGCTGCGTACGGCGACATCCTGATGAACGGCGACAAGAGCCAGTACGCCTCGCTCTTCAACGCGGAGGGCGACACGCTGCGCACCCAGGTGGGCGCGGACTGGAAGGCGAAGCAGAAGGCCGCCGTGCCGGCGACCGCTTCGCTGACGTTCACCACCGCTCCGGGAAGCGGCTCGGATGTCGCGATGGCGACCAACGACTCGGGCGCGATCGTCTGGACGGACCTCCAGGAGTCGCAGGTGCTCAAGGTCGTGGAGGCCGGCGCCGAGGTCAGCGCGGGCAACACGTCGGCGGCCCTGAGCGGCGTCGCGTCGTCGAAGACGGGCATCGAGTCGACCTTCGGCTACCAGCTCGCATTCTACGTCCCGCCGGTGGGCTCCAAGGAGAAGATCACGCTCCTCGGGTTCGCCCAGGGCATGATCGCCGCCAAGCAGATCCCGTAGCCGCCGGACGCTTCGCGAGTATCCTTGATTCTCGTGCCGCAGTACGCACGTCAGGAGGATCAATGAGCAACGTCCCGCCCCCGCCCACCAACCTGCGCGGGGCCGTCGACCTGAGTTCCCTCGTCAACCGGCCCGCGCCGTCGGCGGACGGCGGCGCGTCCGGTCAGCCGGCCGCGGGAGGCGAGCTGACGCTGCCGAGCCTCTACTTCGAGGGCACGGACGCGAACTTCAACGACTTCATCGACCTGTCGATGCGCGTCCCCGTCGTGGTCGACCTGGTCACCGCGCGCGCCGAGCAGTCGGCGCAGTTCTCCGCCGTGATCGACCGCGTCGTCGGCGGTTTCGGCGGGCGGCTCGTGGTCGTCCGCATCGACGTGGACGCGAACCCGCAGCTCACCCAGGCGTTCCAGGCGCAGGCGGTGCCTACTGTGGCCGCCCTGATCGCGGGCCGTCCGGTGCAGCTGTTCTCGGGCGTCGTCCCAGAGGAGCAGCTGCGCGACGTGTTCGCGCAGCTGCTGCAGCTGGCCGCGCAGAACGGCGTCACCGACACGGTGGCCGTCGAGGGCGGCGCGGATGCCGCCGAGCAGCCGGACGGAGCCGCGGAGGCCGCGCCGGAGCCCCCGCTGCCGCCGCTGCACGCGGAGGCCTACGACGCGATCGAGCGCGGCGACTACGAGGGTGCGATCCGCGCCTACCGGACCGCTCTGGCGCAGGATCCCCGCGACACGATGGCGGCCGCGGGTCTCGCGCAGGTCAGCCTGCTCGCGCGCCTGGCCGGCCACACGGCCGACGAGCTCCGGAGCGCCGCCGCGGAGGCGCCGCTCGACGCGGACGCCCAGCTCGGCGTCGCCGACCTCGACATCTCCGGCGGGCACGTCGACGACGCGTTCGACCGCCTGCTCACCGTGTTCCCGTCGCTCGACGCCGCGGGCAAGGAGGCGGTGCGGACGCGCCTGCTCGAGTATTTCGAGATCGTGGGTGTGGACGACCCCCGCGTGGGCAAGGCGCGGGCTAGGCTGGCCTCGCTGCTGTACTGAGCCCGCTCTCCGGGCGGCGGTCGGCGGCTCCCCCCCACTCGACTCTCGCTCAGGAGTGATCGCGCATGTCCCGTGTGCTCGTCGTCGGAGGCACCGGCCTGGCCGGGCGCGCCGTCACCGCTGAAGCGATCGACCGCGGGCACGAGGTCGTCGTTGCCGCCCGCCGCGTGCCCGACGACGACGCCGACGAATACGTCGCCGGCGCCGCCTACGTCACGGCCGACCTGGTCACCGGCGACGGGCTGGAGGAGGCGGTCGACGGTGTCGACGTCGTCGTCGACACCGTCAACGCGGTCGGCAAGCAGGCCGCGCACGTCTTCGCGACGGGTGCGCAGAACCTCGTCCACACCGCCGCGCGCTTCGGCGTGCACCGGGCGGTGCTGCTCTCCGTCGTGGGCGTCGACCACTCCTCGTACGGCTACTACCGGGCGAAGGCGGCCCAGGAGCGGGCGTACCTGGACTCGGCGCTCGACACGCGGATCGTCCGCGCCACCCAGTTCCACGACTTCGTCACCGCCATCTTCGACCGCGGACGCCCGATGGGTGCCCTGCTTGCACCGACCGGCACCCGCTTCCAGCCGATCGCGGTGACCGACGTCGCCCGGGTGCTGGTCGACGCCGCAGAGGGCACGGGGGAGCCCGACAGCGTCATCCACGTCGGCGGTCCGCAGGTCGAGACGGCCCGCTCGCTCGCCGAGCAGTGGAAGCAGGCCAGCGGGACCCGCCGCTACATCCTCCCCGTCCGGCTGGGCGGCGCGCTCGGATCCACCTGGCGGGCGGGCCGCAACCTGGTTCCCGAGCACGCCGTCGACGGCCTCGGCTACGCGGCCTGGATCGACTCGCGCGGCTGAGGTCCGTGGACGGCGGGCGCGTCAGCGCCGGGGCTTGAGCCAGAGCGCCCCGAGCGGCGGCAGCGTCAGCACCGCCGATGCCGGGCGGCCCATCCACGGCTCGTCCACCGCGGTGACCGCACCGAGGTTGCCGACGCCGGAACCGCCGTACGCCTCGGCGTCCGTGTTGAGCAGTTCCTCCCACTCGCCGGCGAACGGCAGCCCCATCCGGTAGCCGCTGTGCGGGTTGCCGGAGAAGTTGAACAGCATCGCGATCGGCTCGCCGTCGCGGTCCTTGCGCAGGAACGCGATGACGTTGCCCTGGGCGTCCGAGCCGTCCAGCCACTCGAAGCCGGCGGGGTCGTTGTCCAGGGCCCACAGCTGCGGGTTGTCGCGGTACACGGCGTTGAGCTGGGAGACCAGGTTCCAGAGGCCCTGGTGGGCCGGCTGGTCGAGGATCCACCAGTCGAGCCCGCGCTCCTCGCTCCACTCCGACGGCTGGCCGAACTCCTGCCCCATGAAGAGCAGCTGCTTGCCGGGATGCGCCCACATGAACGCGAGGAACGCCCGCACGTTCGCAAGCTGCTGCCAGTGGTCGCCGGGCATCTTGGTCAGCAGCGAGCCCTTGCCGTGGACGACCTCGTCGTGACTGATCGGCAGGAGGAAGTTCTCGCTCCACGCGTACACGAACGAGAACGTGATCTCGCTGTGGTGGTAGCCGCGGTACATCGGGTCCTGGTGGATGTACTGCAGGGCGTCGTGCATCCAGCCCATGTTCCACTTCAGACCGAAGCCGAGGCCGCCGGACGAGGTGGGGGCGGTGACGCCGGGGTAGCTGGTGGACTCCTCGGCGATCATCACGGTGCCGGGGTTGCGCTTGTACGCGGTGGCCGTGACCTCCTGCAGGAACCCGATCGCCTCCAGGTTCTCGCGGCCGCCGTGGATGTTCGGCTCCCACTCGCCGTCGTTGCGCGAGTAGTCGAGGTAGAGCATCGAGGCCACGGCGTCGACGCGGAGGCCGTCGACGTGGAACTCCTCCAGCCAGTACAGCGCGTTGGCGACCAGGAAGTTCCGCACCTGCGAGTTGCCGTAGTCGAAGATGTACGTGCCCCAGTCCTTGTGCTCGCCACGCCGCGGGTCCGGGTGCTCGTAGAGCGGCTGCCCGTCGTAGCGGGCGAGCGCCCAGTCGTCCTTGGGGAAATGGCCGGGCACCCAGTCGAGGATGACGCCGATGCCGGCCTGGTGCAGCCGGTCGATCAGGTACTTGAGGTCGTCGGGGGAGCCGAACCGGCTGGTCGGGGCGTAGTAGCCGGTGACCTGGTAGCCCCACGACCCGCCGAAGGGATGCTCGGCGAGCGGCAGGAACTCGACGTGCGTATAGCCGAGGGCACCGACGTAGTCGATCAGCTGGTCCGCCGCCTCGCGGTACCCGAGGCCGGGGCGCCAGGAGCCGAAGTGGAGCTCGTAGATGCTCATCGGGCCCGCGTGCGGGTCCGTCTGCGCGCGCTGCTGCATCCACTCGTCGTCCGCCCAGTCGTGGCGGCTCACCGTGATCTTGGAGGCGGTCGCGGGCGGCACCTCGGCGAACTGGGCGAGAGGGTCGATCTTCCGCACCCAGCGGCCGTCCTGCGCGAGCAGGTCGAACTTGTAGATCTCGCCCTCGCCGATGCCGGGGACGAACAGCTCCCAGACGCCGGAGGCGCCCATGTTGCGCATCCCGTACAGCGTGCCGTCCCAGCCGTTGAAGTTCCCGACCACCCGGACAGCGCGGGCGTGCGGCGCCCAGACGGTGAAGGAGGTGCCGACAACGCCGCCGAGGTCGCGCACGTGGGCGCCGAGCGCCGTCCAGAGCGTCTCGTGGCGTCCCTCACCGATCAGGTGGAGGTCGAGCTGGCCGATGGTGGGCAGGAACCGGTACGGGTCGTCCGCGGTCCAGGTGCTGCCGTCCTCGTAGCGGGCCTCGATCTCGTAGGCGCCGGGGCCGGTGATGTCGACGCCCTGCCAGACGCCGTGGCCGAGGTGGCCGAGCTCGACGTGGGCGCCGTTGGCGAGCACCGCGAAGACCTCGGTGGCGAGCGGGCGGAGCGCCCGGATGACGGTCACCGGGTCGGCGACGCCGGGAGCCGCGACCTGGTGCTGGCCCAGGACGGAGTGCGGGTCGTGGTGGCTGCCTGCGGCGATGGTGGCGAGCAGGGTGTCGTCGAGCGTCGGCAGGTCGACGGCGGCCGCGCCTTCGGGAATGGGGGACATGGTGCTACTCCTCGGTTCTCGTTCGGGCGGTGGGTCTCGTTCGGGCAGTGAGTCTCGTTCGGGCGGTCAGAGCGGGCGGACGGACAGGATGTGGACGGGCTCCGTGAAGGCGTCGAGCCGGACGTAGTTGTCCGTGCCCCACGTCCAGCGCTGCCCCGTCACCCGGTCCTTCACCTCGAACTGCGCGCCGACGGGGATGCCGAAGGCGGTCGGGTCGAGGTGGACGATCGTCTCCCGCACCGAGTGCGGGTCGACGTTGGCCACGACGATCACCGCATCCGCCTTGCCGCTCCGGGTGAAGCGGCCGTCGAGGTATTTCGAGTACACGAGGATGCTGTCGTCGTCGCTCCAGTGGATGCTGAGGTTCCGCAGCTGCCGGAGGGCCGGGTGCTCGCTGCGCGCGCTGTTCAGCATGGTCAGGTACCCGGCCAGCGAGCGGCCCTGCGACTGGGCGCGGGCGTAGTCGCGCGGGCGGTACTCGTACTTCTCGTTGTCGATGTATTCCTCGGCTCCCGGACGTGCGACGTTCTCGAAGAGCTCGTAGCCCGAGTAGACGCCCCAGGTGGGCGCCGCTGTCGCCGCGATGGCCGCCCGGATCTTGAAGGCCGGCTGGCCGCCGAACTGCAGGTACTCGGTGAGGATGTCCGGGGTGTTCACGAACAGGTTCGGCCGCAGGTAGTCGGCGGTCTCGTGCGCGAGGGAGTCGAGGAACTCCTCCAGCTCCTCCTTGGTGTTCCGCCACGTGAAGTACGTGTACGACTGCTGGAACCCGGCCTTCGCCAGGGTGCGGAGGAGCGCCGGCCGCGTGAACGCCTCGGCGAGGAAGACCACATCCGGGTCGGTCGCGTTGACCGTGTGGATCAGCCACTCCCAGAAGTGCAGCGGCTTGGTGTGCGGGTTGTCGACGCGGAAGATGCGGACGCCGAGCGACATCCAGTGCCGCACGATGCGCAGCACCTCCTGGCGCAGCCCCTCGTAGTCGTTGTCGAAGTTGATCGGGTAGATGTCCTGGTACTTCTTCGGCGGATTCTCCGCGTAGGCGATCGTGCCGTCCGGGAGGGTGGTGAACCACTCCGGGTGCGTCGTCACCCACGGGTGGTCGGGCGACGCCTGCAGAGCGAGGTCGAGGGCCACCTCGAGACCGGCCTGCTTCGCCTTGCCGAGGAAGAACGTGAAGTCCTTCTCCGTGCCGAGGTCCGGGTGGATGGCGTCGTGGCCGCCCTCGGCGCTGCCGATGGCCCACGGCGAGCCGGGGTCGTTCTCGCCGGCGTCGAGCGTGTTGTTCGGACCCTTGCGGAAGGTGCGGCCGATCGGGTGGATCGGGGGCAGGTAGACGACGTCGAAGCCCATCGCCGCGATCTCCGGGAGGCGCTTGGCCGCGGTGCGGAACGTGCCGGACTGCCACGACCCGTCGGGCAGCTTCTTGGCGCCCTCGGAGCGCGGGAAGAACTCGTACCAGCTGCCCACACCGGCGCGGGTGCGCTCGACCTGGATGGCCCGGGTGGGCGACAGCGACGGCAGGCTGACCACGGGACGCTCGGTGAGCACCTGCTGGATGCGCGCATCCACCGACGCCTGGAACCGCTCGTCGACCGTCCGCTTCTCGTCCGCGACGACCTTGGCGGCCTCGGAGAGGTGACGCCGCTCTGCGGTGCTGCGGCGCTTGTCCTTGGAGGCGGTCGCGAGCAGGTCGTGACCCATCCGCAGCATCAGGTCGACGTCGATCCCGGCGGGCACCTTGACCTCGGCGTTGTGCCGCCAGGTGGCGTACTCGTCGGCGTACGCCTGCACGCGGTAGCGCCAGAGCCCCGTCTGCTCGAGCTGGACCTCCACCTCCCAGCGGTCCGTGCCGGGGGTGAGCGGACGCATGTGGTGCTCGGTCTGCCGGCCGGAGGGGTCGAGCAGCAGGAGGTCCACGCCGATCTTGTCGTGCCCCTCGCGGAAGGCGGTCGCACGGAACGGGATCACCTCCCCGCTGAACGCCGTCGCCGCCCACAGCCCCTCGTCGACCTGGGGCGAGAGCTCCAGGATCGGGATGCGGGGGAGCAGGGGCTCGTACGGCTCGCTCTCGCTGGGCGCCGCGGCGGCAGGCGGCTGGGCCACCGGTGCCGGCGGGGTCGCCTGCTTGCCCCGTGACTTCGTGCCCGCCGCAGGCGTCACGGCCTGGGGGGATGTCGCCGTGGCCGCCTCGGGCGCGGCGGCTGCTGACCTGGTCGCTGCGTTCTTCACCACGCTCCCGAACGTACACTCATTAACCCGCGCGTCATGAGGCTCGTTTACAGTGGACCGAGTGAAGGCCATCCGTCGATTTACCGTCCGAGCCGTCCTCCCTGAAAACCTCTCCGCATTGGAGGAGATCGCCGGCAACCTCCGCTGGTCCTGGCATGAGCCCACCAAGGAGCTGTTCGCCCGCATCTCGCCCGAACTGTGGCAGCAGGTCAAGCACGATCCGATCGCGCTCCTGGGCGCCGTCGAGCCGTCGCGGCTCGCCGAGCTCGCCGCGGATCCCGGATACGTCGAGTGGGCGAACCACATCCGCGACGACCTGCACTCGTACCTCAGCGAGCCGCGCTGGTACCAGTCGCTCGGCGACGGCGCGCCGCAGACCATCGCCTACTTCTCGCCCGAGTTCGGCATCGCGGCGACCCTGCCGCAGTACTCCGGCGGTCTCGGCATCCTCGCCGGCGACCACCTCAAGGCGGCGAGCGACCTCGGCGTCCCGCTGGTCGCCGCCGGTCTGTTCTACCGCTCCGGCTACTTCTCGCAGGCGATCACGCCCGACGGCTGGCAGCTGGAGAGCTACCCGGTCCTCGACCCGGACGGGCTGCCGCTGAGCGTCCTCCGGAACCCGGACGGCACGCCCGTGCAGGTCTCGCTCGCGCTCCCGGACGGCGTGCTGCATGCCCGCATCTGGCAGGCCGCGGTCGGCCGCGTCAAGCTGCTCCTGCTCGACACCGACATCCCGGACAACGAGGAGCGTCTGCGCTCGGTCACCGACCGGCTGTACGGCGGCGGCGGCGAGCACCGCCTCCTCCAGGAGCTGCTGCTCGGCATCGGCGGCGTCCGCGCGGTCAAGGCGTGGACCGACCTCACCGGCGCCCCGGAGGCGGAGGTGTTCCACACCAACGAGGGGCACGCCGGGTTCCTGGGCCTCGAGCGCATCTCCGACCTGATCGGCGAGGGCCTGACCTTCGACCAGGCGCTGCAGGTGGTGCGGGCGGGAACGGTGTTCACGACGCACACGCCGGTGCCCGCGGGCATCGACCGGTTCGACCGGTCGCTGGTCCAGCGGTACTTCTCGACCTCGCTGCTGCCGGGCGTGACGCCCGACCAGGTGCTCCCGCTCGGCGCGGAGGACTACCCGGGCGGGTCGCCGGACGTCTTCAACATGGCGGTGATGGGACTGCGGCTGGGCCAGCACGCGAACGGCGTGTCGAAGCTCCACGGCGACGTCTCCCGGCACATGTTCAACGGGCTGTACCCGGGATTCGACCCGCAGGAGGTGCCGATCGACTCCGTCACCAACGGCGTCCACGCGCCCACCTGGACCGACCCGATGCTGCGCGCGCTCGCGCTCGAGCGGCTCGGCACCGAGGACACCACGCACGCCGACTGGGCGAACTCGTCGGCGGTGACCGACATCGACCTGTGGGGCGTCCGCAACCGGATGCGCGAGCAGCTGGTGCAGGATGCGCGGCGCCGGCTCGCCGCGGCCTGGGAGGAGCAGAACCCGGGCGGGATCGCGCCGGCGTGGATGAGCGACCTGCTCGACCCGAACGTCCTCACCATCGGCTTCGCGCGGCGCGTGCCCACCTACAAGCGGCTCACGCTGATGCTGCACGACCCGGAGCGGCTGCGGAGGATCCTCACCAACCCCGCGCGTCCCGTGCAGTTCGTGATCGCGGGCAAGTCGCATCCCGCCGACGACGAGGGCAAGCGCCTCATCCAGAAGCTGGTGCAGTTCGCCTCGGAGGCCGACATCCGCGAGCGGATGGTGTTCCTCCCGGACTACGACATCGGCATGGCGCAGCTGCTCTACCCGGGCACGGACGTCTGGCTGAACAACCCGCTGCGGCCGCTCGAAGCCTGCGGCACGTCGGGCATGAAGGCGGCGCTCAACGGGGCGCTCAACCTGTCGATTCTCGACGGCTGGTGGAACGAGTTCTACGACGGCGAGAACGGCTGGGCGATCCCGTCCGCCGACGCGGCCGGCGACGGCGCGGAGCGCGACGCGCTCGAGGCCGAGGCGATGTACGACCTGATCGAGCACCAGATCGCGCCGCGGTTCTACGACCGCGACGGCGACGGTGTGCCGACCGCCTGGGTGTCGCGCATCCGTCACACGCTGTCGACCCTGTCGTCGCCGCTGTCCGCCGAGCGGATGGTGCGCGAGTACGTCGAGCGGCTCTACCTGCCCGCGGCCGGCTACGAGAACCGGCTCACCGAGAACGACTTCGCCGACGCCCGGTCGCTGGCCGACTGGAAGCAGCGCGTGGAGGCGGCGTGGCCGGGAGTCGCCGTCGCCCACGTCGACGCGGGCGGGGTGGATGCGGTGCCGCAGGTGGGAGACGAGCTGCACGTCCGCGCCCTCGTCAACCTCAACGGGCTGGAGCCCGGCGACGTCGAGGTGCAGGTCGTCTACGGCCGCAGCCAGGACGGCGACGAGCTGGTCGACGTGCACCGCCAGGCCCTCACCGTCGATGACAGCGTGCCGGGCACCCACGACGCGTCCGTGCCGCACGAGTTCGTCGGCACGGTCCGTCTCGGCTGGGCCGGTTCGTTCGGCTACACGGTCCGCGTGGTCCCGGTCAACGACCTCCTGCTCACTCCCGCCGAACTCGGCCTCGTCGCCGCCGCCTCCTGACCCCCGCCCCCGCCCCTCCGTCGAGTACACGAAAAGTGCACGCTGAACCGGCGTGTCGCGTGCACTTTTCGTGTACTCGACGGAGGCGCGTCGGGGTGCGGGGTCAGCGGGTCAGGCGGACGGTGGGGAGGGTGGCGGAGCCGGCGGGGTGGGAGGACGTCGCGCCGTCCCGGGTGAAGCCGTTGCGGCGGTAGAAGGCCTCGGCGCGGGGGTTGCCGTCGAGCACCCAGAGGTAGGCGGGCGCGTCGCCGATGGCGGCGTCGAGCAGCTGCTGACCGGCTCCCGTGCCGTAGGCCTTCGCCAGGATGTAGATGCCCTCGAGTTCGCGGGGGCGCGGCGGGTCGTCGTCGCGGCCGGAGCCGGCGGTCGCCCAGCCGATCACCTCGCCGTCGCGTTCGGCCACGAAGGCGTCCGTGTCGCCGCGCTGCAGGATGGCCGTCCAGTTCCGGGCACTCTGCTCCACGTCCATCCGGGCCAGGAACTCGGCGGGCATGTGACCGGCGTAGGCCTCACGCCAGGCGCCGATGTGGACGACGGCGATCGCGTGCGCGTCGGCGACCGTCGCGCGCCGCACGGTCACCGCGGCCGGGGCGGTCACTTGGCGATGGGCGCGTACGCGGCGCCCGTCGCGGCGAGGAGGTCGGCGGGTGCGAGCTCGATGTCGAAGCCCCGCTTTCCGCCCGAGACGAAGACGGTGTCGAAGAGCTGAGCCGTCTCGTCCACCACGGTGACGTGCCGGGTCTTCTGGCCGATCGGGCTGATGCCGCCGACGACGTAGCCGGTGCGGCGCTCCGCGACGGCCGGGTCCGCCATGGACGCACGCTTCGCGCCGACGGATGCCGCGAGCGCCTTGAGGTCGAGCATCCCGGTGACCGGCACGACGCCGACCACGAGCCCGAGGTCCGTGTCGGCGAGCAGCGTCTTGAAGACCCGGTCCGGCTCGACGCCCAGCGCCTCGGCGGCCTCCAGGCCGAATGACGGCGCCGCCGGGTCGTGCTCGTACGGATGCGCGGTGAACGGGATGCCCGCCGCGGTCAGCGCGACCGTCGCCGGGGTTCCCGCCGCCGCTTTCGGCCGCGCCATCAGACCGTCGCCTCCGGCTCCTCCACCCGCGGGCCGTTCGCCCGGTAGAGCTGCATCGACGTGCCGCCGACCAGCCGTGTGGTGCCGGGGGCGAACTCGGTCGGCTCCTCCGTGATCGGGACCTCGGTGGCCGAATCCCACAGCAGCTGATACGAGGTGACGCCGGGCGCCAGGGGCAGCGACACCTCCACGTCGTCCTCCACGCCGTGCACGATGAGCAGGATGCGGTTGAACTCCTCGGTGACCGGGGTCGACGCCGCGAGGTACTGCAGGGTGCGGTTCTCGGGCGAGTTCCAGTCCTCGTCGTCCATCCGCTGACCGGTGGCGTCGTACCAGTCCATGTGGCTGGCGTTCGGCGTGGTCTGGCCGGAGACCGCGTAGCGGACGGGGCGCAGGGCCGGGTTCTCGCGTCGCAGCTGCAGCAGCCGCTTCGTGGTCTCGTGCAACTCCCGCTGCTCCCGCGTGCGCAGCCAGCTCAGCCAGGTCAGCTCGCTGTCCTGGCAGTAGGCGTTGTTGTTGCCGCGCTGGCTGCGCCCGTACTCGTCGCCTGCGGTGATCATCGGCACACCGGCCGAGAGCAGCAGGGTCCCCATCAGGTTCCGGATGGCCTTGGCGCGCGCCAGCAGGATGCCCTCGTCGTGCGTCGGACCCTCCACCCCGTGGTTGAAGGACCGGTTGTTGTCGGTGCCGTCCCGGTTGCCTTCCCCGTTGCCGAGGTTGTGCTTGACGTCGTAGGCGGTGAGGTCGGCCATCGTGAAGCCGTCGTGCGCGGTCACGAAGTTGACGGAGGCGAGCGGGCCGCGGTCCGGCGAGAACGTGTTCGACGACCCGGCGAGCCGGGTCGCGAATCCGCCGATGCCGACCGGCGCCTGCCCGTTGCGGCGCGCCTCGGCGATGTCGGCCAGCCAGAAGTTGCGGACGCGGTCGCGGTAGCGGTCGTTCCATTCGGACCATCCGGCGTGGTCGCCGGTCGGGCCCGGGAAGTTGCCGGTCTGCCAGCCGCCGAGCCCCACATCCCACGGCTCGGCGATCAGCTTGACGCCCTGCAGCGCCGGGTCCGACTGCGCGGCGACGAGCAGGGGATGGTCGCGGTGGAACGAGGCGTCGGTCCCGCGGCCCAGCGTCGCGGCGAGGTCGAACCGGAACCCGTCGATCTGCATCTCGTTCGCCCAGTAGCGCAGCGAGTCGAGCACGAGCCGCTGGGGGACCGGGTTCCCGAAGTCGACGGTGTTGCCGCATCCGGTCACGTCGATGTACGCCCCGGTGTCGTCGTGCCGGTAGTAGGTCGCGTTGTCGATGCCGCGGAAGCTGGTGCGCGGACCCTCCATGCCCTCCTCGGCCGTGTGGTTGTAGACGACGTCGAGGATCACCTCGATCCCCGCGAGGTGCAGCAGCTTCACCATGCCCTTGAACTCGGCGAGCACCGCCTCGGGCCCGGCGGCCTGCGCGGCGCGCGAGGCGTAGGGGATGTGCGGGGTGAAGAAGTTGAGGGTGTTGTAGCCCCAGTAGTTGGTGAGCCCCTCCTGGATGAGACGCTGCTCGGACACGAACGCGTGCACCGGGAGCAGCTCGACGGCGGTGACGCCCAGCTCCTTGAGGTAGCGAATCGTGGACTCGTGGGCCAGCCCGGCATAACTGCCGCGCAGCTCCTCCGGGATGTCGGGGTTCAGCTTGCTGATGCCCTTGACGTGCGCCTCGTAGATCACGGTCCGGTCGAGCTCCGTGCCGGGCTTGCGCGCCTCGCCCCAGTCGAAGCCGTCGGCGACGACGACCGAGCGCCAGCCGTCCGAGCCGACACGCACGAGACCGCGCGCGTACGGGTCGATGAGCAGAGCCTCCGGGTCGAACGAGTTCGCGGGCGCGTTCGGGCCCGACACACGCAAGGCGTAGCGGGTGCCGACCGTCAGCGACCGCGAGCGGCCCACCCACACGCCGTTCGCATCCCGGGTCATCGGGACCGCCTTGACCATCCAGTTCGGGTCGGCCGCGTCGAAGAGGCACAGCTCCATCGCATCGGCACTGGCGGAGAAGACCCGGAGCTCACCCCCGTGCGGCCCGACACGGACGCCCAGGTTGCGCAGGGGATCGGTCGAGGTCATGCGATCTAGAGTAGTGACACACGCTCGGACTCAGCTTCGGAGGACACCGTGCCGGTCTACCTGGACCACGCCGCCACCACGCCGATGCGCCCGGAGGCGATCGCCGCCTACACCGAGGCCATGGGCGTCGTCGGCAACCCCTCCAGCATCCACAGCCAGGGGCAGCAGGCGCGGCGGATGCTCGAGGAGGCGCGCGAGCGGGTCGCGGAGACGCTCGGGGCCGACCCGATCGAGGTCGTCTTCACCTCGGGCGGCACCGAGGCGATCAACCTCGCGGTCAAGGGGATGTTCTGGGCGCGCAACGACGGCGTGTCGCGCCCGCGCATCCTCGTCCCGGGCGGCGAGCACCACGCCACAGTGGACACGGTGGAGTGGCTGGAGCGCGCGGAAGGGGCGCAGGCGTCCTGGCTGACGCTCGACGCGGACGGGCGCATCGTCGTGCCGGGTCACGTGCCGGCGGACGCGGCGCTGCTGACGTTCCTCTCGGTCAACAACGAGGTCGGGACGGTTCAGCCCGTCGAGGCGCTCGCCGCGGTGGCGCGGGATGCGGGCGTCCCGGTGCACGTCGACGCGGTCGCCGCCTACGGGCACCTGCCGATCGACTTCGCGGGCATGGGGGTGGATGCGCTGAGCGTCTCGGCCCACAAGATCGGCGGACCGGTCGGTATCGGCGCGCTCGTGCTGAGCCGTACATCCACCGTGGTTCCGCTCATCCACGGCGGCGGGCAGCAGCGCCAGGTGCGCAGCGGGACGCAGGACGTGGCGGCCGCGGTGGCGTTCGCCGTCGCGGCGCAGGCGGCGGCCGCGGAGCTGTCCGTCGAGACCGCGCGGGTGTCCGCGTTGCGCGACCGGCTGATCCGCGGCGTGCGCGCAGCGGTGCCGGAAGCGGTGCTGTCCGGGCCGGAGCCGGGGCCGGAACGTGTGGCGGGGAACGCGCACTTCGTGTTCCCGGGCGCGCAGGGCGATTCGCTGCTGTTCCTGCTCGACATGGCGGGTGTTTCGGTCTCCACGGGGTCGGCCTGCCAGGCGGGCATCCCGGAGCCGTCGCACGTGCTGCTCGCGATGGGCCGCGGCGAGGACGAGGCGCGCGGGGCACTGCGGTTCACGCTGGGCCGGACCTCCACCGAGGCCGACGTGGATGCGCTGCTCGCGGCGCTCCCCGCCGCCTACGAGCAAGCGTCGCGCGCCGGCCTCGCCGAGCGCGCGCCGCGCCTGGGGCGCTAGCGCCCGCACATTCGGCACGAATGTCGCCTTCGGCGCGTCCTGAGTCTGCATTCGGCACGAATGTCGTGGGAGACGGTGGGCGGACATTCGGCACGAATGTCGCCTTCCGCGCGCGCTGAGCCTGCATTCGGCACGAATGTAGGGGCCGCGGAGCGTGCCGCGAGCGCCGGGTAGAATCGCGGGGTGAAGGTTCTGGCGGCGATGAGCGGGGGAGTGGACTCCGCGGTGGCGGCGGCGCGCGCCGTCGAGGCGGGGCACGACGTCGTCGGCGTGCACCTGGCGCTCTCGCGCATGCCGGGGACGCTGCGCACCGGCAGCCGCGGCTGCTGCACGATCGAGGACTCGATGGATGCGCAGCGCGCGGCGAACATCATCGGCATCCCGTACTACGTGTGGGACTTCTCCGAGCGCTTCAAGCTCGACGTCGTCGACGACTTCATCGCCGAGTACTCCGCCGGGCGCACCCCCAACCCGTGCATGCGCTGCAACGAGCGCATCAAGTTCGCGGCGCTGCTCGAGAAGGCGCTCGACCTCGGTTTCGACGCCGTCTGCACCGGCCACTACGCGGCGATCGTCACGGACGCCGACGGCAATCGCGAGCTGCACCGGGCCAGCGCCTGGGCGAAGGACCAGTCGTACGTTCTGGGCGTGCTGACCTCCGAGCAGCTGGCCCACGCGATGTTCCCGCTGGGCGCGACGCCGTCCAAGGCAGAGGTGCGCGCCGAGGCGGCCGCGCGCGGCCTGAGTGTCGCGAACAAGCCCGACTCGCACGACATCTGCTTCATCCCGGACGGCGACACCCGCGGCTGGCTGGCCGAGCGGGTCGGCACGGCGACCGGCGACATCGTGGACCGCGAGGGCAACCGCCTCGGCACCCACGAGGGCGCGCACGCCTACACGGTCGGTCAGCGCAAGGGGCTGAACGTGGGATACCCGTCGCCGGACGGTCGTCCCCGGTTCGTACTCGAGGTGCGGCCGAAGGAGAACGAGGTCGTGGTGGGTCCGCGGGAGGCGCTCGACATCGCCGAGATCGCCGGTTCGCGTTTCACCTGGGCCGGCCTTCCTCCCGCGCAGCCGGAGACTCCGTTCGCGTGCGAGGTGCAGGTCCGCGCTCACGCGGATCCGGTGCCCGCGGTGGCGCAGGTGCGCGACGGCGAGCTGGTCGTTCGGCCGGATGTGCCGCTGAACGGGGTCGCGCCCGGTCAGACGGCGGTCGTCTACGTCGGCACCCGCGTGCTCGGCCAGACCACGATCGACCGCACGGTCTCCGCCGTCCCGGTCTGACCTCC
Source organism: Leifsonia shinshuensis (assembly GCF_031456835.1). NCBI lineage: Bacteria > Bacillati > Actinomycetota > Actinomycetes > Micrococcales > Microbacteriaceae > Leifsonia > Leifsonia shinshuensis. The sequence continues at coordinate 594,947 of NZ_JAVDVK010000001.1, forward strand.
CGGCGACCGCTGCACCGCGCACTGCGCGCGAACTCCTGCCTGCCCACGAGCCGCTCCGGCCTCTAGGCTCCGAGCATGCCGGTTGAGAAGGCGATCCGACTGAGGCGCGAGGCGTGGGGCTTCGCCATCGGCTCGCTGTTCTTCCTCGTCGGCGCCGTCCCGGCCTACCAGCTCGCCGTCGGCGCGGTCGCGACCGATCTCACCTTCTTCGTCGGTGCGCTCTTCTTCACGGCCGCTGCGTTCATCCAGCTCGCCCTGAGCGGCCGGCGACCGCCCCGCACCGGCGGCAGCAGGCCGGACCGGTACGACTGGTGGGCGGCCGCCGTGCAGTTCCTCGGGACCCTGTTCTTCAACGTCAGCACGACCGAGGCGCTGATCGTCGCGGCGAACAGTTCCGCGCGGGTCGGCGACGGCTGGCGGCCGGACGCGTTCGGGTCCATCTGCTTCCTCATCGCCAGCGGCCTCGCCGTCGCGGCGACCGTCGACCGGGAGCGGCTCTGGGATCCACGGGCGCGCACCTGGCACGGCACCTGGCTCAACCTGTTCGGGTCGGTGCTCTTCGCGCTGTCCGCCGTCGGCGCGTACACGATCCCGGACAGCGGGGACCCGGTGAGCCTGCTCTGGGCGAACCTGGGCACGTTCCTCGGCGCCGCCTGCTTCCTCGTGGCGGCGGTGCTCAGCCGGCGGTCGATCCCGGTGCGGGTGCGGACGGCCTGACCTCCCGGCGTCGGGGGTCCCGAATAAGCTTGAGGATGTGGCGATCGAGACGACGACCGACGACCAGTCCGCCGACGCGCGGGCCGAGGCGCAGCAGCTGACGACGCGCATCCTGGAGTTGCGCGACGCGTACTACGAGCGCGACACGGTGCTCGTCAGCGACGAGGAGTACGACCGCATGATGCGGCGCCTCGAAGAGCTGGAGCGGCTGCATCCCGAAGTGCAGTCGCAGGACAGCCCCACCCAGACCGTCGGCGGCCGGGCGCAGACGACGCTGTTCGCACCGGTGGAGCACGCCGAGCGGATGCTGAGCCTCGACAACGTCTTCTCGCTGGAGGAGTTCGAAGCGTGGGCGGCGCGCGTGGAGCGCGACGCCGGCCGTCGCGTCGACTACCTCTGCGAGCTGAAGATCGACGGCCTCGCCATCAACCTCCGCTACGAGAACGGCGTGCTGGTCTCGGCCGCGACCCGGGGCGACGGGGTCGTGGGGGAGGACGTGACGGAGAACATCCGGTGGATCCCCGCCATCCCGAACCGGCTGGCCACCGACGAGCCGCCCGCGCTCGTCGAGGTCCGCGGCGAGGTGTTCTTCCCGGTCGCGGAGTTCGAGGAGCTGAACGCGCACCAGCAGGAGGCGGGCGAGCGCGTGTTCGCGAACGCGCGCAACGCTGCCAGCGGTTCGCTCCGGCAGAAGGCCGAGGGCAAGAACCCGGCGCAGCTCGAGCTGATGCGCAACCGGCTGCGCCGCCTGCACATGCTGGTGCACGGAATCGGGGCATGGCAGAACCCGCCGGTCGACGCGCAGTCGAAGATCTACGAGCTGCTGAAGGGCTGGGGGCTTCCGACCTCCACGCACTACCGGGTCGTCGATGACGTCAAGAAGGTCGACGAGTTCATCGAGTACTACGGCGCGCACCGCGGGGCGGTCGAGCACGAGATCGACGGCATCGTCATCAAGGTGGACGAGCTGGCGCTGCACGACGAGCTCGGCGCCACCAGCCGTGCACCCCGCTGGGCCATCGCCTACAAGTACCCGCCGGAGCAGGTGAACACAAAGCTTCTCGACATCGTCGTCAGCGTGGGCCGCACCGGCCGCGCGACGCCGTTCGCGGTGATGGAGAAGGTGCGGGTCGCGGGCTCGGAGGTTCGCCAGGCCACCCTGCACAACCAGGAGGTCGTGAAGGCCAAGGGCGTGCTGATCGGCGACACCGTCGTGCTGCGCAAGGCCGGTGACGTGATCCCGGAGGTGCTGGGCCCGGTGGTCGAGCTCCGCGACGGAACCGAGCGCGAGTTCGTCATGCCCGAGAACTGCCCCGAGTGCGGCACCAAGCTCGCGCCGGCGAAAGAGGGCGACATCGACCTGCGCTGCCCGAACGCCGAGTTCTGCCCGGCGCAGGTGCGCGGGCGCGTCGAGCACATCGGCTCCCGCGGCGCCCTCGACATCGAGGCCCTCGGCGAGGTCGCGGCCGCCGCGCTGACGCAGCCGCGGTTCCCGGAGACGCCGCCGCTCCCGACCGAGGCGGGGCTGTTCGGGCTGACCCTGGCCGACCTGTTCCCGATCGAGGTCGTGGTGCGGGATTCGGAGACGGGCCTGCCGAAACTGACCGACTCGGGGGAGGAGAAGGTAGACACCCCGTTCCGCCGTCGGCGGCAGAAGAAGGACGGGCCGTTCGAGCCGGACGGCGACGTCTTCGCCGGGAACGAGCTGTACGTCCCCTCGAAGAGCGCCGTCGAGCTGTTGAGCAATCTCTCGACGGCGCGGGAGAAGCCGCTGTGGCGCATCCTGGTCGCGCTGAACATCCGGCACGTGGGGCCGGTGGCGGCGCGTGCCCTCGCCAACCACTTCGGGTCGCTCGACGCGATCCGGTCCGCGTCCCGCGATGAGCTGGCCGCGGTGGATGGTGTCGGCGGCATCATCGCGGACGCCGTGCTGGCCTGGTTCGAGGTGGACTGGCACCGCGAGATCGTGGAGAGATGGGCGGCGGACGGCGTGCAGTTCGCGACGCCCGGCCACCCGGGACCGGGTCATGCCGACGAGGCCGGGGGAGTGCTCGCCGGCCTGACCGTCGTGGCGACCGGCTCGCTCGACGGCTACACGCGCGAGGGTGCCCAGGAGGCGATCATCGCGGCCGGCGGCAAGGCGGCATCCAGCGTGTCCAAGAAGACGGACTTCGTCGCCGCCGGACCGGGCGCGGGCTCCAAGCTGGCCAAGGCGGAGGAGCTCGGCGTGCGGGTGATCGATGCGGCTCAGTTCCGCATCCTGGTCGAGCAGGGGCCCGCAGCGCTCGACGCATGAGTCTCTCGGTCCGTCATCCTGTGGACAGGATTCGAATTCTCCCCCTGAATCGGGGGTAGAACGGCCCGCCGTCCGCCACCCATTCATGGGTAGAGTCAAGACGTGCGCTCCCCCGGGCGCACGCGCCGCACATGCATAGGGCTTAGCTCGCTCGCTCTCGGAGGGACCCGGACGGAGTGCTGGTCGGCTTTGCAGCTGTACTCACTGTTACCTCGGTAGTCTCCGGACTGACCGGGGCCTTCGTGCTGCCTGCGGACGCCGCTCCCGCGCCCTCGATGTCGATCACGGCGGCGGTGTCCTCCGCTCCTGCCGCGGTCTCCGGCTCGGTGTCCGACGTGCCGACGGCCCCCACGGGCGGTGGCGCATCCGCCTCGGTGCTCTCCGCCGTCAGCGGCATCGAGGCGTCGGCGCTGCCGTCGTTCATCGACGCCAACCGGGCGAAGCTCGAGAACCTGTTGAAGCAGCATCCGGCCCCCGCCGACGTGAGCAGGCTGTGGAAGCTCATCGACCCGGCCAAGCAGAAGATGCTCATCCAGGCGGCGCCGCACGTCGTGGGCAACCTCGAGGGGGTTCCGTACGACGTCCGCGGCCGCGCCAACACCATCGACCTCACGCAGACCATCTCGCGGGTGACGTCGACGCTGAAGTCCGAGCACGGCCGCACCGAGCGCGTCGCGCTCCAGCGCCAGCTGAAAACGCTGGACAACGTCTCGAAGTCCCTCTCGAAGCACGACGGGGTGAAGCGGACGCTGGTCTCGCTCGACCCGTCGCCCGACGCCAAAGCGGCCATCGTCGTCGGCGACCTCAGCACGGCGCACTACGTCAGCGTGCTGGTGCCGGGCATGTACATGTCGGTCGGCGAGCAGATCGAGGCCTGGGCGAAGGTGGCACAGGAGCAGTACGACCTGCAGACCGGCTTCCTGCGCCGGGTCCTCGGCCCGCGCGGCAACGGCGGCGCTCCCGGCGTGGCCGTCGTCGCCTGGATCGGCTACCAGACGCCCGTCCTCACCAACATCGGCGGCACGGCGCTCGCCACCCAGGGCGCCGACAGCCTGGAGCGCACCCTGGAGGGCATCCGCGCCCTCCGCGGAGCCGATCAGCCGTACCTGAGCCTCTTCGCCCACTCGTACGGATCCACCGCGGCGCTGATGGCTCTCGAACGGCACAGCGTGTCGGTGGATGCGCTGGCGCTGATGGGCTCGCCGGGGAGCGCCGCGCAGTCGGTCGCCGGGCTGTCGGTCACCGGCGGGAACGTCTTCGTCGGCGAGGCGCCGCTCGACCCGATCGTCGACAGCGCCTTCTTCGGGAGCGACCCCGGGTCGCCGGCCTACGGCGCCCAGCGGATGGGCGTGGACGGCGCCACGGACCCCCTCACCGGCGCCTCGCTCTCCGGATCGTCCGGTCACAACGAGTACTTCACCGCGGGCACGGAGTGCATGCGCAACCTCGCGATGATCGGCATCGACCGCGGCGATCTCGTGCTCACGGGCGGTGGATCGGGCGGCTCGACCGTTCAGACCGCGTCCGCCCGCTGAGCCTGGCCCCAGGGCGCCGGAGCCGGTGTCGGCGCCGCGTCCCATAATGGAGGGGATGCGACAGGACGACGACCGGAGCGCTCAGCAGGGTGCCGGGCACGACGACGTCGCCGACGACGCTGCGGCGCGTGGCGCTGCGGCGCGCGGCGCTGCGACGGGTGACGCTGCGGCAGGTGGCGCTGCGGCGCGCGGCGCCAGCCGTAGAGCGTTCCTGAAGGGCGCGGGTCTCGTCGCGGCGGGCGCCGTCGCGGGCGGCGCGGCCGGGGGCGCTGCGGGCGCCTCGTTCGGCGCGGCCGCGGGCTCGTCGTCGCCGACGGCGGACGAGTCCGGCGAGGAGTACCCGCCGCTGCCCCCGCGCGGCGGCGGACCGGGCTTCGATCACCTCGTCGTGCTCATGTACGAGAACCGTTCCTTCGACAACCTGCTCGGCCGCCTCTACGACGAGGACACGCTGCCGAGGGGCGCCCGGTTCGAGGGTCTCGCCTTCGGCGACTACAGCAACCCGGACCCGGCCGGCGGCCCCGACATCCCGGCCCACGTGTACCAGGGGACCACGGACTTCGTGATGCGGCAGCCGTCGCCCGACCCGGGCGAGGTCTACCCGCGGGTCAATACGCAGCTCTACGAGGTCGTCGACCCGCCGTCGAACGCCGACGAGCGGCTGCGCGAGCTGCAGCCGCCCTACAACGCGCCGAAACCGGGCGCGCGCCCGACCATGCGCGGCTTCGTCCGCGACTACGTCGGTGTGCTGCGCAAGGACGCCGGCCGCGAGCCCGCGCTCGACGACTACCGCCGGGTGATGGGCGGGTTCAGCCCGGACATGCTGCCGGTCTTCTCCACGTTGGCCCGCCAGTTCGCCGTCTACGACGACTGGCACTGCGCCGTCCCCTCGCAGACGTTCTGCAACCGCTCGTTCTTCAACGCGTCCACCTCGCACGGCTACGTCGACAACGGCGGGGCGGAGGGCCTGCGCAAGTGGTTCGACCCGAAGAACGACGCGCCCACGATCTTCAACCGCTTGGAGGAGGCGGGGCGCAGCTGGCGCGTCTACTACGACGACCGCCAGCTCATCTCGCTGACCGGCTTCATCCACGCTCCCGCCCTGCAGCCGTACTGGAAGTCGCACTTCCGCACCATGTCGCAGTTCTACGTGGATGTGGCCGAGGGCACCCTCCCGGACTACGCGTTCGTCGAGCCGCGGCTGCTCTACGACCACAACGACATGCACCCGCCGGGCGGCCCGATGACCGCCGCGGACGTCGACGGCGGCGAGGTCGTCGGCGGGGCGATCTCCGACGTCCGGGCCGGCGACCTGCTGCTGCACCGCGTGTACTCGGCCATCCGCTCCTCCCGCAGTGCGACCGGCTCGAACGCGCTCAACACGATGCTGCTGGTCACCTTCGACGAGCACGGCGGCACGTACGACCATGTGCCGCCGGGGCCGGCGACGCCGCCCGACGACAGCGGACCGGGGGAGAACGGCTTCGCGTTCGACCGGCTCGGCGTCCGCGTGCCGGCGATCGCGATCTCGGCCTACACCGAGCGCAACACGATCATCCACGAGGAGATGCACCACGCCGCGGTGATCGCGACGCTGTGCCGGAAGTTCCGGATGAAGCACCTCACCGAGCGCGATCGCGGCGCGCGGACCATCGACAACGCCATCAACCGCACCACACCGCGGCAGCCCGGCACGTGGCCGGACACGCATCCGCAGTACCTGCCCGCGAACCCGGAGGCGGACGCGCCCGCGCCCGAGGACGAGGACCGGCCGCTCAGCCCGCCCGGCGTGGGCCTCGTCGGCCTGCTCATGGCCCGCTACGGCGAGCCCGGCGCATCCGTGCCGCGCACCTACAAGGAGGCGTACCAGGCCGTGGCCCGGCTGGGACACGGACTGTTCGGCTCGTCCTAGAGTCCTCGCCCTAGAATCGATACGGCGGCCTCGCGATCGCGAGCGCGCCCCCATCTCACCGAATCCCACGGAGACGCACCTTGTCTGAAACCAGCGCAGGCGACATCAGCGCCGAACAGGTCGCGCACCTGGCGAACCTCGCCAGGATCGACCTCAGCCCGGAAGAGCTCGAGAGCCTCACGAAGGAGCTCGGCCAGATCGTCGAGTCCGTCGCCAAGGTCCAGGAGGTGGCAGGGCCCGACGTGCCCGCGACCAGCCACCCGCTGCCGCTCACGAACGTCTTCCGCAGCGACGAGGTGCGCCCGTCGCTGACCGTCGAGCAGGCGCTGTCCGGCGCCCCGGCCCGTGAGGGCGACCGCTTCAAGGTCGCGACCATCCTGGACGAGGAGTAACGCCCGATGACCGACCTCACCCGTCTCGCCGCCTCCGAGCTGGCGACCCGCCTCGCCGCCGGCGAGGTCTCCTCCGTGGAGGCCGTCCGCGCGCACCTCGACCGCATCGAGTCCGTCGACGCCGACGTGCACGCCTTCCTCCACGTCGCGGGCGACGCCGCGCTGCGCACCGCCGCCGACATCGACTCCCGCCGCGCGGCGGGCGAGCCGCTCGGCCCGCTCGCCGGCGTCCCGATCGCGATCAAGGACGTGCTCGCCACGCAGGACATGCCGTCCACCGCCGGGTCGAAGATCCTCGAGGGCTGGCTGCCGCCGTACGACGCGACCGTCGTCCGCAAGCTGCGCGAGGCCGACCTCGTGCCGCTCGGCAAGACCAACATGGACGAGTTCGCGATGGGCTCGTCCACCGAGCACTCCGCCTACGGCCCGACGCGCAACCCGTGGGACCTCGAGCGCATCCCGGGCGGCTCCGGCGGCGGCTCGGCCGCTGCGGTGTCCGCGTTCGAGGCGCCGCTGGCCCTCGGCTCCGACACCGGCGGCTCGATCCGCCAGCCCGCAGCCGTGACCGGATCGGTCGGCGTGAAGCCGACCTACGGCGGCGTCAGCCGGTACGGCGCGATCGCGCTGGCCAGCTCGCTCGACCAGGTCGGGCCGGTGTCCCGCTCGGTGCTGGACGCGGGCCTCCTGCACGACGTGATCGCCGGGCACGACCCGTTCGACTCGACGTCGCTCTCGGACACCTGGCCGTCGATGGCCGACGCCGCGCGCGCCGGCTTCCGCGACGGAGCCCTCTCCGGCGTCCGTGTCGGCGTCATCCGCGAGATCGCGGGCGACGGCTTCCAGGCCGGGGTGAAGCAGCGCTTCGACGAGGCGCTGGCCCTGCTGGAGTCCGCCGGCGCCGAGATCGTCGAGGTCAGCGCCCCCAGCTTCGAGTACGCCGTGTCGGCCTACTACCTGATCCTGCCGGCCGAGGCGTCCAGCAACCTGGCGCGCTTCGACTCGGTCCGCTTCGGCCTCCGCGTCGACCCCTCCGACCCGCCGGTCACGGTCGAGCGGGTCATGGCGGCCACGCGCGACGCGGGCTTCGGCCCGGAGGTCAAGCGCCGCATCATCCTCGGCACCTACGCGCTGAGCGCCGGCTACTACGACGCCTACTACGGCAGCGCCCAGAAGGTGCGCACGCTCATCCAGCGCGACTTCCAGGCCGCCTTCGAGAGGGTGGATGTGCTGGTCAGCCCGAGCGCGCCCACCACCGCGTTCAAGCTGGGCGAGAAGATCGACGACCCGATGGCGATGTACCTCAACGACATCACCACCATCCCGGCGAACCTCGCCGGGGTCCCGGGCATGGGCCTGCCGATCGGGCTCGCGCCCGAGGACGGCCTGCCCGTCGGCATGCAGCTGATGGCGCCCGCCCGCGCGGACGCCCGCCTCTACACCTACGGCGCGGCGCTGGAGCGCCTGCTGGAGGAGAAGTGGGGCGGCACGCTGCTCAGCCAGGCGCCCGATCTGAGCGCCACCGAGATGTTCGCGAGCGAAGAGGGAGCGGTCTGATGGCGAACGCCACCGCGCAGAAGCTGATGGACTACGAGAAGGCTCTGGAGCTGTTCGAGCCGGTGCTCGGATTCGAGGTCCACGTCGAGCTGAACACGAAGACCAAGATGTTCTGCGGCTGCGCCAACGAGTTCGGCTCCGGCGCTAACACGAACACCTGCCCGACCTGCCTCGGCCTCCCCGGCGGCATGCCGCAGGTGAACGAGAAGGCGATCGAGTCGAGCATCCGCCTCGGTCTCGCCCTCGGCTGCGACATCGCCGAGTCGAGCCGGTTCGCGCGCAAGAACTACTTCTACCCGGATCTCGCGAAGGACTTCCAGACCTCGCAGTACGACGAGCCCATCGCCCACGACGGCGCGATCACGATCGAGCTGGAGAACGGACGCGAGCTCACCATCGAGATCGAGCGCGCACACATGGAGGAGGACGCGGGCAAGCTGACGCACGTCGGCGGCGCCACCGGCCGCATCCAGGGCGCCGACTACTCGCTGGTCGACTTCAACCGCGGCGGTGTGCCGCTGGTCGAGATCGTCACCAAGATCATCGAGGGCGCCGAGGCGGACGCTCCAGAGGTGGGACGCACCTACGTGCGCGCCATCCGCGACATCGTGAAGGCGCTCGGCGTCTCCAACGCGCGCATGGAGGAGGGCAACGTCCGCTGCGACGCGAACGTCTCGCTCCGCCGCCGCGGCTCGACGGAGCTCGGCACCCGCACCGAGACCAAGAACGTCAACTCGCTGCGCTCGATCGAGCGCGCCGTGCGGTACGAGATCCAGCGCCAGGCGGCGATCCTCGACGCCGGCGGCACGATCGTGCAGGAGACCCGGCACTGGCACGAGGACACCGGCACCACCAGCGCCGGCCGCCCGAAGTCGGACGCCGACGACTACCGGTACTTCCCGGAGCCCGACCTCGTGCCGGTGGCCCCGAGCCGGGAGTGGGTCGAGGAGCTGCGTGGCACGCTCCCCGAGCAGCCGTCGCTGCGCCGCAAGCGGCTGACCGCCGAGTGGGGCTTCACCGCCCTCGAGTTCCAGGACGTCGCCAACGCCGACCTGCTCGACGAGGTGGAGGCGACCATCGCCGCCGGCGCCTCGCCCGCGGCCGCTCGCAAGTGGTGGACCGGCGAGATCGCCCGCCTGGCCAACGCGCAGAACGTCCCGGCCGGCACGCTCGTCAGCCCGCAGCACGTCGCCGAACTGGCCGCGCTGATCGACGCGGGCACGCTGACCGACCGTCTCGCCCGGCAGGTCCTGGAGGGTGTCATCGCCGGCGAGGGCAACCCGCAGCAGGTCGTCGACGCCCGCGGCCTCGCCGTGGTCTCCGACGACGGCGCCCTGATCGCGGCGATCGACGAGGCGCTGGCGGCCCAGCCTGATGTCCTCGCGAAGATCCGCGACGGCAAGGTCCAGGCCGCCGGTGCGGTCATCGGAGCCGTCATGAAGGCGATGCGCGGCCAGGCCGACGCGGCCCGCGTCCGCGAGCTGGTGCTGGAGCGCGCGAGCGCGACCCCCGCCGAGTAAAGATCAGCGGTTCGTCGTCGAACGGACGACGCGGGTGAGCGCGGCGCACGCCGCCGGGCTCACCACCGCGTTCTTCGCCGACTCACAGCCGGCGCGGGCAGAGTAGGCGCATGGGCGCCTTCACTCTCGGCGGGCTCACCACCGCCCCCGCATCCACCCGTCCCGACCTGCTCGCACCGTCCACGCTCGCGGCGCTCGACGCGCTGGGCCGGCTGGACGAGGTGGGCGTCGTGGAGATCGACCCCGACGTCTCAGACACGGCGGCGACGCGCGACCGGTTCGGCCTGCATCCCGCAGACCTCGCCAACTGCGTCGTCGTCGGCGGCAAGCGCGAGGGCGTCGAGCGGATCGCCGCCTGCGTCGTGCTCTCCACGACACGCGCCGACGTCAACAACACCGTGAAGCGGATGCTCGACGTGCGCAAGGCGTCCTTCCTCCCGATGGACCGCGCCGTCGAGCTGACCGGGATGGAGTACGGCGGCATCACGCCGATCGGGCTGCCCGACGGCTGGCCGGTGCTGGTGGACTCCCGCGTCGCCGAGCGTGACGTCGTCATCATCGGCTCGGGCGTCCGGCGCTCGAAGATCCTGCTGCCCGGGAGTCTCCTCGCCGACCTGCCCGGAGCGCAGCTGATCGACGGGCTCGGCCTGGAGGCGACCGTATGAGCGGGCCCGAGGAGCGTCCGCCGCGATGACCGGGACGGCCGCCGACCGGGTGCTCACCCCGCTGCGCTCCCGGCTGATCGAGACGCTCGCCGGGCGCTCCGACGAGGTGCCCGCGTGGATCCTCCGGCTGGAGGAGGGCGAGGACGCGGGCTTCTTCGGACCGGGGAGCGCATCCTGGGCCGTGCACGGCGGCATGCCCACACTCGTGGCCGGTGTCCGGGCCCTGCTGCTTCAGGCGCTGCATCCCGGGGCTCTCGCCGGCGTCCGCGACTTCTCCCGCTATCGCGAGGACCCGCTGGGGCGCCTGGCCGGCACGATCCAGTGGATCCACACCGTCACCTTCGGCAGCCGCGACCAGGCCGTGGCGGGCTCCGAGATGGTGCGCTCCCTGCATCGCCGCGTCACCGGTACATTCGTCGACGGCCACGGCGTGACGCGTCCGTACTCCGCCAACGACCCGGAGCTGGCGCGGTGGGTGCACCTCGCCTTCACCGACGCCTTCCTCACCGCGCACGAGCAGTGGGGCGGCGAGCTGCCCGGCGGCGCCGACGGCTACGTCGACGAGTGGGCCACGGCGGCCGAGCTGATGGGCGTCGAGGATGCGCCTCGAACGGCCGCCGCGCTCCGTGGCGAGATCGACGCCATCACCGATGCGGGGGAGCTGCGAGGCGGCCCCGAGGTGGAGGAGATCGTTCGCTTCATCCGCCGGGCGCCGCTCCGCCGCATGCTGCGGCCGTCGTACCGCATCCTGTTCCGGGCGGCGGTGTCGACGCTGGAGCCGCGCCACCGCGCCATGCTGGGGCTGCCATCCACGCCGGTCGAGCGGATGCTGCCGCTGCACTCGGCGACGGGCGCCGTGCTCAGCGGTGCGCGGGTGCTGCTCGGCCCGCAGACGCAGGCCGAGCTGGCGGCGCGCCGACGGCTCGCACGGCTCGCCGGAGCCTGACCGGGTGCGACAGGATGTCCTCATGCAGGAAGACCTGACCGAACGCACCCGCACCGTCGTCTGGGAGGACCCGGCGCCCGGCGTCGCCGTGATGCCCACCATGAGCGGCCTGGACTACCTCCGGGCGATGATCCGCGGGGAGCTGCCGTCGCCTCCCATCGCGGAGCTCATGCGCATGACGCTCGTCACGGCGGAACCCGGCACGGCGACGTTCGTGTGCGACCCCGACGAGTCGCACTACAACCCGATCGGCACGGTGCACGGGGGACTGATGTGCACGCTGCTCGACTCCGCGCTCGGCTGCGCGGTGCAGACGACGCTGCCGCAGGGGCAGGCCTACACCTCCATCGAGATCAAGGTCAATTACCTGCGCCCGGTCTACGCGCACACCGGGCAGCTGACCTGCACGGCGACGGTCACGAAGCCGGGCAACCGGGTCGCCTTCGCGGACGGCGTCATCACCGACGGCTCCGGCAAGACGGTCGCGACCGCCACGGGTTCGCTGCTGGTGTTCCCGATCGGGGGCTGAGCGCCCGTCCGGTCGCGTGTCAGCTCGCCTGCATTGCGAGCAGCTGGTCGCGGACCTTGCGACGGATCACCTTGCCGACGATCGAGCGGGGGAGCTCGTCCACCTGCACGACGTGCTTCGGCACCTTGTACGGCGTGAGGCAGTCCCGGCCGTAGGCGCGGATGGCCTCCTCGTCGAACGAGGCGCCCTTCTCCATGACGACCGCGGCCACGACATCCTCGCCGCCGCGGCGGTGCGGGAGCCCGACCACGGCGACGTCCTCGACCCCGGGGAAGGAGCGCAGCGCGTCCTCCACCTCGGTGGGGGAGACGTTGAAGCCGCCGGTGACGATCAGCTCCTTGATGCGGTCAACGATGCGGACGAAGCCGTCCTCATCCATCGTCACGATGTCGCCCGTCCGGAACCAGCCGTCCGGGGTGAGCACCTGCGCCGTCTCGTCCGGCTTGCGCCAGTAGCCGCTGAACACCTGCGGTCCGCGCGCCAGCAGCTCGCCCTCCTCGCCGAAGGGGCGGTCCGACGACGGGGCGTCCGGGTCGGCCACGCGCAGCTCGGTGCTCGGCAGCGGCAGTCCGACCGTGCCCTCACGCCGGGTGGCGCCGACGGGGTTCGCCATCAGGACCGGGGAGCACTCGGACAGGCCGTAGCCCTCGACGAGGTACCCGCCGGTCTTCTCCTCCCAGAGGTCGACGATGCCCTGCGGCAGGCTCATGGCCCCGGAGATCGCGATCTCGATGCCCGACAGCGAGACCTTCCGCTTGTCGGCCGCCTGCACCAGCCGCTCGTAGATCGGCGGGACCGCGGGCAGGAAGGTCGCCGGATGCTTCTTCACCACATCCAGCACCAGGTCCGGGTCGAACTTGGGGAAGAGCACGAGACGCGCGCCCATGCTCATCGCGAAGGTGAGGCAGAGGGTCAGGCCGTAGGCGTGGAACAGGGGGAGGACGGCGTAGACCACCGAGGTGCCGCGCTCGATGGTGGGCACCCAGGCGCGGGACTGCGCCGCGTTCACGGTGAGGTTGCCGTGGCTCAGCATCGCGCCCTTCGGGCGTCCCGTCGTGCCGGAGGTGTACTGGATGAGCGCGAGGTCGTCGCGCTCGGGCCGGGGCACCGACGCCTTGATGCGGCGGGAGGCGACCAGCGAGTCCCATGTGATCGTTCCGGACACCTTCGCGGTCAGCTGTTCGCGTGCCTTGCGCGCCGCCGGCACCGGCAGCCGCAGGGCGAACCGCTTGGAGGCGGGCATCGCACGGGTCAGATCCACGGAGACGATCGTCGTGACGCCGAGATCGGCGGGGAGCTCCTGCACGGTCGCGGCGACCTTGTCCCAGACGATCGCGACCGTCGCGCCGTGGTCCTCGAACTGGTGCCGTAGCTCCCGCGGCGTGTACAGCGGGTTGTGCTCCACGACCACCGCACCGAGGCGCAGCACGGCGTAGAACGCGGCGACGTGCTGCGGGCAGTTCGGCAGCACGAGCGCGACCCGGTCGCCCTTCGACACGCCGAGCTTGCGGAGGCCCTCCGCCGCGCGCGAGATCTGGTCGCCCAGCTCGGCGTAGGTGGTGGTCGCGCCGAAGAACTCCAGCGCGACATGCCGCCCGTAGGTGCTCACGGACTCCTCGATGAGGTGCGAGAGGGACCCCTCGGGCACCTCCACCTCGGCGGGGACGCCGGGCGCATAGCCCGACACCCACGGCTTCGCGCTGTACGGGGACGGATCGCTCGTCACGCTGTCGCTCGTCACGCCCGCAAGCCTACGCGGAGGCGACCAGCGCCCGCACGGCATCCTCGATGGGGGTGTCGCCGCCGACGACCTCCCACTGGTGTCCGATCGTGGCCGGCTCGTGGAGTGCGAGGGCGATCAGGCGCGCGACGTCCTCGCGGGCGATGCTGCCGCGCGGGACGCTGTCGTCGAGCGTGATGCGTCCGGTGCCCTCGTCGGTGGTGAGGCCGCCCGGGCGCAGGATGGTCCAGTCGAGCCCCGAGTCGCGGAGCGCCGCATCCGCGTCGCGCTTCGCCTCGACGTAGGCCTTCCACACCGGGTCGGAGTCGTCGACGGGTGCGTCGACGCCCCAGGCGGAGACCTGCACGAAACGTCGGACCCCCGCCTGGCGGGCGGCCTCCTGCGCGAGGACCGACCCGCCGAAGTCGACGGTGCGCTTGCGCTCGATGCCGGAGCCCGGACCGGCGCCCGCCGAGAACACGACGGCATCGCAGCCCTCGATCGCGCCGGCGAGGGCTGCCGCGTCGGAGTGCTCGATGTCGAGCAGGACGCCCTCCCCGCCGAGGCGGTAGACGTCGTCGGCGTGCTCGTCGTTCCGGACGACGCCGACGAAGTCGTCGCCGAGGTCGTAGAGCACCCGCATCAGCTGCTGGGCGACTTTTCCATGGGCACCGATGATCGCGACTCGAGTCATGCGTCCATCCTTCCACCGCCATGCCTCGCCGTGGGCGCACTGCCCCCGGGGCCAGCTGGCGCCGAGTCGTGAGTGGATGCGCGAATCCGGGCGAGATTCGCGCATGTGCTCACGACTCGCCGCTCCCGCGGGCGCATGGCGGCATGCGCGATCGTCGGAAGGTGGTGTCGGAATCTCCGACGCAACGCTCTGAAGCGGGAGATTCCGCGCAGGATCGGCCGGATCTCCGACGCACGCGCGCGAATCTCCGACGCACGCGCCCGGATCTCGTGGCGCGAGGGGGCGGCCGGCGCGCCGACGGCTGTGCGACACGCGTCCGCCGGGCGCGAACGCTCTGGGCTGCGCGCCCGCGCTCTGTTACGGTCGTCACCATGACAGCCCTGCTCGAACTCCTCGGACGCGCCTTCGCGTCCGGCGTGGGTTCGCTCGGCCTCGGGCACGTCGGCGGCAGCACCGCCGGCTTCGTCGCCCTGGCCGGTGTCGCGGGTGCGCTCGGGCTCGTCGCGGTGCTCGCCGCGGCCGCGGTGCGGTCCGTGGCGGCCCTCGCCGCCTCGCTGCGCGTGCGGCCGGTGTGGTCGCGGCCGGTCGAGCCGGCCGCGGGCTGGCTCGCCGAAGGGCCGTCGGATCCGGCGGCCGGCGGACGGCCGCGTCCCCGAGCACCCGGTTTCTCCCTGCCGGTCGCGTAGCGCGCGCCGGGCCCTTGCGGGTCCACGGCGCCCCCGTGACCAGACGCGTCCTCACTCCGACGACTCGCAGGGATCACTCACACCATGGACTTCTTCTCCTGGCCGCCGATTGCGGCCATCCTCGACGGCGCCTACGGCCTCGTCACCGGCCTCTCGGCCACCGTCGCCCCGTTCGCGGGCACACTCTCCGGACTTCTCGCGGTCGCGATGCTGACCGTCCTCGTCCGCGTCCTCCTCATCCCGGTCGGCGTCAGCCAGGTGCGCGCCGAGTACGCGCGGCGCCGGCTCGCCCCGCAGCTGGCCGAGCTGCAGCGGCGCCACTCCGGCGACCGCGAGACGCTCGCCCAGAAGACGATGGAGCTGTACCGGGCCGAGCAGGTCTCCCCGTTCGCCGGGATGCTGCCGCTGCTCGCGCAGATCCCGGTCGTCACGCTCGTCTACGCGATCTTCACGCACGCCACGATCGCGGGGCACGCCAACGCGCTGCTGGGCGAGCACGCGTTCGGGGCTCCGCTCGGTACGAGCTTCGTCGGGCTCACCGGCGCGGGGGCAGGGGTCTGGCCCGCCATGCTGGTGTACGTCGGCGTCCTCGCCCTGATCGCGGTCGTGACCACGGTGTCGCGCCGCGTGCTCACGCTGCCGCAGCCCGAAGGGTCGGCCGCGCCGGCCGGGATGGTGCGCGCGCTGTCCTTCCTGCCGTACGTGACGGTGCTGTTCGCGGCGTTCGTCCCGCTGGCGGCGGCGGTGTACATCCTCACCTCGACGGCGTGGACGGTCGCGGAGCGGTGGACGCTGCGCCGCCTCCTCGACCCCGCCCGCGGCGCGGGGGGAAGTGCGCGGCCGACGACGTCGCACTGACGCCCACCCGTCGTGCCGCGTGCTCTCGGAGCTTCCTCAGGCGCCGGAGTGCGAGCATGGAGCCATGCGGAAGCGTGGAGCGAAGGAGGGGCGGCCTGCCGACGGGCCGTCGACGGACGGGATCCCGGGCCTCGGCGTGGGCGTGCAGGTGTACGTGCGCGAGCGGGAGCAGCCCGCGGCGGACGACTGGGTGGGGGAGCCCACCGGGGTCATCGTGGCGCCGGGCGACCGCAACCTGCGCAATGTGTACGGTCCGGCGGACGGCTTCACGACGTGGACGGTCTCGTTCTTCGAGCCGCAGCGGCGGCGCGACGGCCGCGGTCCGTTCGAGCGCGCCGTGATCCCGGCGGCGCTGCTGGTCGCGGAGGAGCCGCTGAGCGACTGACGCGTCCGGGGACCCGCGCGACGGCTCCGGGACTTCTCCTGGGCGTCCCCAGGCGCCGTCTGGGACTGAGCCGGTTCGGCTGCCACTACCTGCGCCGCCCGGGCGAACCTAGAATGTCGGCATGTTCGTCGAGGGCACCCTTCGATGGCAGGTCACGGAGGACTGCCCGTGGGACCTGCTGATGGCCCTCGCGGTGCGCGACCTCGCGGGACTGTCCGACCGCGTCCGCCCGACCCTCCCGGCGCTCGACCCGGCGGTCTCGCCGGCGCTCCGGCCGCAGCGTACCGGGGGGCCCGACCGCCGCATGCGGACGCGACCCGTGCCGCTGGGCGGCCCGGCCCGCTCGCAGCCGCACGGCGACGAGCCTGCGGAGGGGACGGACGCGTCCGACCCGCTCGCGCGCCAGTGGCAGGCGTGGTTCGAGGTGGCGGCGGACCGGCACCGCCGGCTCACGGCGCCGCTGCTGCAGCCTCCCCACTTCGAGGCCTTCGACCGGGCGATCGACCTGCAGGACGCGATCATCACCCACTACGACGCGGCCGCCGGATGGGCGGCCGAGCGGCACGCCGAGTACGTCCGGTCGAGCGCGCAGAACCACGCGCAGCGGGCGGCGGACATCGTCGACGTGGTGCACGAGCGCGAGCACGAACTGCGGCGGCAGGCCGGGTACTTCCGCCTCGACATCGACGTGCTGCCGCTCGCGGAGAAGGGCGCCTGGATCGTCGGCCCCCACACGGTCGCCATCAGCGCCACGATGCGCGACGACTCGGTCGCCTTCCGCGACTGGCTGCGCCCCCTCGTCGCCGCCCTCGTCTGACCCCGAGCTCTCGTTGCGTCGGAGATTCCGGACCCTTTCTCCGACGATCGTGCGAGCCTCCACCCAGCTCTGCAGAGCACGAGTGGTGAGCAGATGCTCGAATCCCGCACGGATTCGAGCATCCACTCACCACTCGATGCCGCAGCGCAGCGCAGCGCGACGCGCGTCGCGCCCCGCGTTACGCGGGGCGCTTCGACGGCGACGTCGTGAGCGCCGGGTCCGTCTCCGCGACGTCGCCGACCGCCTCGTCGATGCGCGCGAGCACGTCGCCGGACAGCCTGACGCCGGCAGCCTCCGCGTTCGACTTCACCTGCTCGGGGCGGGATGCGCCCACGATCGCGCCCGCGACGTTCGGGTTCTGCAGCACCCAGGCGACGGCGAGCTGCGCCATGGTGATGCCGAGCTCGTCCGCGATCGGCTGCAGCCCCTGCACGGCCGTGAGCACGTCCTCACGCAGGAAGCTGCGGATCGCGTCCGCCCCGCCCTTGTCGTCGGCGGCGCGGCTGCCCTCCGGCGCCTCCTGTCCCGGCTTGTACTTGCCGGTGAGCACGCCCTGGGCGACCGGCGACCAGACGATCTGCGAGATCCCGAGCTCGGCCGATGCGGGCACGACCTGCTTCTCGATCACGCGCCACAGCATCGAGTACTGCGGCTGGTTCGAGATGAGCTGGATGCCGAGCTCCTTCGCGAGCGCGTGTCCGGCGCGCAGCTGGTCGGCCGTCCACTCGCTCACGCCGATGTAGAGCGCCTTGCCCTGCCGGACGACGTCCGCGAAGGCCTGCATGGTCTCCTCCAGCGGCGTCTCCGAGTCGTAGCGGTGCGCCTGGTAGAGGTCGACGTAGTCGGTTCCGAGGCGCTGCAGCGAGCCGTCGATCGACTCCAGGATGTGCTTCCGCGACAGCCCGACGTCGTTGTGACCCTTCGGGCCGGTCGGCCAGTAGACCTTGGTGAAGATCTCGAGGGACTGGCGGCGCTCGCCCTTCAGCGCATCCCCGAGCACCTGCTCGGCGACGGTGTTGGCGTACGCGTCGGCCGTGTCGAAGGTCGTGATGCCGGCGTCGAGGGCCGCGCGCACCGACTGCGTCGCGGTGTCGTTCTCCACCTGGGATCCGTGGGTGAGCCAGTTGCCGTAGATGATCTCCGAGATCTTGAGTCCGCTGTTGCCGAGGTACCTGAATTCCATTGCTCCAACGTATCCCCGTTCGCGCGCATGTCGGCGGCTGGTGAGAAGCTGGGGGTGTGGGACGAGCGGACGGCAGCCAGCGGCAGGTGAGCGCGGCCGACGTCGACGACTCGGAGGCCGCCATCCTGCACGTCGACATGGATGCGTTCTTCGCCTCGGTCGAACTGCTCGAGCGTCCGGACGCGCGCGGCAAGCCCGCGATCGTCGGGCACGCGGGCGGGCGCGGCGTGGTCACGAGCGCCACGTACGAGGCGCGTCGCTACGGCGTCCGCAGCGCGATGCCGATGTCGCAGGCGATTCGTCTCTGCCCGAACGCGATCATCCTGCCGCCGCACTACGAGCGGTACACCGAGTACTCCGCGAAGGTCATGGAGATCTTCCACGAGGTGACGCCGCTGGTGGAGCCGTTGAGCATCGACGAGGCGTTCCTCGACGTCTCGGGGGCGCGCCGCCTGCTCGGCTCGCCACGCCGGATCGCGGAGCTCATCCGCTCCCGCGTGCAGGAGGAGACGGGGCTCACCTGCTCGGTCGGCGTCGCCGCCACGAAGTTCATGGCGAAGCTGGCCTCGGGGCGGGCCAAGCCGGACGGACTGCTGGTGATCCCGCGGTCCGAGACGCTGAGCTTCCTGCGTCCGCTCCCGGTCGGCGCGCTGTGGGGCGTGGGGGCGAGCACCCAGTCGTCGCTGGAGCGGATGGGGCTGCTCACCGTCGCCGACCTCGCCGACGCGCCGCTGCACGTGCTCCAGAAGGCCGTCGGGGACGCGAGTGGTCGTCGCCTGCACGAGCTCGCGAACGGACGCGACCCGCGGCGGGTCGTCACCGAGTCGCGCGAGAAGAGCATCGGGCATGAGAACACCTTCGGCACGGATGTCGGCGACCTGGATGTGCTGCGCCGCGAGTTCCTGCGGCTCTCGGGCCGCGTCGGCGAGCGGCTGCGAACGCACGGGATGGTGGCCCGCACGGTGTCGATCAAGGTGCGGTTCGCCGACTTCCGCACCATCACCCGCTCCCGCACGTTGGCGGAGCCGACGAACGTGGGACGGCGGCTGTTCGAGGAGGCGTGGGACGTCTTCGACCTCCTCGGGCTGGACGTGCGGCAGACGCCGTTGCGGCTCATCGGCGTCCGGGCGGAGCAGCTGCTCGACGCCGGCGGCGACGCGATCGCCCTCTGGGATCCGGACGAGGAGTGGCGCGAGACCGAGCGGACATTGGATGCGGTGAGTGCCCGATTCGGCCGCGGCGCCATCGGCCCGGCGTCGCTGGTGCGGCGCTCACGCGACGCCGACGAGGAGGAGCGCGACGGCCGCAACCCGAAGTACGTGAGCGACTGAGCGCGCGCCCTGTTCACCCGGGCGGCGGAGCGCTACCGTGGCCTCATGACGAACTTCTCGCTGAAACTCGCCGAGACCGTGAGCGGCTCCGGCATCAAGTCGGTCTACGGCGAGCCCGTCGTCGTCGACGGCACCACGATCGTGCCCGTCGCCGCGGTCCAGTTCGGCTTCGGAGCGGGCGGCGCCGGGGATGAGGACGCTCCCGGCGGCGCGGGCGGCGGCGGTGTCGCGATCCCGTTCGGCGCCTACATCTCGGACGAGCTCGGCGTGCGCTTCCGCCCGAACCTGATCACGCTGCTCGCGGTCGGCATCCCCTTCGTGTGGGTGGCCGGTCACGCGTGGTCGCGCGTGATCCGCGCCCTCAAGAAGTAGCGAGCGGTTCCGCTGCCGGCCGGGGACGTGCGTCGTCCCGGCTGGGGCTACACTGAGTGCGAACACGGGAGTCCGGTGAGCCGGGCTGAGAGGAGACTTCTCCAAGTCTCGACCGTCGAACCTGATCTGGGTCATGCCAGCGCAGGGAGGCAATTTCTCACATCCCGTGCCCTGTTCCATTTCGACTGAAAGGGCACGAACAGTGCACGCAACCATCTCCACCGTGGGCGCACGCCCGCGCACCCTCCGCTGGCGCGTCGTCGACATCGTCGTCGCCAGTGTGGTCGCCGTCGCATCCGGCGTCGTCTTCTGGGTCTGGGGCGTCGTCCAGAACCCGATCTCGGGGCCGATCGGCGCCGTCCTGCCCGGTTTCCAGGGCATCCTGAACGGTCCGTGGCTGTTCGCCGGGGTGCTCGTCGCCCTCATCGTGCGGAAGCCCGGCGCCGCCCTGTACGGCGAGCTGGTCGCCGCGATCGTGTCGGCCCTGATCGGCACGCAGTGGGGTTTCGCCACGCTGCTCTCCGGCGTGGTGCAGGGCCTGGGCGCCGAGATCGTCTTCGCGGCGTTCCTCTACGCCAACTGGCGGCTGGTGCCCGCGCTGCTGGCGGGCGCTGGCGCCGGCCTCGCCGAGTCGATCCTCGACCTCCTCTACTGGTACCCCGGCTCGAAGCCCGAGTTCGCGATCGTCTACGCGATCACCACGATCATCTCGGGAGCCGTCGTCGCGGGACTCGGCTCCTGGCTCGTCGTGCGCGCCCTGGCACGCACCGGCGCGCTGAGCCGGTTCGCGGCCGGTCGTGAGGCGCAGAAGGCCGCACGGGTCTGACGATCGGATCAGACGATCGTGGGTGACGGACTGCCGGTCCCGGCCGCCGTTCGGGTCGACGGCTGGGGCTGGCGCTACGCGGGACGCAGCGGCTGGGCCGCACGCGGTGTGGACCTGCGCATCGAGCCGGGCGAGCGCGTGCTGCTGCTCGGCGCGTCCGGCGCGGGCAAGAGCACGCTGCTCGCGGGCCTGGCCGGGGTGCTGGGCGGCGAGGACGACGGCGAGTCGGAGGGCGCACTGACCGTGGCCGGCCGTCCACCCGCGGAGACGCGGGGGACCGCCGGGCTGCTGCTGCAGGATCCCGACTCGCAGGTCATCCTCGCCCGGGTCGGCGACGACGTCGCCTTCGCCGGCGAGAACCTCGGCGTGCCGCGCGACGAGCTCTGGGCGCGCGTGCGCGAGTCGCTCGTCCGGGTCGGGCTCGACCTCCCGCTCGACACGCCGACCGCGCACCTCTCCGGCGGCCAGAAGCAGCGGCTGGCCCTGGCCGGCCTGCTGGCGATGCGCCCCGGCCTGCTGCTGCTCGACGAGCCGACCGCGAACCTCGACCCCGAGGGTGTGCTCGAGGTCCGGGATGCGGTGCGCGCGGCGCTCGACGCGAGCGGCGCGACCCTCGTCGTCGTCGAGCATCGCGTCGCTGTCTGGCGCGACCTGGTCACGCGCGTCGTCGTGCTCGGCGCCGACGGCGGGGTGCTCGCCGACGGGTCGCCGGATGCAGTGCTCAGGGATACGGCGGGGGAGTTGCGGCGGGCCGGTGTCTGGTTGCCGGACACTCCGATCCCCGAAGCGCCCGACGTCCCCGAGGGGGATGCGCTGCTCACCGCGCGTTCGCTCGCGGTGGGCCGCGGCCCGGCCGTGACGCGCGGGCGGCGGCGGGGTCGGCGATCCGGACGCTCGGATGCCGCGACTCGGGCCGCACAAGTGGGTCCGGCGATCGATCTCGCGCTGCGCGAGGGGTCCGCCGTCGCCCTGGTCGGCCGCAACGGCGCCGGCAAGTCGACGCTCGCCCTCACCCTCGGCGGACTGCTGCCCCCGGTGGCGGGCGAGCTGACGGCCGAGCCGGCTCTCGCTTTCGGCGCCTCGCCGCATCCGGCCGACTGGCGGTCGCGCGACCTGCTCACCCGCATCGGGAGCGTGTTCCAGAACCCGGAGCACCAGTTGATCGCCTCCACGGTGCGCGACGAGCTCGCTGCGGGACCCCGGGCGCTCGGGCTGGCGCCGGGCGAGGTCGACGCGCGGGTGGAGGAGCTGCTGGTCCGCCTGGCGCTGGACGACCTCGCCGACGCGAACCCGTTCACGCTCTCCGGCGGCCAGAAGCGGCGGCTCTCCGTCGGAACCGCCCTCGCGACCCGTCCCCGGCTCCTGGTGCTCGACGAGCCCACCTTCGGCCAGGATGCGCGCACCTGGAGCGAGCTCGTCGCCCTGATCGCGGACCTGCGCGCCGAGGGTCACGCCGTGGTCGCCGCGACGCACGATGCGGAGTTCGTGGAGGCCATGGGAGCCGCCCGGGTGCGGATGGATGCCGCGGAGGTGCGCGCATGACGCTCGTGGAGCCGCTGCGCACCGGACCGCTCGCGACGCTCAACCCCGTCGCCAAGCTCGGCGCGGCCCTCGTCGTGACCGTCGTGCTGCTGCTGTCCATCGACCCGGTGTCGGCCGGCGTTGCGCTCGTTCTCGAGCTCGTGCTGCTCGCCTTCGCCGGCATCCCGCTTCGCACCGTGCTGGCGCGCACGGCGCCGGTCTGGGTCGCGGCGCCGCTCGCCGGCCTCACGACGCTGCTGTACGGCCAGACCTCCGGCACGGTCTACGTGCAGTGGTGGGCGGTCGAGATCAGCGACGGTTCGATCGCGCTCGCGCTGGCGACGACACTGCGGGTGCTGGCGATCGGCCTCCCCGCCGTGCTGCTGTTCGTCACGATCGACCCGACCGACCTGGCCGACGGCCTCGGCCAGCTGCTGCGCCTGCCCGCGCGCTTCGTCATCGGCGCCCTCGCCGGCCTCCGCCTCGTCGGCCTCTTCGCCGAGGACTGGCGCGCGCTCACCCTGGCCCGCCGGGCGCGGGGCGTGGCGGAGTCGGGCGCGCTGCGCCGGTTCCTCGGGCAGGCGTTCGCGCTGTTCGTGCTCTCGCTGCGCCGTGGCACGAAACTGGCGACCGCGATGGAGGCGCGCGGCTTCGGCGCGCCCGGGCGGCGCACGTGGGCACGGCCGTCGGTGTTCCGGGCGCGCGACTGGGCGGCGCTGGCCGTCGCCGTGCTCGTCGCGGCCTGCGCCGTGGGCGCCGCCGTGGCGACGGGGAGCTGGAATGCCCCGCTCGGCTGAGCTGGCGGCGCTGGATGCCGCGGTGGCCGCCGCCGCCGACGCCGCAGCCGCGAAAGGACGGACCCCGGTCGTGCTCATCGACGGCCCGAGCGGCGCCGGCAAGAGCTCGCTCGCGGACGCGCTCCTGGCCGCATGGCCGGCGACCGGCACGCCGCGGCTGGTGCGGATGGACGACCTCTACCCGGGCTGGGACGGCCTCGATGCGGGGAGCGAAGCGGTCGGGCGCGATCTGCTGGAGCCGCTGCGCGCATCCGGCTCGGGATTCTGGACCCGCTGGGACTGGAGCCGAAGCCGCCCCTCCGGCCGGGTCGCGGTGGAGGGGGCGGAACCCCTCGTCGTCGAAGGCTGCGGCGCCCTGTCCCGCCGGAACGCCGCCTCGGCGGACCTGACCGTCTGGCTGCAGGCCGACGACACGCTGCGCAAAGAGCGGGCCCTCGCCCGCGACGGGGAGACGTTCGCGGTGGAGTGGAACCGCTGGCAGCGGCAGTTCGACCGCTTCGTCGCCCGCGAGCATCCCCTCGAGCAGGCCGCTCTGGTGCTGGATGTGACGGGCGTCGATCTCACGGAGGGCCGCGCGGGGACTACGGTGGAGTCATGAGCGACGCACGACAGGACCCCGAGTACATCGTCGAATACGCCGACGGACCCCTCGTCGGACAGACCGACCGCCGCTTCCTGGTGGACGGGAAGCCGGACGAGCGGATCGGCGTGATCGCCGCCGTCGAGGGCCTCGAGTCGACCTTCTGGTACGTCGCGGCCGACCGGCGCGAGGTCGAGGGCCAGATCCATGTGACCTACCGGTTCGACCAGCCGGACTCCGACCCGGTGGCGGCCGACAAGGAAGACGAGTCGATCTTCGGCTTCGGCGCCTGAAGCAGCGTCTCGGCCGCGCGCGACGCCCGGTGCCGGGCTAGGCCCAGCCGAGTTCGTGCAGGCGGTCGTCGTCGATGCCGTAGAAGTGCGCGATCTCGTGCACGAGGGTGATGTGCACCTCGTCGCGGAGTTCGTCCTCGTCGGCGCTGATCGCGAGCAGCGGCTCGCGGTACAGCACGATGCGGTCGGGCATCTCGCCGAACCCGTAGTCGCCGCGCTCGGTGAGCGCGACGCCGTCGTAGAGGCCGAGCAGGTCGAGCGAGCCGTCCTCCGGGCGGTCCTCGACCACGAACACGACGTTGTCGAGCCCGTCGACCATCTCGTCGGGCAGGCGGTCAAGCTCGTCGGCGACCAGCGCCTCGAACGCCTCCACGTCCAGCTCCAGACTCATCGGATCTCCCGGCTCATCGGCGCTACGGGCTCGCGGCTCACCACGCCGCCGCGACGGCGGTGTGCAGGTCGAGCAGGCCGTCGGTGCGCTCGCTCGGCCCGCGGCCGAAGCCGCACTCCGTGCCGACCCCGAACGCCGTGACCGCGGTCGCGGCGGCCTCGGCGCGGCGCCGCGCGCCCTCCACGCCGTCCTCGTGGTGCAGCAGGCCCAGGTAGAGCTCGGTCCTCTCGGGAACCGCGACCCCGGCGAGCGGCGCGAAGTACGCCTCGTCGTCCCGCTCGATCGGAACGGGCAGGTGCACCCAGGTGACCGGTCGCGGAGCACGGCTCAGGATGCCGCCGAGCACGTCCGCGAGCCGGCCGGCGTCGGCGGGCTGCACGAAGTGCTGCTCCTCGACGTCGCCGTAGCAGAGGTGGTAGCCCAGCTCCACGTCGGCCGGAACGGCCGCGGCCTGGCGTTCGGCGCGCTCGAGCACCCCGGCGAGCACGTCGTCGCCGAACCACGACGGCATCCGGCCCTCGAGCAGGGCGAACTCGACCGCGGTGTCCCACTGGATGGCGAGATCGTCGTGTGGGATGCCGGTCAGGATGCGGTCCAGCTCACCGAACAGCGCGCGCTCGTAGGCGGGTTCGATCGCCGCGCGGTCCTCCGGCACGATGAACGGGCCCACGACTCCCGCCGGCGTCGGCAACGAGACCTGGAAGCGTGTGCGGGGCGGGATGACTCCCTCAGAGCGCAGCCGCTCGAACACGGCGTAGGAGTCGAGCGCCGCGTCGGCGTAACCCAGGTTCGGGAACTCGAGGTCGTCGGCGCTCACGCCCGGGTCGAGGCGGAAGGGGCGCCCGTCGAACCGACCGCGCAGCAGCGAGGGCGGCACGTCGATGCGCGAGATGCCCGCCATCGTGTCGAGGCGTGCGGTCTGGAACTGCACCCAGTAGAACCGTTCGCCGACCTCGCCGTCCGGGATGCGGCGCATCCGGTCGCCGAGGTGCCCGCTCACCGTGCGGAACACGGTCTCGGCGTCGGGCAGGTTGACGCTGCCGACGAGGTGGGCTCCACGGATGACAGGGGAGACAGTCTGAGATTCGGGGCTGCTCGTGCTCACCCGCGGAGTCTATCGGCGGGCGCGGACAGCACGGCGACGGCAAGCAGAACGGCGGCCGGGGAGAGAACCCCGGCCGCCGTACACCGCTCGCTCAGCGGATCAATACCAGTTGAACGACTCCGAGTGGCCCCAGGCGCCGCAGGGCGTCCCGTAGCCGCGGGCGATGTAGTCGAGACCCCACTTGATCTGGGTGGTCGCGTTGGTCTCCCAGTCCGAGCCGGCCGAGGCCATCTTGCTCCCGGGCAGCGCCTGCGGGATGCCGGTGGCGCCGCTGCCGGGGTTGGAGGCCTGGTAGTTCCACTGCGACTCGCGCTGCCACAGCTTCTCGAGGCACCCGAACTGGTCGGCGCCCCAGCCGTACTGGCTCGCGGCGAGGCTTGCGGCCGTCGCCTTCGCGCCCGCCGGGGTGTTGGCGTTCGCCTGCGCGGCGGCGGCTGCAGCCGCGGCAGCCGCAGCGGCGGCAGCGGCCTTGCGGTCGGCCTCCGCGCCCGCGGCGGCGAGCGCGTCCGACGCCGCCTTGGTCTTGTCGATGGTGCTGCGGAGCTTCGTGTCGTCGAGCTTCGTGAAGCCGCTGAGGCCGGCGATCGCCGTCTTCGCGGCCGTCGGGTCGGCCTTCGCCTGGTTGGCGGCGAGGGTCGCCTGGGCGCCGGCGAGGGTGGTCTTCGCCTCGTCCTCGAGCCGCTCGCGGACGATCGAGCCGTAGACGCCGAGCTGCTCGTGGCGCATCCCGGTGGACTCGGAGAGCTCGCGGGTCTGGCGCTCGCTGGCCTGCTGCTGCGCCATGACGGGGGCGATCAGGCTGGCGCTCATGATCACGGCGGCTGCGCCGGTCACGATGCGGCCGAAGGGGATGGGACTGTTCTTGACGGTGGAACGGAGAGTACTGAGCATTGTCTTCCTGGATCGGGTTATCCCGGCTGCAGCGCGCGGACGCCGGAGCGTGCGCGGGGGGACCGTGGCTCATCGGGAGCGGTCCAGCGGGCGACCGCGGAGCACGCGCGGAAGCGCCTCATGGACCCGTGGTCCGGAAGGCGCAGCGTGCGGCGCGGGTGTGCCGGGCGTTCGGAAGGCTCGAGCATCCAGGAGCGGGCGCGGGGGCGCCTCAGGGGTTGGGGGCTGGATGCCGCCTGCGCGGCACGGACGGCACTCACGGCCGTCGATAAATGACCCTAGGCCCCGATTCTGGACGGTTCGGGCATAGAGCCTGGCAAAGTCGTGTACGCGTCAACGACTTCGGGGATCGGCCGCCGCCGTCGCCTCCTCGGCCTCGACGGCCGCTTCGGCCGCATCCATGCGCCGGTCGGTGACCCACAGCATCGGGATGAGCTGCAGCACGATGAGGCCGCCCATGATCCAGAACACCGACTGCACGCCGAACGCCTGGCCGAGCAGTCCGCCCGCCGCCGCGCCGAGCGGCATGGTGCCCCAGGCGAGCAAGCGGTAGGCGCTGTTGAGCCGGCCGAGGAGCCGGGTGGGGGTGACGCGCTGGCGCAGCGAGACCGTGATGACGTTCCAGACGGAGATCGTGATGCCGCCGAGGAGCATCCCTGCCCCGATCACGAACGGATTCGCCGTGAACCCGGGGGTCGCAACGGTCAGCAGCGACCCGGCGATCGTCAGGACCAGGGCGCGTGACCGGCCGAGCAGCCGTTCGGCCGGCTCGGCGAGGAACGTCCCGAGCACGCTGCCGATCGCCGAGCAGGTGAGCAGCAGCCCGTACGCCGGGTCGCTCAGGTTCATCGTCGAGGAGGGACCGGCCGCGTACAGCACGAACACCGTGAAGGCGGCGGAGGCGGCGAAGTTGAAGATTCCGACCATGATGGCGAGCGTCCGGAGGAGGGTGTTGCCCGCGAGGAACCTCAGGCCCTCGGCGATGTCCGCACGGATCGTGGTCGGCTCGGTACGCCCCGCGACGAAGCGGCCGCGGACCAGCAGGAGCACCCCGATCGCCGCCACCCAGAGCAGCACCGGGGTTCCGAACGCGACGCCGACGCCGACGGCGACGAGGAATCCGCCGAGCGGCGGACCCACGAACTCGTTCGCCGTGAGCTCGGCGGCGTAGAGGCGGCCGTTGGCCCGTGAGAGACGGTCGCGGGGGACCAGCTGCGGCAGGATCGACTGCGACGAGGTGTCGTAGATGGTCTCGGCGACGCCGATGCAGAGCGCGGCGGCGTAGAGCAGCCAGATCGACCCGGCGCCGGCGACGGTCGCGACGGTGAGGCAGGCGAGGAACAGCGCGCGGGCGCCGTTGGCCACGAGCATCAGCCGGCGGCGGTCCCGGCGATCGGCCAACGCGCCGGCGGTGAGCGCGAAGAACAGCCACGGCAGCGTGAACGCGAAGGTGAGCCCGGCGATGAGGGCGGGGGAGTCGGTGTAACGGATCGCGACGAGCGGGAGTGCGACCTTCATCGCGCCGTCGGCCAGGTTGGAGAGCCCGGCCGACGTCCAGAGCCTCCAGTAGCGCGTGCCGAGCCCATCCGTCGTCATGTGCCCAGGTTCGCACACTGATTGAGAAAGTTCAATCGATAGGAGTTCACTCAATCGTTGATAGTCTGGACCCGTGACCGACGACCTTCCGCATGCGAGCAGTGCCGACCCGGACGCCAAGCGCAGGCCTGCGACCCCGGAGGAGCTCAAGGCGCTCTCGCACCCGCTGCGCGTGCGGATCGTGCGGTTGTGCGGCGACCGCGACTGGACCAACAAGCAGCTGGCCGACCGCCTGGGGATCGACCCCGGCACCGTCTACTACCACGTGCGGCAGCTCGTCCGGACGGGATTCCTCGAGCCCGCCGACGTGAGGACGGGGGAGTCCGGCGCGCTCGAGAAGCCCTACCGTTCGACGGGCAAGAGCTGGTGGCTCACCGTCTCCCTCGACGACCTGGACCTGAGCCAGGGCCTCGCCCCCGTCGAGGCGTTCCAGCAGGAGCTCGCGGAGGCGGGTCCGACATCCATCGCCACCTACGCCCGCTTCTCGCTGCACCTGTCGCCCGAGGATGTCGCCGAGCTCGACCGCCGCATCGTGGCGGTGCTCGACGAGTTCATCGAGCACGACGCCGAGCGCGCGCAGCATCCCGCGCACGGCGGCATCTTCCTGGTGCACCGGGCCCTCGACCCCGGCTCCGACGACGCCGCCGCCTCCGCCTGACGCCACCTCCGCCTGACGGGCGGCGATTGCGCCCGTTCGGAACGACTCCGCCCCTGCGAGCAGCCGCAGACGTTCCGAACCACCGCAGTCGCGGTCGGCGGATGCGGTCAGAGCGCCTTCGCGGCGGCCGCCAGCACCTGGGCGAGCGTCGGGACGCCCTCCGCGCGGAACACCTCGGCGCCGTCCTGGCCTTCGACGATAACGGTCGGCGTCGAGCGGATGCCGTCGCGCTCGGCCCGGTCGATGTTGCGGGCGACGTCCAGCTCCGTCACCGCGATGCGGGGAGCGAGGCGCGCGGCCTCCGCGAGCACGGCGCGCGTCTGCATGCACGGCTCGCAGAAGGCCGACGTGTACAGGGTCAGGCGGGCACGGGTGTGCTCGGCCCCGGTGACCTCCGGGACAACGGCCGGTGTCGAATCCACCCTGTCAGTGTACGTCCGGCGAAATCGCGGCGACGATCCTGCAGAACCGGGCGTCCCGGCGCGACCCGGCGGGCCTGTGCGACCCACAATCGTCCCGTGAGCCGAACGACCTATACGCGCTACGTCGCCCTCGGAGACTCGCTCACCGAGGGGCTCTGCGACAGCGCGCCCGGCGCCCCGGACGCGTTCCTCGGCTGGGCGGACCGCCTCGCCGGCATCCTCGACGGCGACGCCCGCCTGGCCGGCGACTCGGTCGAGTTCGCCAACCTCGCCGTGCGCGGACGCCGGATCTCCGACGTGGTGGAGGCGCAGATCCCTCACGCGCTGCAGCTGCGCCCCGACCTCGTCTCGGTCATGATCGGCGGCAACGACCTGATGAGCCCCTCCGCCGACCCGGATGCGCTGGCCGCGCGGCTCGAGACCGGCATCCGGGCCCTGCGCGACTCGGGGGCGACGGTGCTGCTCGCCAACATCTTCGACCCGCAGTTCGCCTTCTTCCTGAAGCCGTTCCGCGGCCGCGCCGCCGTCTTCAACGCGAACATCTGGAGCATCGCGCGGGACCAGCGCGCCGTCGTGCTGGATGTGTGGGGCGTGCGCGAGTTCCGCGATCCGGCGATGTGGGCGTCCGACCGCGTGCACCTCAGCACGCGCGGGCACCGCCTGCTCGCCGCGCACGCGGCGCACGCCCTCGGCGTCCCGTACGCCGAGGTGAGCGGGCCGGAGGCTGCCGCCGTGCCCGAGCCGCCGGCGCCGCCCGACGAGCTGCCCCTGCGCACGTGGCTCCGGGTCTACGCGATCCCGTGGGTGGCCCGCCGGCTGCGCCACGTCTCCACCGGCGACGGGCGCGGGCCCAAGCTGCCGGTCCCGCAGCGCGTGGGCCTCAGCGGCCACTCGATTCCGGGCACCGTCGGAGGCCCGCACTAGACTCGGTGTTATGGCTACCTCCTCGGATCGACTGGTCTGGATCGACTGCGAGATGACCGGCCTCGACCTCGAGGTCGACGAGCTCGTCGAGATCGCGGTGGTGATCACCGACTTCGAGCTGAACGTGCTCGACCCGGGCCTCAGCATCGTCATCAAGCCCGACGACTCGGCCCTCGAGCACATGGGCGACTTCGTGCGGCAGATGCACACTACCTCGGGGCTCATCGACGAGATCCCGAACGGCAAGAGCCTCGCCGAGGCCGAGTACGAGGTGCTGGAGTACGTGCTCAAGTTCGCGCCGACCGCGCGCACCGCGCCGCTCGCCGGCAACACCATCGGCACCGACCGGATGTTCCTCGCGAAGTACATGCCGCGGCTGGACAACCACCTGCACTACCGGAACGTCGACGTGTCCTCCATCAAGGAGCTCGCGCGCCGCTGGTTCCCCCGCATCTACTTCAACGCTCCCGAGAAGAACGGCGGGCACCGCGCGCTGGCCGACATCCTCGAGTCCATCCGCGAGCTCGACTACTACCGCTCCGCCGCGTTCGTCGCGCCTCCCGGCCCGAGCACGGAGGACACCCAGGCGCTGAGGGACGGCGTCGTGGAAAAATGGGCTCCCCGCATGTACTAGAATCGATGAGTTGCTTGCGCCGCCCGCTCGGTTCGGCGCGACACATGGTGGGTATAGCTCAGTTGGTAGAGCGCCTGGTTGTGGTCCAGGAGGTCGCGGGTTCAAGCCCCGTTACTCACCCCACCAAGAAGGGCCGGACTCCCCGAGTCCGGCCCTTCTTCGCGTCTCCGCCCCCCAGCGTCCCCCCCTCTGTCGAGTACACGAAAAGTGCACGCGACACGCCGGATTCGCGTGCACTTTTCGTGTACTCGACGGGGGATGGGATGCGTGCGCAAGAGGGTGCCCCCGGCAGGAATCGAACCTGCGACCAAGAGATGAGAAGCACCGCGAGAACTGCTCCAGTGCCCCCGGCAGGAATCGAACCTGCGACCAAGAGATGAGAAGCACCGCGAGAACTGCTCCGGTGCCCCCGGCAGGAATCGAACCTGCGACCAAGAGATTAGAAGGCTCCTGCTCTATCCGCTGAGCTACGGGGGCGACGCATCCACGATACCGGAGCGGCGCAGGGCTCAGAGCGTCGTGCCGGACTTGCCCGCGCGGTTCACGATCGCGATGACCGGGCGCCGTCCGCGCAGGCCGAACCGCAGCCGCAGCTGCGCCTGGTGGGCGATCAGCACGGCGACGACCGCGGCCGCGGCGGCGGGGACGAGCCCGGAGATCGCCATCGCGATGTGCGGGCCGACCTGCTCCACGATCCACCCCATCAGCGGCCCGCCGAGCGCCTGGCCGCCGAGCAGCACCAGGATGTACAGCGAGATCACACGGCCGCGGATCTGCAGGTTCGACGACATCTGCACCAGCGAGTTCGCCGCCGTGATGAACAGCAGGTTGCCGACGCCGACGCCGATCAGCAGCATCCCGAACGCCAGCTCGCCGGGGGCGAATCCCGCCAGCGCCTGCACGATCCCCAGGGCGGCCGCCGTGCCGACGACCATCGACAGCCGCACGCTGGTGCGCCGGGTGGATGCGAGCGCCCCGGTGAGTGCGCCGGCGGCGACGAGCGCGTTGAACATCCCGTAGCCCTGGGCGCCCACGTGGTAGACGTCGTTCGCGTACGCGGCGAGGAACACCGGCATGTTGAACGCGAAGACCGCGACGACGGCGACCATGACGATGGTCCAGAAGATCACCGGCTTGCGGCGCACGTACCGCATCCCCTCGGCGAGCTGCCCCTTGGTGCGCGGGGCCGCCGGCGACGCGTGCAGTTCGGAGCGCTTCAGGGTCGCGACCGCGAACACCACCGCGAGGCACGCGACGGCGTTGATCGCGAACGACCACCCGCCACCCACCGCCGTGATGAGGATGCCGCCCAGCGCCGGTCCGATCAGGCCGCCGAGCTGGAAGATCGAGGAGTTGAGGCTGATCGCGTTCCGGAGGTACTTCGGGCCGACCAGCTCGTTCACGAACACCTGGCGCGCCGGGTTGTCGACGACCGTGACGAGGCCGAGCACGAACGAGATCGCGTAGACGTGCCACACCTCGATGACACCGCTCAGGGTCAGCACGGCGAGGAGCGCGGCGAGCGCAGCCGCGCACGACTGGGTGACGACGAGCAGGCGCTGCTTGGAGTAGCGATCCGTGATCACTCCGCCCCACAGGCCGAACAGCAGCATGGGGGTGAACTGCATGAACACGGTCACCCCGACCGCGGCGACGCTGCCGGAGAGCTGCAGGACCAGCCAGTCCATCGCGATGCGCTGCATCCACACCGCCGTGTTGGCGACCAGGTTGCTCGCGGCGAAGCGCCGGTAGTTCGGCACGCGGAGGGAGGCGAAGGTCTCCTTCCACGGCGGGCGGGCGGAGAGGACCGGCATGGGTCCGGTGGGCGGGGCCGCTGCGGGGGAGTGCGCCACGTGCGTGTTACCTCGATGTCAGTGCTGGTTCCGTATGAAGTGTCCTGATTGACATTACGCAGAACCGACTATTCTTGTTCCCGATCCGAGCTATAACTCCTATTGGCTTTTCGAATGGATGCGCGCGATGTTCGATCCGGTCCTGCTGCAGACCTTCCTGGCCGTCGCCGACACGCGGAGCTTCACCCGCGCCGCCGCCCGGCTCGGCATCAGCCAGCCGACGGTGAGCCAGCACATCCGGAAGCTCGAGCAATCCGCGAAACGGCAACTGATCGCGCGCGACACCCGCGAGGTGCGGCTGACGGACAACGGGGATGCGATGGCCGGCTTCGCACGGACGATCCTCGCCGCCCTCGCGGAGGCGGACAGCTACTTCAGCGGCTCCGCCATGCGCGGCCGGCTACGCTTCGGCGCGGCGGACGACCTCGCGATCACGACGCTGCCTCGCATCCTGCGTCACTTCCGGCAGCAGAATCCGCAGATCAACCTGGAGCTGACCGTCGACCAGTCCGCTCCGCTGCACCGCAAGCTCAAAGCCGGCCAGCTCGACCTGATCTTCATCAAGCAGACGCCGGGGACGACGGAGGGCACGGTGGTCGCGACCGACGAGCTGGTGTGGATGGGGCAGGAGAAGACCATCCTCGATCCCGACGGCCCGGTGCCGCTGATCTCGTACCAGGGGCCGAGCCTCAGCCGGCAGGTGGCGATCGACGCGCTGGAGTCCGCGGGGCGCACCTGGCGCATCACCTGCAACACCCGCGAGGTGAACGGTGTGCTCGCCGCCGTGCGCGCGGGGATCGGGGTGGCGGTGTTCCCGCGGTCGCTCATCCCGACCGACCTGATCAAGGTCACGAACCGCTTCGGGCTGCCGGATCTCGGGCACGTCGACTTCACGCTGCTGTCGAACCCGTCCGCCGCACGGGAGCCGGTGGAGGCGCTGACCACGGCGATCCTGGCGCGTGCGGTCAGCCGGGTGGCCTGACCGCCAGCCGACCGAGAACCTGGCGCTTCAGCCTTCGATCGGCACCGCATCCGGATCGGCGGGTCGCACACCGCCGTCCGCGGAGCGCCGGCGCAGCAGCAGCGCGACGAGCGGGAAGATCAGCACCGACAGCATCCCCGCGCCGACCAGTGCCGTCGCCGTCCCGCTCTGCAGGTCGTGCTCGCGCACGCCGATGTCGGTCACCGCGACGATGATCGGCAGGCCGGTCGCGGTGAAGAGCGTCAGCGCGGCACGGTCACGCCCTGTCGAGCCCGGCGGGGCGGCGAAGGAGCCCGGGAGGCCGCGCACTACGACGAGCAGCACCAGGAAGATCGGGAGCAGGAGCAGCGCGCGCGGATCGCCGAGAAGGGCTTTGAGGTCGAAGCCGATGCCCGTGTTGATGAAGAAGACCGGGACGAGCACGCCGAATGCGACCGCCTCGAGCTTGCTCTCGATGTGGTGGGCGTCCTCGGGCGCCGCCCCGCCGAGCAGGATGCGGCACAGCACGCCCGCGGCGAATGCGCCGAGCAGCATGTCGAGCCCGAGAGCGATGCTCAAGCCCACGAGCGCTGCGATCACGAGCACGACGAAGCGGACCGCGAACTGTCCGCTGGTGTGCAGCGTGGCGCGGACCAGGCTCTGGAAGCGCTCGTGCCCGCCGCGCGATGCGAACCAGATCGCCGCCCCCGCGATGATCGCGAAGCCGATCAGCACGAGTGCGGCGGCCAGCGGTTTGCGGCCGCTGAGGAAGAGCGAGATGGCGATCAGCGGCCCGAACTCGCCGACGGCGCCCACCGCGATGACGACGCGGCCGAACGGCGTCCGCAGCTCGCCCGCATCCCGCAGCACCGGCATCAGGGTGCCGAGCGCCGTGGAGGTCAGCGCGATCCCCAGGTAGACGCCGGTGATCAGCTGGCCGACGATGAGCGTCGCGAGCACGATCCCGGCGATCAGGGAGATGAGCCAGGTGAGGGAGGCGCGGCGGATCGGGCGCCCCACGATCGCGGCGAAGTCGATCTCGTTGCCCGCCATGAAGAAGAGGAAGGCGAGGCCGAAGTTCGACACCGCCTTGAGCGCGTCCGTCTCCGGAACCCAGCCGAGCACGCTCGGGCCCGCGATCAGACCGAGCACGATCTCGAACACCACCAGGGGGATCTTGACGAACCGGCCGACGACGGTGGTCAGCAGCGCCGCGGCGACGGCGATCAGCGGGACGAGCACGACGGTGGACACGGCGGGAGCCATGCGCGCATGCTAGCGACGACGACGGCGATCGCGGCAGACCGTTCCGGACGTTCACACGCACGAAATCCTGCGGGACTATCGTGGCGTCATGCGTGAACTCCAGGCGAAGATCATCGAGGACCTGCACGTCCGCCCCGAGGTGGACCCGGCCGAGGAGGTCGACCGTCGCGTCGGCTTCCTGGTGGACTACCTGCGCTCCACCGGCGCCAAGGGCTACGTGCTCGGCATCAGCGGCGGCCAGGACTCGTCCCTGGCCGGCCGGCTCACCCAGCTCGCGGTGGAGCGGCTCGCTGCCGACGGCATCGAGGCCGACTTCGTGGCCGTACGGCTGCCGTACGCCGTGCAGCGCGACGAGGACGACGCCCAGCTGGCGCTGTCGTTCATCCAGCCGAAGAGCTCGGTCGTGTTCAACATCCAGCGCGGCACCGACGGCGTGGAGGACGAGTACGCGGACGCTCTCGGCGAGCCCATGTCGGACTTCGTCAAGGGCAACGTGAAGGCGCGCATCCGCATGGTCGCCCAGTACGCCATCGCCGGACAGCGCGCGCTGCTCGTGGTGGGCACGGACCACGCGGCGGAGGCGGTGACGGGGTTCTTCACCAAGTACGGCGACGGCGGCACGGACATCCTGCCGCTCACCGGGCTCACCAAGCGTCAGGGCAAGCAGCTGCTGCAGTATCTGGATGCGCCCGCGCGCCTCTATGAGAAGGCGCCGACGGCCGATCTGCTCGACCTGAACCCGGGCCAGACGGACGAGGACAACCTCGGGCTGACCTACAGCGACATCGACGACTTCCTCGAGGGCAAGGATGTCAGCGACGAGGTCGCGGAGGCGCTCGAAGCCCGGTACCGGGCCACCGAGCACAAGCGGCAGCCTCCCGCGAGCATGTTCGACGCCTGGTGGGGCGAGGGGTCGTACAGCCGCTGAGCGGCGAGAACGACGAAGGGCGCCGGCTTCTCAGCCGGCGCCCTTTCGTTTCGGGTGGAGTGTGCCGCCGTCGTGTCGGCGGGGTCGGTCAGACGGGCTGGCCGAGCCGGGCGGTCGGGGACGTGTCGGCGGTCGCGTTCGCGTCGGCGGCCGCTCCCGCGAACGGGGCGGCGCCGGTGCGCTCGGGCTCGGTCGTCTGCGTTGTCGCGGGCGCCGGCGCCGCCGCGTCGCCGCCTGCCGTCGCTGCGGCGGGCGCCGCGTACTGCTCGTGGTGCTGCTGCGCGACCCACGCATCCTGCTGCGCGATCAGCGACCGCTCGCTGTCGGTGTTCTCGAAGCGCCACCGCTCGAGGTCGCTCTGGAAGATCTTGCGGGCGCGGCGCGGGTTGTTCTGCCACTCGATCAAGCGGTCGCGGAACTCGGCGATCGCGGGGTCGAGCTGGTAGCCGAACGTCGCGGACGCGCGCTTCATCTCGGCGAGCTGGTGGCCCGCCCAGGTGGCGGCCAGGCCGGAGTTGCGGATGGGGAGCAGGCGCACCATGATGTCGGCCTGACCCACGGCCCGGTCGGAGAGCACCTGCTCGGCCGGGGTGAGGGAGTTCCAGACGGACGCCTCGGTCGCGGCATCGACGAGCGCGGCGATCGCGGAC